>VMSS01000087.1 GCA_013791995.1 Desulfurivibrio sp. | reverse complement strand
GATTATGACAAGGACAAGGGATTCAAGACCACCTACGGGCCCCCGAGTACCGTAACCTTCGAAGGATCGTGGAGTGTCGAAAAAAAAGAGGGCGACGGGGAACCGGCCAAGGATGATGTGTCGCGTTTTGCCAGAAATATTCTCAACCGGACGGTGAACCGGGTAAGCCAACAAATCCATCGGGTACGTTTGGCCTCCAGTACTCACGAAAACGAAGAAACCGTGGTCAGTGTTTTTGATAACGTCGGGGGGGCGAGCAACATCCGCGGCATCTACCGTTGGCTCAACAAGGTGTACCGGGTGTCGGTTGTGCATTATGGGACCCGGTTGATGATCGAGTTCCTGCTCAAGGATCCGGCTGAACGATATATCCTCAAGGAATTGAACCTGCGCGGTATCAACTACGCCGAACCCCTGCCGCCGGAACATTTCAAGATCAGATCCTATACTGACGTCACTCCTGATAATTATCCATCCCTGGCCGCCTATTACGGAGTAACCGAGCTTGAGCCTCCGCCCCTTGCAACCCGCATCGTCTCCACCGTCCTGACCGCCAACCAGACCAGCCAGATTTCCCTGCCCCAGGGATACCAGGCGGAAAAGGCAGAGGTCAGGGCAGCTTTTCCGGAACAGACCGACCAACTCACCTTAAACGGCCTGCTGGGAATCCAGCCCTTTTCTCTGAGTGCCAAGGAAAGCGGCATGGCGCTTGCGATGAATCTGGAACTCGAAGCGGTTCCTGTTTCCCTGACCTCGCTGGTCGCGTTCACTTCGCCGCCGACCGTTACCGGGGATTGCTATCTGAACGTGGAGATAGTCTGTGTGCCGACCGTAGCCGAATGGGAGCGCTGGCAGATTGCCACCTACGGGGTTTTGCTCAAAGGCTATCACCGCCGGAAGAACGCCTACTACCAGCGGACGCCCTCCCGAAACGGCGGCGCGGTCGCTTCTGCACGCTCTTCATTGGCATGTCGCCGCATCGAACGCAGCGTGCTCAGAAAAGGATGTATGGGATTGCTGCTTGCCAGGCGGCAAGGATTGGTGGGTACTCCGACAGCGCCGAACCCGTCGCTGTTTAGCGTGAATGAACCGCGTTACCTGCAATTTTTTGAAAATGCCTTTGAATGGAGGGAGATGACCTATGATTTCTCTTTGGATCTTGACGATGGCGAGGCCCATGGCAGGAGTTGGGCCAATATCGGCGACATGGCCGGCGACGACGAACTGTTTGTCCGATTTCTTCAGGCCGGCCAGGCCAGGGTAATGGTGCCGACAAGTACCGAATACACCCGCAAGGTGCTTTACTATCTCTCCTCGGCAATGATCATGCCTGGGGCCAACGATATGACTCCAGTCCATTACGAAAATATTTCCATTGTTGATGAACTGCAAAAGATCCGCACGGATAGCGTTGGTGGTGATCTGGAATCGGCCTCCTGGGAGGTGATTGTGCCGACAACCATGCAGGTTTTGCAAGAAAGCAACGAATTGCCGGGTGACGGCATTGAGGATGCGCAATGATCACGGGACAGATGATGCCGGTACCGCCGGCGCCCCCTTTTCTTTTCGAAAGACACGACTGGTTGCCGGTGGGAGTGGTTCTTGCCTTTGCCGGCACCATTGATACCGGAGACAGTGATCATCGGACCAATGTGGAGGCCTGGGGTTGGATGGTCTGTGACGGGAGAAAGCTTGAGACCGGGTCCTACCCGGAGTTATACGCGGTTCTGGGCCATTTGTACGGTGGCGATAAAAGTTCTTTTTATCTGCCTGATTACCGGGGGTATTTTTTGAGAGGGGTGGCGACTGATGACAAAGTCGACAAGGGGTTTGGGGAGAGAAAAAAGAATCCCGGTCCCGGTTCCACCGGTTCAAAAAAAGGCCTCGGTTCCGTTGAAGATGGGATGGTGCAGATGCATGAGCATCAATACGAGAACTATCCCGGCGGCGGCGCTGCGCCTGGTGAAACCGGCCTTGTCAACCCCTCGACGCCGAAGCAACCGTATACCACTGGCCTGTATACCGACAGCAGCGGGGCCGAAAGCTTGTCCGGAACCGAAACAAGGCCGGTGAACATCGCTGTTAACTATATCATCAAGTATGCCTATCTCGGGTTGCCAAGTCACCTGTACCGATAATCGATAAGGACTGGAGAGAGGGGAGGTGCATTAATGGCGGTATGTAAATATGGATCAACCGGAGATGACGTGACACGTATCCAGAAGGCGCTGAAAGACGCAGGCTTCTATCAAGGGGAGCCGGACGGGGTCTTCGGCCCCCAAACCGAGACCGCGTTAAAAAACTTCCAAATGAAATCCGGGCTGGAGGTGGATGGGATTGTGGGTCCCGAGACCTGGGGGAAACTTTTTCCCTCCTCAGTGTCAGAACCCAAGGTGGTATCCGGCGATCTGGACTCGCGCTGCCTGGCGCTTACCGGATCATTCGAGACCGGAAAGTTTTTTCCGGATTGCTTTGCAACGGTGACCGGAAATTTCGACGGCCAGGGCATGAGTTTTGGTGCACTCCAATGGAATTTCGGGCAGGGGACGCTTCAGCCGCTCCTGAAAGAGATGTTCGCCAATCATCAGGACATCGCCTCGGGAATTTTCGGTGAAAAACTGGGCCAGCTGCAGCAGGCGATAAACGGAGGCAAGAGCGCAGCCTTGTCCTTTGCCGACTCGATCCAGAATAAGGCCAAGCATACTATTACAGATCCCTGGAAACAGATGTTCAGGGCACTCGGGCTCACCACGGAATTTCAGGCAATCGAGGTGAGAGGGGCGGCAACGTATTACGAAAAAGGTGTTCGGCTATGCGAGAATTATGGACTCTGGTCCGAGCGTGGCAGGGCGCTGATGTTCGATATCAGCGCCCAAAACGGAAGTATTGCTGACCGTGTCAAGGCGTTGATTCTGGCAGACTTCGGGAAATTGCCGCAGTCTGCCACATTGGAAGAAATCGAGTTGGCAAAGATGCGGATCGTGGCAAACCGGCAGGCAAAGGCCGCGAATCCGAAATTCGTGGAAGACGTCCGGAAACGCAAGCTCTGCATTGCCGAAGGTAAGGGAATTGTTCACGGTATCAGCTATGACCTTGCCGGGCAGTTCGGCCTGGAGCTAAGAAAAGTGGATGGGGCAGGGAGAAGGTGGTGATGCAAGTGAAATTTTTGCTGGAATAGAGTGAGCATATGTAGCTCTTCGAGCAAGAGGCAAGAACGTTTTCTGTCGCCCAGCGGCAAGAGAAGTCTTGAGCCGGTTCTGGGTAATGGAAAACAAACGACGTCAATGGAGTAGAGTCCGGGGAGAAATTATGCCGAATATAACGTTAGCTACTCTCAATGGAATCCCAGGGGTAAATCAAGCCGCGATGACCCAAGTGAACCCTAATGCGTGCGGGGCATATGCAATTGTTGCAGCAGGTGGGGCACATGGGGTATTTCCGGTCAATGCAAACCTGGCATATGCCAGCGCCGGACCACAGGCGGTCAATTTGAATGCTGCAGTAGCAGTAGCAGATACCTATCTTCAACTCAGCACGCAGGTTTATGGAGTTACCGGTATTCTGAACAATGCCGCAGGTGTAGTGCCCGTTGTTCCGGAGCTGCTTGCTGCCGGGAATGTTTACAATGCTCCTGCCGCAATGGCTCAGGTTGCACTGAATCTTGGCAGGCAGGTGTCAATCAATGTGCAGGCGGCCGGCTTTATTGCCCTGAATGTCCTGTATCCGGGAGAGCAGGCCAGGTGTGTGGCTGTTGTTGGGGCCGGGAATGTTAATGTTGCCGCTGGAGTGTATGCGGCGCCTGGAGCTTTAGAGACACATGTGGTCTGTGTTTCAACCGGAGGTGGGCTGCATTGGCTGGCACGCGGTTCCAACGGTGATTTTTATGATCCAGGCGATGGGACTTTAAATAATAACTGGAATCCGGTGAATGCGAATGACCCCATGGGTCTGCATTATACCTTTACCGGATTATGGATGGTGATCAGATGAGTCATGTCGAACTTGATCACTTGATCAAGTGAATCATCATGGGCGTTACCGGTGATTGGAAATGTATGCTATTTTCAATAGCATTTTTGAAATACTCTTAGTGAGGGTCTGATTATGAGTAATGTTATCGTGTCGGCGCATGGTGGAAGATGGTCGGATCAACTGAAAGAATTCAAATTCGGAAAGGGGAGTGTTGATTTTTTTGTACAGGACGGCGAAGTGCTTAGCAATCAAGAGGGTTACAAAATACTGGAAAATTTGGTAGCGGGCAAAGAACCGGGAGGAAATGTGGCGGAAGAAATTTCTTCAGGAGAGGCCACCTATGATTATTCCTGTTGGTATGCCGAAGAATTTAAAAAACACTGTGGAATTTTTGAGGTTGGAACCGGCAAGTTGTTGCAATCTCTCAGCACCTATTCTGAGGATGCCCCTCTGTTGCTCAGCAAGATATTAAAAGATTACCCTGGTGTTACCGTTTATTGGGTTTGCTGTAGAGAGGTGACCTTAAGAAGCGAAAATACCTGTCTTGTAAATTCACCGGAATCCTTTCTTTGCTCTGTCTGAAGTTCAGTGCTCTGGTGAGAATGAAGGTGAGGATGAAGGTGGAGACGGGTGGCCGGTCATGTCCGCAACTACCCGTCCCCACCGGGAAACGGGCCGAGGCGCCTTCATGGTCCGGTGATTCGGTTCTGTATGGGTTCGTTATGATTAAAAAGGGTATCGGCGGGGGGAGAAATGCAGGCTGCGGTAGGAATCTATATCAATGAGCGGCACGACCCCGGGGATATCTTTAAAACCCTTTACCATCTAACGGTATTTGCCGGGATTGCCCATGAGGTGGTTCTGTTATGCGATACCCTTTCACCGGAGACGGCAGCCCATCTCAAATCGCTCCCGGTTGCTGCCATTGATGATGCCGGCGGTCGGGGGAGGCCCTTTTTTTTTAATGCCCTGATCGCACGGAAAGCGGGGTTGTATTTTTTTCTCGATGCCGGGGTGCTGGTTACTGAAGGGTGTCTTGCCGGTCTTGCCGAGATTCTGGCTGCTTCTCCGTGCAATGGTTTGGTCGGGCCAACCATGAACAACTGCGGCAAATACCAGGTGGATTTCCCCTGCCATGATACGCTACAGGTGGAGTCGGCCGGGTGCGGTGGGAAAATGAGTGAGCAAGGTGGTGAGGCGGCGGAGGACACGGCGCCGTTGTTCGGGATCAGCGAAGCGTTTCTGGCGGTAAAGGGTGCGGCTGTCAAAGCGGTGGGGCCCGCTGATATCCGCTACGGCCGGGGGTACTGTTGGGAAATGGATTATACCGCCCGCACGGTCTGTGCGGGATTTAAGGTTTTACGAGGTAAGGGACTCTTTGCCCATCTTGCCACCGGCCCGGTAGCTGGCGAGCGGGAACGTTCGTTTATTCGAAATAAACAGTATTACCAGCAAAAATTCTGTCTGCGTCGCCTGCAGAGAGAGGCGTCGATTTATTGCGCTCACTGTCTGGGCGCCGATTGCCCGGATTTTGTGCCAAGGGCGTTGCCGTACGGCACGTCCTCTTTTGGCGCCGTCCCGATGATCAGCTGCATTATGCCGACCAGGGACCGGCCCGAGTATGTGCAGCAGGCCCTCTACTATTTCGAGCGGCAGGATTATTCCGCACGGGAGATGATCGTGCTCTATGAAAAGCCGGAGGATTTGCCCGCGTCAATGCCGGACTCATCCAGCATCCGCTTGGTCAAAACCCCCTTGGACGGCAGTATCGGTGAGAAACGTAACCGCGGTTGCGCCCTGGCCCGCGGAGAACTCATCGCCCAATGGGACGATGACGATTGGTATGCGCCGGACAGGCTCTCAAGGCAGGCAGCGCCCATTATCGCAGGCAAAGCCGATATCAGCGGACTTTGCAATGCTGGGTTCTACGTCGTTGACAGCGGTCAATACTGGAAATGTACGCCGGAACTCTTTGAGCGGATGTTTGTGGAAGGGGTGCTGGGCGGGACTCTGGTCTATAGGAAAAAAATCTGGGGTGGCGCGGTCAGATATCCGGACACCTCGCTCCGGGAGGATGCCGATTTCATGGTTCTGGCTCAGCGGCATGGGGCGAGACTGCTCAAGGTCGACGGTGACGGTCTCTATGCTTATGTCCGGCACGGCCATAACAGCTGGCAGTTTGCCGCAGGAAATTTTCTTGATGCGTCAGGGTGGACAAGTCTGCCCAGCCCGGCTTTTTTGGGTGAGGATCTGGGTTTTTATCTCGGGCGGCAAGCCAGTCCTCATGCCATAATCCAGGCAGACAGGACGGCGGCGGCCCGGAGTTTGCCCAAAGTCTCCTGTATCATGCCCACCGCCGACCGGCCCGACTTTTTTCAGCGGGCGTTTGATATTTATCTGGGCCAAAACTATCCGAACAAGGAACTGATCGTGGTTGATGACGGGGCCTGCAAGGTCAGTCATCTCTGCAACGGGCAGGGGATCGTTTATCTGGCACTGCAAAGGCGAGCCAGCATCGGCGCCAAACGCAATATCGCCTGTGAGCAGGCGAGTGGCGAGATTATCGTTCATCTGGATGACGACGATTGGTATGCCAAGGATTGGATCACAAACCAGGTTGTGCACTTGTTGGCAGAAAAGGCCGAGGTCACCGGGCTTGATGACTTGCTCTTCTATGACAGCAACAGACGCGAGGCATGGCGCTATAGCTATCCCGCTGCCAGCCGGTCCTGGGTGCATGGCGCCACCCTCTGTTACCGTAAGGAATTTTGGCAAAGCTTTCCCTTTCCGGATATCGATGTGGGTGAGGACTGTTCGTTTCTCTGGCGCAGAGGGGCAAAGGGCATCGTGCCACATGGCTGCAGCGATGGCTATATCGGCCATATCCATGGCGGAAACTCAAGTCCCAAGCAGACCGGGGATGCTTGCTGGTCCATGATATCCGACCCGGAAATATTGCAGCGGATTGAACAGGCCATGTCCGGGTCAAGGATCCATGCCCCGTTTTTTTCGTGCTCTGCGGCGCGGACTTCGGCTCTGGCCGCTGAACGCTTGCTGACCGGGGATTAAAGCCTGCAAATGTTGGCCTGATCCCGGCGGTGGTTGTCTGCAAGTCACCCAGTAAAGGCGACGTCCTATCAACTGTAATCATTTCTAATCATTCCATCTGTGATGTCTTCTTGTCCCCCGGCATAAAAAAACTTGACGCCTTCGGGAAAAAAAGCAAAGGTCCCATCTTTACTTCAGTCAAGGAACTTAGGAACAGGCCAAGAACAGGAATGACGAAAACAATCAGCCACCTTTCGCCCAAAAAGATTCTCATCCGCTCCACCAACTGGATTGGCGACGCCATCATGACCACCCCGGCGGTGCGGACTATCCGGGAAAATTTCCCAGCCGCCGAGATAACCGTTCTGGCATATCCTTGGGTGGCGGATATTTTTACGGCCTGTCCCCATGTGGATCGGGTTATGTTCTATGAGAAAAAGGGCAGACACAAGGGATTGGCTGGAATGTGGCGTCTGGCAAGGGAACTCGCCGTACAACGGTTTGATCTTGCCATTCTTTTACAGAATGCCTTTTCCGCCGCCTTGCTTGCCTTGCTTGCAGGGATACCGGTTCGGGCCGGATACCGAAGGGATGGCCGGGGTCTGCTGCTGACCCATGGGGTTACCATCAAAAAAAGCACCAGAGCGTTGCATCAGGTCTATTATTATCAGGAGATGTTGAAAGACCTTGGCTTGCTGTGCGGGTCTCATGAGCTCTTTCTTGCCCTGCCGGATGTTGCCATGACCTGGGCCAGGGAATTTCTTGCCGCGAATGCGGGCAGGCCGGTGGTTGGCCTGAATCCTGGCGCTGCTTATGGCCCGGCCAAGCGCTGGCCGGCAGAAAGATACGGAGGGCTTGCCAAACGGTTGGCTGAAGAGCAGGGAGCAACTCTGCTGGTTTTCGGCACAAGCGCAGATACCGAAGCTGCTCAGGAGATTGGCGCATCAGCACCGGGCCGGGTGCATGATCTTACCGGCAAAACCAGTCTGGCACAGGCCATGGCCCTGATCGGGTTGTGCGATGCCTTTGTTACCAACGATTCCGGCCTGATGCATGTGGCTGCCGCCCAGAAAACGCCGCTGGTTGCCATCTTCGGTTCCACCGACGCGGTGGCAACCGGGCCATTTTCACCCAAAGTTGAAGTGGTGAATAAAAATTTGCCTTGCAGCCCATGCCTGAAAACCCATTGCCCCCAAAATGATTTTGCCTGCATGCTGGAGATCGGGGTGGATGAGGTGTATGCGGCAACCTGCAAACTTCTGAAAAGCGAGGACTGAGCATGCGACCGGCTGTGTTTCTCGACAGGGATGGAACCATCAACGAGCAGATGGGCTACATCAACCATATTTCCCGTTTTGTCATGCTGCCACGGGCTGCGGCAGCTATCCGGTTGTTGAACGATCAGGGCATTCCGGTGGTGGTGGTTTCAAATCAGTCCGGTCTTGCCCGTGGCTATTTCCCGGAGAGCCTGATTAAAGAGGTGCATGCCAAAATGACCGAGGCCCTGGCCCAGGAGGGTGCCCATATCGACGGCATTTATATCTGTCCCCATCATCCCGAGGCCAAGGAAGAGCGGTTCCGTCTCGCCTGCGACTGCCGGAAGCCAAAGCCTGGATTATTTCATAAGGCCGCCGCTGATCTGGGTCTGGATCTTAGCCGGTCCTACGTGGTGGGCGACCGGTGGTCGGATCTCAAGGCTGCGGCGGCAGTGCATGCCAAGGGTGTTCTGGTGCTTACCGGCTATGGTCGGGGGGATTTCGAGTACATCGGTCCGGTTCAGACGGTGCAACCGACGTATGTCGCGGAAGATCTCTATGCGGCGGTGCAGTGGATTGTGCAGGATATGGCGGGGTGAAGCGCTGACAAGGGGGCAAGATACCCTTCGACAGGCTCAGGGCGAACGGCTAATTGGTTGATTCCGCTCATCCTGAGCCTGTCGAAGGATGCTTTGGTAGTGCATCCTAGAACCAACTTGCGGGCTTATTAGTGTCGCTTCTTTTTCTCCGGAAATTCATAGATAACCTCATTTTTCTTGATGAGGCCGAACTGGCGGCGCGCCACTTCTCCCAGATACACCGGGTCGTTTTTCAGCTTGTGTATTTCCTGTTTCAGGGCTGTATTGGTTTCTCGCAGCTGTTCATTCTGAGCAAGAACCTCGTTCAATTCATTCGCAACCCCGTAGTATTTCAAAGCGCCGTATGGTCCGAATACAGACCAGGCCCCGACAATCGTGACAATGAACACGCTGTACAGCAGCACTTTCTTGTTGTCGCTTTCTGAGAGGTTCGCTGGCATAGTCGCCCATCGCAAATGGTTTTTCCCGGTTGAGCCTGGGATCTGACTAATTTTTTCTCTTATTATTCCTGTTAGATAGCATAGATGCGAAGTTCATGCAATCGTCGAGTTTTGCGAGCTGCCAAAGGGGGAGCATATCGCAAAATGGTTGATGGGTCAAAAGTTTGGAAAAACAGGCTGACGGCCATTGCCGATATGGTAGAAGTGCCCGCCCGCTAAGCTCCGCACAATTTTGGCTGCCCCCACACATGCCTGATCAGGTTCAACAATGGGGGGCTTGCCTTGCGGAACTAAGCCAGTTCGTCTACTACCAGTTTGTATTTCGGGTCTTCCAGGTAATTTACATCGATGATGGAAGAGGCGTTATCAAGAAGTTTGCGGCAGTCTTCGCTTAAATGGCGCAGGTGTACTTTTTTCCCTGCTTTGGCGTATCGTTCCGTGAGTCTGTTGAGGGATTCGATGGCGGAGTGGTCAACCACCCGTGATTCCTTGAAATCAATGATCACTTTCAGGGGGTCGTTCTGTACGTCGAATTTCTCCTGGAATACAGCAACAGAGCCGAAGAACAACGGGCCGAAAATTTCATAATGTTTGGTGCCCTGTTCGTCAATATGTTTTCGGGCCCGGATCCTGGTGGCGTTTTCCCAGGCAAATACCAGAGCCGAGATCACCACGCCGATGAAGACGGCCACAGCCAGATTGTGGAAAACCACGGTTACCAGGGCGACAAGGATCATGACGAAGACGTCCGCTGCCGGAACCTTGCGGATGATTCTCAGGCTTGCCCATTCAAAGGTGCCGATGGCCACCATGAACATGAGACCGACCAGCGCCGCCATGGGAATTTTTTCGATCAGCGGGGCGCCTACCAGAATGAAAAGCAGCAACGCGACCGCAGCTACAATACCGGATAAACGTTTTCGCCCTCCGGAACTGACGTTGATAATGCTCTGACCGATCATGGCACAGCCGCCCATGCCGCCGAAAAATCCGGTGATTAGGTTGGCGCTGCCCTGGGCAAAGCATTCCTTATTGCCGCGGCCGCGGGTCTCGGTCATCTCATCGATCACGGCCAGAGTCAGGAGGCTTTCGATCAATCCCACCAGGGCCATGATCAGGGAATAGGGGAAGATGATCTTCAGGGTCTCGAAGTTCAAGGGCACTGCAGGGAGGTGAAACTGGGGGAGTCCGCCCGAGATGGAGGCGATATCGCCCACGGTTCGGGTGGGGATTTCGAAATATATGATGACTGCGGAAACTGAGACAATGGCGGCAAGGGAGGCAGGGACGGCTTTGGTGAGCTTAGGTAGAAAGTGGATGATGGCCATGGTCGTAAGGACAAAACCGAGCATTATCCACAACGGCATGCCGCTTAACCAGGCTGGGGAGTTATCCGCACCGCTGACCTTGAACTGACTGAGTTGTGACAAGAAAATCACCATGGCCAGCCCGTTGACAAAACCGAACATGACCGGATGCGGCACCAACCGGATAAATTTGCCAAGTCGCAGAAGGCCGATCCCCATCTGGATGAGCCCCATTAAGACGACGGCGGCGAAGAGATATTCCACTCCGTGTCTGGTGACCAGGCCAACGATTACTACGGCTATGGCGCCGGTCGCGCCGGAAATCATGCCGGGTCTTCCTCCGGAAAGCGCGGTGACAAGACCGATGATGAATGCGGAATAGAGCCCCACCAACGGACTGACATGGGCGATGAGCGAGAAGGCGATGGCCTCCGGCACCAGGGCAAGGGCGACAGTCAGACCGGAAAGGATTTCGTTTTTGGCGGTGAGGTGTGAACTTTTCATTGTTTCAATAAAGGTCATGCAATTCCTTTTTTGTGTTGGAAGAGAACACCCGCCGCAATTGACGGGGCCTGTACAGTGAGTTGTTGCTGTACAAAAGCCAAGGCACTCAGGAAAACCCCACTATTCCGACGGGGGGAATTCATTTGTGGTTTCGGCTAAATGATTGCTGGTGTCTGAGACTTGTCGTGCAGTGGACTGCTGGGGGAACACTGATTGAGAAGAATGAGCGCGGATTAGAAGTTAACTAAATAGTATATCATCTGAGTGAAGATAAATCAAAGTGTTTGTTCTCGCGCTTGAGGCGGCAAACCTTACAACGAAGCGCATACTCAATCGTCTTGCAGGGTTTGCTATGGGAAGCAGGCTTTTAAGTTGGGCGATGACGGGGCAAAACCCAAAAAGAAGAAAGATCGTTGTGTCTGGCCGTGAACCTGTACCGACAAACAAGAACGGGAGAGGGAGTGGAAAGATGGGGCTGCTTAGGCGATCCGCAGCAGTTTCAGGGCAATGATCCCCACTTCGTACAGCATGTACAGGGGGATGCCCATGAGCATCATATTGAAAATATCCGGGGTCGGGGTGAGAAGCGCTGCGATGACGCTGATAACCAAGGCGGCATAGCGGCGGTTTTTTTCAAAAAACGATCTGGGCAGAATTTTTATCTTGGCCATGAAAATCATAAAAATGGGCAATTCAAAGATCAGCCCGAAAGCGAGAACAAAAATCGAGACAAAGGAGACAAACTCGCTGATGGAGATAACCGGCTTGAGCTGTTCCGTCTGGAAATCAAGCAGGAAATTGATGCCGAACGGCAGGGTGATGAAATAGCAGAAGGCAGCCCCGCTGTAAAAAAGAAAGCAGGAAAAAAAAACGAACCAGAAAACAAGGAGCCGGGACAAGCTGAAAGGCTTGGCCAGGGCGCGCCAGAGAAAATAACTGAGCATGGGCATGATGGTGAAAATCGTCATGCCCAGGGAGATGGTGATATGGGCGAGGAAGGGCTCGGCCACCGTGAAAAAAGCGAGCTTCTGATGAAGATGGCCCTGGATGGTGTTCAGCAAGTTGGAGGAAATGCTGTAAAAGCCAAAGCAGCCCAAAAGTAAAGCAACCCCTGTAACCAGGATAGCTCGGCGCAGGTCTTTGATGATGATGACAAGGCGTTGGGTGGTGGTGTTGGTGTCCACGGGAATCGGCCTGGGCTATCGGGAATTATCGTCTGGGTTTTTGGGCGGGCTTCCGTGAATTTCCTTGTCCAGTCGCTTGAAAAAGAGCTCCATGAACTCATGCCGCTCGGCGGCCAGTCGTTTGCCCTCCGGGGTCAGCATCTTGTCTTTTATCTTGCAGAGTTTCACTAAAAATTCCCGATAAGCCGTGTCTTCGGTGGAATAAGACGAAGTGTTCGCCACATCGACGCCCCGGTTGTGCAGTCGGGCACCGACCTGTCCGGCAAAGAGAAAGGCCCTGCCAATGCCGATGGCGCCGATGGAGTCGAGTTTGTCTGCGTCAAAAAGAATCTTGGCCTCAAGGGTTTCCGGCACCTTGTTGTTGCGGTAGCGGTGTGCTTCGATGCAGTGCAGGATCGCTCCCTGCATCTCCGGCGAAAAATTTAAGTCCGTGAGAATGGTAAGGGACATCTCCGCGCCTTTGGTGGCATGGCAGATCTTGCCCTGGGAAAGCATTTCATGGCTACGGCCTATGTCGTGGAGCAGGGCCGCAGCGCTCAAGATATCCAAGCGGGCGTTCATCAACCGGCCGATATGGAGAGCCAGGTTGTAAACCCGTTCGGTGTGATCCGGTCCATGGCAGCCGCCTTCGGCCTCGCAGTACTCGTGGGAAATGGCCAACAGCCGTTCGGTGAGCTCCCGGCCGAGGGGCGGTTCGCCCTGCAGCTGCCCGGAAGAGAGGCAGTTCTGCTGATTATCAGTGGTCGGACAGGACATGGTCCAACCACCTGATGCCGAGACGGAGCAGGGCCAAGTCTTGCATGGCAATTTCCTGCAGCTCGTTCTCGGTGATCGAGAAGGGCAGGGCAATATTGCCGTCGAGGAGCAGGTTGCGAAAGGTGTCCAGAGTATAGAGAGCCAGGAAAATATCTATCTCCCGCGCTTCCGGCTGACGGCCATCTTTGAGGCGGGGGTGGTGGAGGATGGACAACAGTTCATCGTTCATACCGTTGTAGGTGGCCAGATCCTGGCCCTTCTGCCATGCCGTGATGTCCTGGGGCTCGCCCTCGTTAAACCCTTTGCAGTGGGGTTCACTGAGGAGAACGTGCATCTCGTGGTGTTCGCCGTCCGGGGTAGTGAAGGCCCCGCGGCCCAGAGGATAGGTCCGGCAGGCAGCGGGGCGGTCGGCATAAACGCTGCAACCCGAACCGGTAACAAACGGGCAACTGGCCTGGCCGTCATCCACCATTCCAAGAAAGATTCTGGGAAAACCGCCTCCCTCTTCATGCTCGATGAGCGCGTACTGGTCAAGAAAGGTTGAGGCCGGTAGCCCAAGATGTTTGCTCAGCCGAAGCACATCGTACGGGGTGAGGGCAAGGTCCAACTGGTGGCAGCAGTCTGTAAAGCAGGTGACGCCGGGATGGCAGCTGAACCGAAAGGTTTCGTCCTGAGCCAGGGGGTGGACGTGCTCTGGGGCAAGATCGGGGCGCATTTAAGCGGTTTTCTCACGGTGCCACAGGGTGAGCATGGGGCTGGCCACAAAGACCGAGGAGTAGGTGCCCACCATGACCCCCACCAGCAGGACAAAGGAAAAGTCGTGAATTACCGAACCGCCCAGGGCGTAAAGGGCCACCAGTACCAGAAATACGGTGACGGAGGTGACGATGGAGCGACTGAGGACCTCGTTGGTGCTGGTATTGATCAGGGCATCGGTGATGTTTTCCGGATCTTCGCTCTTGTGCAGATTTTCACGGATCCGGTCGAAAATGATGACGGTGTCATTCAAGGAATATCCTGCCAGGGTCAGAAGCGCGGTGACGGTAAGCAGGGTGATTTCCATGTTGAGCAGCCAGATAAGACCAAGAACGGCCAGGACGTCATGGAGCGTGGCTAGGGTGGCGGCAACACCGAAACGCAGGTCAAAACGCAGCCCCAGGTACACAACCACGCCAAGCAGGGAGATGATCACGGCCAGCAGTGCTTTTGACCGCAAGGTGTCGCTCACCGATGAACCGATTTCCGACTGATTTTCCACGGTAAAATGTTTGTCCGGGAAGTCGGTCTCCAACTGGGTGGTGACCGCCTCGGAAATGTGGCCTACAACCTTATCGCTTGATTTCACCTTGACGATCAACCGGTTTTCACCCTCGACTTTTTGCAGTTCCACGCCCTCAATATTCCCTTTTGCCAGGGCAGTGCGTACCTCGCCCAGAGTGAAGGGTTGAGTGGATTGGTACTGGAGCAGGGTGCCGCCGGAAAAATCCACGCCCATGTTGGCCTGGCCGCGTATGATCTGGACAAAGGCCAGGCAACCGATGAGCGCTAGAATGCCGGAGATGGCGAAGGTCAGGTTCTTGATCCGCATGTAGTCAAGGTTCGGCTTCTTGAGGAACAGCATGAAGGAAAGCTTTTTGATTTTCCATTTGCCGTGCATGGAGTCGTAGAATAACCGGGAGGCGAAAAGGGTGGAAAACAGATTGAAGATGATGCCCAGGGACAAGGTGGCGGCAAAACCCTTGATGGGGCCGGTGCCGAAGAGAAACAGGGCCATGGCGGTGATCAGGGTGGTCACATGGGCATCGATGACGGTCCAGAATGCTTTGGCATACCCGGCTTCGACCCCGGAGCGCACGGATTTGCCAAGACCGAATTCATCGCGCATTCGTTCGAAGATGACGATGTTCGAATCAACCGCCATGCCGACGGAGAGGATGATGCCGGCAATGCCGGGCAGGGTCAGGGTGCCGCCCATCATGGCCAGCCCGGCAAAGAGCAGGAGGATGTTCAGGACCATGGCGAGGTTGGCAATAACCCCGGAGAGCCGGTAGTAAACAGCCATGAATACTACTACCAGGAAGGTGCCGAACAGGCCGCTCATCAATCCCTTGTTGATGGAATCCTGACCAAGGGAGGCGCCGACCGTGAGATTCTGGACGATTTCCACCGGTGCGGGCAGGGCGCCGATCCGCAGGACAATGGCCAGATCGGTCGCTTCCTCGTAGCTGAAGCTGCCGGAGATCTGGGCGCTGCCGCCGAGAATCTTTTCCCTAATTACCGGGGCCGAGCGAACCACCTCATCAAGGACAATGGCAAAACGCTTGCCCACGCTTCTTTCCGTTACCTGGCCGAAAATAGTGCCGCCACGACCTGTAAAATCAAGGCTGACGTAGGGTTCGTTGAAGTTGCCGCCCACACGGACCTGGGCATCTTTGACCATGTCGCCGGTCAGCAGCACCTGATTCTTAAGCAGGATGGGTATTTTGAGTTCCTTCTTGGTATTTTTGTCCACATCTTTTTCGAAGTAGATCTCTGAACCTGCCGGGAGCCTGCTCTGCAAGGCGAGGTTCAGCTGCTTTCGGCTCCCGCCCTCCTGCCATTGGCCGGCCTGGATAGCTTGGCCGATGAGCTGCGGCAGGTTGAGGCCCGGAGTCTCGTCCACCAGTTTGAACTCGAGTTGGGCGGTGCGGCCGATGAGATTTAAGGCGCGTTGCGGATCCTTGACCCCGGGAAGCTGAATAACGATTTCATCCGCACCCTGCCGGACAATGGCCGGTTCCGCAACACCGAACTGGTCGATGCGGTTTCTGAGAATTTCCAGGGATTGATCCACTGCCTTGTTATTGATGAAATCGATTTTATCCTGTTTCAGGCTGAGGATGATCCGGGGAAAGGTTCCCTGGTCGGTCTGGAAGTCGCTGTCAAGGTCGACGAAGTCTTTGGTGATGGTCTGTTTGACAGTTTCCAGAGCACCGGTATTGGGCAGGGTCAGAATGATCTTGCGCGGGTCGCTGGAGGCGGTGCGGACCACGGTGATATTCTTTTGGGCCAGAGCTTCCTTCAGATCCTGGATCGACAGGTCCAGGTTGTTCTCAATGGCCTTTTTCAGGTCAACTTTAAGGACCAGATGCATGCCGCCCTGGAGATCAAGGCCCAGCTTCAGTCCTGTCGGGGCAAGGTATTTCTGCCACCAGGCCGGAACCTTGGTGAAAGAAGGAGCAACGGTCAAGCCGGCAAAAATAGTGACAAAGAGCAGCAGAATAATTTTCCAGCGCAGGGAACTCGACATAAACACTCCGTGATGCGGGTTGATGTACAGGCTGACTGGACAAGGGTCAGGGCGTCATGACTTCACCCGGTTTTTTTTGCAGAACCTGGGTGTCATGATTTGGTGCGAGATTATACTCTCCTTTTGGCAGAAGTCAAATTGCAAAAAAAGATGGGTGGGATCACGCGATGGAATGGTTCTGCGGGATACAAGTTTTGCTGTTTTTTCAGTAATAAAAATTCTGGGGCAATTACCGGCTATGTTATACTATTTTATAATGATTTTTAGCTGAAAAGGGGCAAAGGACGAATGGGCAGAAAGATTCTTGTTGTCGATAACCATCCCATGGTGCTCAAACTCATTGTCAACCTTTTGGAAAAGAGTGGGCATGAGGTGCGTACCGCCGCGGATGGCTTGGGCGCTCTGGATATTTTAAAGTCCTATGTGCCGGACATTATTTTTATCGATCTGGTGATGCCCAACATCAGCGGTGAAAAGTTGTGCAGGATCATCCGGAGCATGCCCCATCTGCACGAGGTGTTTCTTGTCATTCTTTCAGCCATCGCCGCAGAACAAGAACTTGATTTTGTGGCCCTGGGAGCGAATGCCTGCATCGCCAAGGGGAGTATGAACAATCTGGCCAAGCATGTGGCCAGAGTTCTTGAGTTGGCAAGCCCGGCAGGCAGGCAGGAGAAATCACGGGGTATTTTAGGGCTTGATGAGGTTGCTACCCGTGAAATCACGCGAGAGTTGCTCTCTTCTAGAAAGCATTTCGAGATAATCCTTCGAAACATGTCCGAGGGGATTCTTGAGTTTGCCGAGAACAGGAAGATTATTTTTGTTAATCCCGCTGCAGTTGCATTGGTGGGAATATCTGAAGAAAAAATGCTGGGCAGCGACTTCATCGATATTTTTGTCGATGATTCTCTTGAAACAGTAACCGCATTATTGGGCAGCCCTTTGGCTTCGCCCAGAAAAATCTCGGAAAAGGCGCCGATTCTCCTCAACGGACGTTTGGTTTCCTTGCAGTTTCTGCCTGTTTTCGGCGAAACAGGTGCTTCCACCATTGTCATGATCCACGATGTGACCAACCGGAAACAGGCAGAAGAGAAAATCAGCGACCAGAACAAGTTTTTGAGCAAGCTCATTGAGTCGTTGCCCCATCCATTCTTTGTGGTCAGGCCAAAGTGCTACAGGGTTTTGCTGGCCAATTCATCCGCCTTGCGCCACATAGAAGGGTTGGCCGGTTGTCCGCAACATATCGGCGGACCTGATTCCTGCAAGGCCCCACCTCCATACACGCCCTTTGAGCGCGTGCAGCAGGATAAAGAATCCTTTCTCATGGAATATGTTGAGCAGGGTAGGAATGGCAAGGAAATCACGCATGAGATCCATGCGCATCCCATTTTTGACAAGGAAGGAAGGGTTACGCAGATTATCGAGTACCGGCTGGATATCACGGAACGAAAAAAAGCGGAGCAGGCCCTGCAGGACTCTAAGGATGCGTTGCAAAAGGCTCTGGACAATTTGCAGGTTGCCCAGCAGGTTGCCATCCACCAGGAAAAATTGGCCTCCATCGGCACGCTGGCTTCGGGAGTGGCCCATGAAATTCTCAATCCTCTCAATATTATCGGTACCTTGGCCCAGGTCATGCAACTTGAAAAGATCCCCGCGAGCATGCGGGAAAATCTTGATGAAATGCTGAACCAGATCAAGCGCGCCACCAAGATCACCAATAATCTCAGAACGTTTTCCCACCAGCATGATTTTGAGGTCAGCATGGTCGATGTGCATGCACTGTTTGACAAAACCATCGCTCTGCTTGAGTACGACTTGAACCTGGATAATGTGCGGGTGGAACGGCATTATGACCCTGACCTTCCTCGCATCGAAGCGGATGAGGACCAACTGGCCCAGGTCTTTCTCAATCTGGTGAGCAATGCCCGTGACGCCATGTCTTCGGGCGACAAGCGGATTATTATTGAAACCCGGTCAACTTATGATGGTATTGAGATTCGTTTCACCGATACCGGTGTCGGCATTGTCCCGGCGGAGATTGCTAAAATATTTGACCCGTTTTTCACCACCAAGGACCCTGGCCGTGGCACTGGTCTTGGTTTGTGGATTGTGTATTCTATTATTGAACGTCATTGTGGAACTATTCGGGCGGAATCGAAAAAAGGGAAAGGCGCGCAGTTTGTGATCTTTCTGCCAACGCATCAGCCGGGTCAGGAGGATTGTAATCCGGCTGAGGAAAAACAAAATCGCACCCTTGGGGACCATGGATGAAGAAAAAAATAAAAATCCTAGTTGTTGATGATGAATACGCCTTTTGCCGGTCTCTGAAGATTTTTCTGGAAAAGATCGGATTCCAGACGATCGTCACCACAAACGGTGAGCATGCCCTTGATATCCTCAAGGAGGAAAATCCTGCCATCATGACCCTTGACATCAGAATGCCCGGGCTCAACGGCTATGATATTCTGCAGAAGGTCAAGAGGACGCATCCCGATCTCTTCATCATTGTAATCACCGCCATTGATGTGCCGAAGATGGAGGAGATGCTGGAACACAGCGGGGCCCATGCTCTTTTGCACAAGCCCATCGACCTGCAGAAGCTTTCCGATACGCTCTACGGTTTTGTCGGGCATTTGTTGTAAACGTTTTTGAAAGGAGGACCAGACGGATGGCTCAAGTCGGCAAGGGAGAAAAACTGCTCGTTTTCTGGACAATTATTGCCTACTGCCTGATCGGCATAGAAATCATCATTATGATTTCTCCCTTTGCCCTCTATTTTTATTCCATTTACGGCCCTGTGCTTCAGGCTCTTGCCTCAAGCCCTCTCACCAGTTGGTCCACGGAATTTTTCCTGCCGCATTTGGTTTTTCCCGATGATCCGTTGATCAGGACCATTTCCCTGTTGCAGGTTCTTATGATTGTCGGGTTGCTTCTTTTTTCTCTGGCAGCCATTCCTCTGTACTATGGGCGATTCACCGGCAAAGGTGTGGTGAAGCGCAGTTTTTATGGGAAGATCCGTCATCCGCAATATCTGTTTCTTGCCATCTCAGGGTTTGGCCTGATGCTGTACTGGCCTCGCTTTATTATCCTGATCATGTATATCACCATGCTTTTTGTCTATTACATTCTGGCTCGAAATGAAGAGTGGCGCATGCAACGCGAACAGCCGGAGGCGTATGAGCAGTACATGGCCAACACGCCCATGTTCCTTCCCGGGGAGCCCGGAGGGCGGCTGTACCGTCTTCTTTTTGGCTGGATCCAGCCAAAATGGCTGGGTATTGCAGTGGTCTACTGTTTGTCCCTCACGCTGGCCGTATTACTGGCCATGGGCTTGCGCAGCCATACGGTGCGGACGCTGCCCATGGTCACGGCCCCGGACTCCCGCTTGCTTGTTTCCGTGTTTCCCCGGCCGGATCAGGAAGTTCTTGCTGTGTATGAGGCAGCTCTCGGCTCGGCTCAAGTGCGTGATGGTCTGCAAGGACAGGAGGCCAATGTTGCCTATTTGCTGCCCGGTGATTTTTTTCTCAATGCCCTGCTTACCGAGGAAGATCGGCGTTTTTCCGATCACATGATTGAGCGGTTTCCCGAGATTCTCGAGTGGCATCAGCATCGGTTCAGTGGCGGGTTGGGCAAGTTTTTCCGGATTTTTTATAATTATGTCCGGACCTGGTCTGCGGTGGAAACCGATTATGAAGTGGAACGACTCATTTTCATTCGGGTGGATGATGCCAGCGGTCATCCCGTGCCATCGACGGACATCTTCAAGATCGGATTGCAGAGAAGGCCGGTTCTGCTTGTTGATCTGGAAGCTTCTGGTCATGCGGTCCGGTCTGTGGTAATAACCTCGGACAATCACAAATGGGGGCTCATGCCCATGCCCACGTTTTAGGCATGCATCAAAGAGGATATTCAAATGATCTTTTTTGCTAACGTTCCGCGTCTGGGTCCTGTCGGATATTTCATCCTTTTTCTTGTTCTGGTTTTGGGGGGGCTTTCTATTTCCCCCCTTGAGGGACAGACCGCTCCTCCACCAAAAAAATCCCAGGAGCTGGTGTTCCTCAATTGGCCCGACTACATGGATCAGGACCTGATCAAGAAATTTGAGAAACAGCATGGGGTCAAGGTCCGGCAGGTCTATTACGAAACCGAGGTGGAGCAGGAGCGACTGCTTTCGCTGACCAATGGCAAAGGGTATGATCTGGTGCTGGTGAGCATGATTAACGGGTTGTCGTATCTGAACCGGAAGTGGCTTGCCCCGGTGGACGCTGCCAGTGTGCCGAATATCAGGCACATCGATCCTGCCTGGGGGAGGATGGCCCCTGAATTGATGAAACATGCGGTTCCTTTTTCCTGGGGCACCATGGGGATCGCCTATCGGAAAGATCTGGTCAAGGGCGAGGTGCGCGGCTGGAAAGATCTGCTCCGACCCCAGGAAGGATTGCGCGGCAGGATCTTTATGATCAAGGATCTGCGGGACGCTATTGTGCCCGCCTTGAAGATCCTGGGATATTCGGTGAACAGCACCAGCACGGAAGAGCTTGATGCTGCGGAAAAGGTTCTCCTTGCCCAGAAACCTTTTGTGAAAAAATACGGCTACCCCGATCTGGATAAAAATTCCCAACTGGTGAAAGGGGATATCCTGATGGCCATGGTGTATAACGGTGATGCCTTGATGCTTCAGGAATTCAACAAGAATATAGTCTTTGTTTTTCCCGAGGAGGGAAGCAATCTCTGGTTGGACAACCTTGTGGTCATGGAGTCTTCGCCCAAAAAAGATCTGGCCAGGGCTTTTATCAATTTCCTCAACGAACCGGAAAATGCAGCGCGCCTTGCCGAGCATATCTTCCAGGCAACTCCGAACCTGGCGGCAAAAAAACTCCTTTCTCCCGAGCACCTGCAAAACACGATCATCTGGCCCGATGAAAAGACCATGGCCAGGGCTGAGGTGTATGCGCCTCTGCCGCCGCGGGTCCAGAAACGGTATAATTCTATTTTTCTGAAGGCTTCCGAAGGACTCCGCTAGGCCTTCCGCCTTCATGTCTTTCTTGGGATTACAGCGGTCATGAGACTTCGGACAAAAATCAGCCTGGTTTTGCTTCCCCTTATCGCCATTCCTTTTCTGGGTATCGGCGTGTTTGTCTCGGCCAAGCTTACCGGCTATGCGCGGGAAACCGCCTTTTCCCAGGCAGACACGCTCTTGGGGGAGGTGAAAAACAATCTTGTTTCCTATCTGGGGATCTCCCGGGCAAATCTTGAATTGTTTTCCCGGTCCGAACTGCTCAAAAATTATATGATGATTCCCGATGAGCAGACCCGCTACGCCATATTTCAGAATCCGCTTCTTACTCAATTTTCCAGATACATGGAGGTCTATCCCGAGTATTACGAAATGCGGATACTCTTGCCTGATGGTTATGAGGACGCTCGGGTTGTTCAAGGCGACATCGGCAATGTCACCGAAGAAGAGGGCGACTCCGCCTGGTTTAAGCGATTGCGTGAAAGCTCAGAAACCTCCTTTTTTCAGGTGACAAGCAATGCGGACAACAAAAAACCTGTGGTTTATTTTTCAAGAAAGCTTGTCTATGAAGAGAACGCGGAGCAGGAAGCGTTGTCGGACTCGTTTTTGAAAGGCTACCTTGTTCTCACCATCGAACCGAATTTTCTGATCCGCCCCGTGCAAGAAGCAAAAATCGGCCTGAGTGGACGGATGTTTTTTGTGAACGGAAATGGGCAGATTCTTTTCAGGAGCAGCGGCGGAGTTCTGCCGGAAACGCTGTCTCCCGCCTTTTTGGACACCCTGCAGAAAAACCAGTCGCAGTTCCTGTTTTCGCATGAGTTGCCTGAACCCTCGTACTGCAAAATTATCCAGGTGGCGCCGGACCTCTGGTTGGGAGCCGCATTGCCCGAGAAAGATCTGTTCGCTGCCGGGCGAAATCTTCAGGTGCTCATTCTCTGTATCACCCTTGGGATTGTTCTGCTTCTTTCCCTTGTCTTGTTCTTTGGCTTGAAGCGATTTTTTGTCGATCCGATTTCCAGGCTGGTCGCAACAAGTCGGAGGGTCGGCAAGGGAGAGTTGGAAAAGATCGAGATTACGGGCGAACGGAGTGACGAAATCGGGGATCTGCTCAACACTTTTAATACCATGGTGGATGACTTAAGCGTATCGCGTCGGGAGCTTCTTGCGCAACAGGATTTGCTGGAACAGCGGGTCAGGGAGCGTACCGACCATCTGGTTGAGGTCAATCGCGAGCTTGATGCCGCCCGTCATGAGGCTGAGCAGGCAAGTCAACTGAAAAGCGAATTTCTTGCCAATATGAGTCATGAGATCCGTACGCCCATGAACGGGGTGATCGGCATGACACAATTACTCCTCAGTACAACTCTGAGCAAGGAACAGACCGAGTATGCCGAAACGGTATATTCTTCCGCCGAGGCGCTGCTGCATATCATCAACGATATCCTTGATTTTTCAAAAATCGAGGCCGGCAAACTGGAGTTGGAATCCATCGAGTTCCGGTTGCGGGATCTGGTCGAAGATATTGCGGACATGTTCGGCCATACTGCCCACGCCAAGCGACTTGATATTCTGGCCTATGTTGCCCTTGACCTTCCCCTGGTTGTGGTGGGTGATCCGACCCGATTGCGGCAGGTGATTACCAATCTGGTGGGCAACGCTCTCAAGTTTACCTCAACAGGTTCGGTATGTATTAAGATAACCCGTGCTGTGGATGTGGCTGCCGCTATCCCGGGAACGTTGCCGATTCGAGTGGAAGTGGTGGATACGGGTATCGGCATCCCCAAGCAGGCGCAGACGAGACTGTTCCAGTCTTTCACGCAGCTTGACGGCTCCTATACCCGGCAATACGGGGGCACCGGCCTGGGGCTTACCATCTGCAAGCAATTGATTGATATGATGCACGGCAACATGCAGGTGGAAAGCGAGCCCGGACAGGGGAGTAATTTTCAGTTTGTGCTGCCTCTTGCCCCAGGACGAACTGAGGCTGCGGTCAATCCATGGGATGAGATTGTCTCGGCCTTGCAGGGCAAAAGAGTTTTGTTGGTTTCCGGGGATGGGACTTGCAGGCAGTTGTTTGCCATCATGTTGGCCGAACTGCGACTCACGGTGCAGATTGCGGAAAGCCGGGCTGGGGCTTTGGCATTGTTCAATGAAGAACAGGCGGCTGGCCACCCTTTCGATTGTGTATTGGCCGATGCTGAAATGGAGGGTCTGGATGGTTGGGGTCTGGTCCGGGATTTGCGGGAGCAGGCGGGGGCGAAAATACCGGTTGCCTTAATGCTGACCGCTGTGGACCGGCGTGAAAGCGGGGGGCAGTGGGAAGAGGGGCTTGACGAGTATCTTTTGCCGAAACCGATCAGGCTTGAGCGGTTGGTAAGGGTGCTGGCCAGGATGATGGGCGTGTTGATGAGGCCAGACGAAGAACCGCAGCAATCCCGGAGACCGTGGGACGAGGGTGTTGATACTCTGCCGCCGCTGACCATTCTGGTGGCGGAGGACAATCTGGTCAATCAACGTCTGGCGGTGAGGATGCTTGAGAAAAAAGGCCATACCGTGCGTGTTGCCAACAATGGCAAGGAGGCGGTGGCCGCCTTTGAGCGGGAACATTTTGATCTCATTCTCATGGATATTCAGATGCCCGAGATGGATGGCTTTGCTGCCACCGGTTTGATCCGCTCGCTGGAAAAAAACAGCGGCGAGCATATGCCGATTATCGCCCTTACCGCCCATGCCATACAGGGTTACAAGGAACAATGTCTTGAAGCCGGGATGGATGATTACTGTGTCAAGCCGATTCAAGCCAAGAACCTGTTTCAAGCCATGGGTGATGTTTTGAAAAAATACCGGGAGTAGGAGTTTTTTCGGGCTTTTCCGCTTTGTGTCACGTTTGATTATTTAGTTGAGTAATTTCCAGCTTTCCTATACTTGTAAATATATTCTTTATCCTGAGCAGTATCCTGACATCTTGGAGCCTTAACATGAGCAAAACCGACATTCTTCTGAAATCCGGGACAAACGAGCTGGAGATTATAACATTTTTTCTGCAGTGGCACGATCAGACCACCGGTTCCATCAGCAAGACAGCATACGGCATCAATGCCGCTAAGGTCCGTGAATTGGTGGCCATGCCTGATAACTTGACCGAAATTCCGGAAAGCGTGTCGTCCATGAAAGGCGTTTTTTTGCTGCGGGACCGAACCATCCCCTTGATTGATCTGTGTGATTGGTTTGGCTATGAACCGGACCTTTCCCCGGAGGCAAAGGCCAAATGGGTGGTCATTGTCACTGAGATCAACGGAAAGTTTTTCGGCTTTATTGCCCACGGAGTTGATAAGGTATATCGGGTCAGCTGGACGGCAATTCTGCCGCCGCCGCCAATCATTTCCCATTACAGCAGTCTCACCGGAGTATGCCTCGTGGATGGTAATATTATCCAGATGGTTGATTTCGAGAGCATTATCGCCACCATCGATCCCAGTATGGTTATTGATTCCGAAGCCCATGCCATATTGGCGCGTCCCGATGCGGATCAGGCCAATAAAGCTGTGGTCATTGCCGATGATTCACGGGTCATCCAGGATCAGATTCGTAAAACCCTGGAAAAGGCGGGATACCGGGTTGTTGCCCATTCCGACGGGCAGGATGCCTGGGAGTATCTGGAAAAATTGAGAACCAATGGCACCCTGCACCAGGAGGTGCTGGCCGTGGTCAGCGATATAGAAATGCCGCGCATGGATGGGCATAATCTCTGTAAGCGGATCAAGGAAAATACCGGGTACGATGGTATCCCTGTCATGCTTTTTTCTTCGTTGGTCAATGAACTGGCCCTGCACAAAGGACATGCCGTGGGCGCGGACGATCAGATCTCCAAGCCCGAACTTGGCCAGCTTGTCATCAGGCTACAGGACTGTCTCCGGCGGCGCCAGGCGGCCTGATAGTTCCTGTTGTGCGTGTATCGCTTTGCTTCAGACAACGGATAGTGTGTTATCTCCCGTGTTGTAGCTCCTCTGTATCGTCGTGCCGGATACGTTCATGAAGAGTAGTGGCCTGTATATCTATCGTGCCAACAGGGTTGAGGCCCTGTTGGAATCCCTGACGGATGTATTGCGCGAGCCGCTTTCTTCGCCGATTACCCCCGAATGCATTGTCGTGCAAAGCAAAGGCATGGCGACCTGGCTTGGTATGCAGCTTTCAGGCCGATTCGGGGTGTGGGCCAATCCTGATTTTCCCCATCCCCGGCAGTTTGTCCAACGTGTACTGCGGGCAACCCTTGGGGATGAGGGCGATCGTGTGCACAGGTACAGCCGGGAACGGCTTGCCTTTGTGATCTGTACCCTCCTTGATGACTGTTGTAACGATACCGATTTCTCTCCACTGACCTCCTACCTCGTCGATGGCCCGCTGACCAAGAAACTGCAACTGGCCAGGCAGATCGCCAATCTCTTTGACCAATACTGTGTGTACCGTCCGGAAATGATCCTTGCCTGGGAGGAAGGTGAGAACCGCGCTTTTGCCCATGAGCTGGAACAAGACCGCTGGCAGCCCAAGCTCTGGCGTCTTCTGGTGGAGCATCTGGGCTGTTGCTCACCTGCCCGACTGATGCTGCGCGCCAGACAAGCTTTGGCTACAGGCGTTATCCCCTTTCCCCATCTTCTGCCGACCAGGGTTTCCCTGTTCGGCATCGATACCCTGCCCACGGTGTATCTCGGGATCATGGGGGAGCTGGCGAACATCCTGCCGGTGCATTTTCATCTGTTTTCCCCTGCGGAAGGATATTTTGGAGACATCCAATCCCGGTCCGAGGTGCATCGGACCCTGGCTCGTTTGCCTGACGGACTTGACCAGGAAGATCTCTATCTGGATATCGGCCATCCGCTTCTTGGATCCATGGGTGCCATGGGCCGCGATTTCCAGGAGGTTCTTGAAAACGAGGTCAACTATCTGGAGGCGGGGGAACACTACACAGCCCATGTTGCGCCGCAATCCATGCTAGAGGTGCTGCAAAACGATATTTTGCAGTTGCACCATCGCTCTCCGGCAAGCGACACCGTTTTTCCGCAGGCCCTGGCAGGCGATGATTCTTCCATCCGCATCCATGCCTGCCATAGCCGGCTTCGCGAGATCGAAGTGTTGCAGGACCAGTTGCTGGTCCTGCTTCAGGATGATCCGAATCTCGCCCCCAGGGATATCGTGGTCATGCTGCCCGATGTTGCAGCCTATGCCCCGCTTATCGAGGCGGCCTTCGGGCTTTCCTCGGATGATGCACGGTTTATTCCGTACCGTATCGCGGATCGCTCCCTGTTGAGCGGAACCCCGCTCATCGATGTTTTTTTCCGCTTTCTCACGCTCGCCTCCGGCAGAATGTCTGTTTCGGAGGTGCTGGAACTCCTGGCCTGCGAGGCAATCCAGCAGAATTTCGGCATTACCCCCGATGATCTGCCAAAGATTCGGCTCTGGGTGGAGAAAACCGGGATCAGGTGGGGAATCGATGAATTCCATCGGGAGGAACTGCACCAGCCGAGGGAGAGGCAGAACACCTGGCGGTTTGGCTTTGATCGCCTGGCGCTGGGTTATGCTGTCCGTGCTGACGGCAGTTTTCTGGGCGATATCCTGCCCTATGAGGAAATCGAGGGCCAATCCGCTGAACTTGTTGGCAGGTTTATCCATTTTTGCGAAACCCTGTTCCAGGAAGCTGAAAAGCTGTCCGTATCCAGGAATGTGCAGGAATGGCAGCGAATCGTAACCGAGATGCTCCCGGCTCTTTTCCTGCTTGATTCTCCCCAAGCCTGGCAGCTGCAGAAGATTCGAGACAATCTGGCCCAGATAACCCTTGAGGCCCAGGATGTTGGGTTCAATCAGCTCCTTGATCTCAACGGGCTCACTATTCTCATCAAGGAAAAACTGTCCGGACAGGTTACTGCCCAGGGATTTCTAGAGGGTGGTCTTACCTTCTGCGGCATGCTGCCCATGCGTTCTATTCCATTCCGGGTAATCTGTCTTCTCGGCATGAATGATGGAGATTTCCCCCGCATCGAGCATCCGCAAAGCTTTGATCTCATTGCCCGATACCCGCAACGGGGCGACCGGGCCAAACGCAACGATGACCGGTATATCTTCCTGGAAACGTTGCTTGCCGCCCGCAGTAAATTTCTGCTGTTTTTTCTTGGTAATAATCTGCGCGACGGCAAAGCGCTGCCGCCTGCCGTGGTTGTTGAAGAGCTTGTCGATACTTTGGCGGAAAGTTTCATTCTTGAAAATAATTCCCATGGTCCGGAGGGGGATGGTTTTGAAGAGCGCAGAAGACGACTTGTCCAGCGGATTGTGGTTCGCCATCCTCTCCAGCCTTTCAGCGGAAAATACTTTTCCGGCGAGGATAAAAGGCTGTGCAGTTTTGCTGCGGAATATTGTCGGGCAGCCAAGACTAAGCAAACAGGAGTTCGTGGTCGTCATGTTTTTCTTCCCGAACCTCTGGCGCCTGTTATCCTCGATTCTCCCTCGGTTTCCATCCCGGAGCTGTCCCGCTATTTTTCGCATCCGGTCCGCTGGTTTCTGGAAAACAGGCTCGGTCTTTTTTTGCAGGACAAAAGCCGTGCGATCCAGGACCGTGAACCCATTCACCTTGACGGTCTGGAAAAATATCAGCTGAGCCGGGATCT
Source organism: Desulfurivibrio sp. (assembly GCA_013791995.1). Taxonomy (GTDB): domain Bacteria; phylum Desulfobacterota; class Desulfobulbia; order Desulfobulbales; family Desulfurivibrionaceae; genus Thiovibrio. The sequence continues at coordinate 671 of VMSS01000087.1, read as the reverse complement.
GCTGGCGATGAAAGGCGAGGGGTTGTCCCGACCGGAAATCCTTCTTGCCCGTTGGCGGGGAGAGGGACGGGTTCCTCTGGGGCAGGGGGCGCAAGCGGTTTTTTCCGAGATCAAAGAGACTGTGCGCCCCATTGTGGAGCAGGTGCTGAAGTATGCGCCTGAAGGGCTTGATAACCAGCTTCCCCCTGTGCGTCGGGAGATCCGTCTTTCGCCGGAGATAACCCTGCACGGCGAATTGACCAGCAGATATCCCTCCGGTCATGTTTATTGGACCAACAGCCTGCTCCACGGCAAGATACTCTTGCCGGTCTGGCTTGAGCATCTGTTTCTTTCCGCGGTGGCCCCTGCAGACCAGCGCTGCGAAACCGTGGTCATCGGCCGAGGCCGCGACAAGGGCACTGCCCAGGTCCTTTGTTTTTCTCCGGTGAAGGATGCAACAGGTTTGCTGCTCGATCTGGCCAACCTCTATGCCACCGGACTCATGGCCCCTTTGCTGTTTTTTCCCAAAAGCGCTCTGGTTTTTGCCAAAGCCATGTCTTCGGGAAAAGGAACCGAGGAGGATAGGCTGGTTACCGCCTTTTCCATGGCCGAGGAAGAGTATCTTGGCAACGATTTCACTCCCGGTGAGGGGGATGATCCGTACTGTAGGCAACTTTTCCCCGATATCCTTC
>VMSS01000147.1 GCA_013791995.1 Desulfurivibrio sp. | reverse complement strand
ACCAGATCAAGATTTCGATTAAGTCCTCGGACGCGCTCACCACTCTGGAAGCATACCGGCTCTTGTCCAACCAATGCGATTACCCCCTGCATCTCGGCGTCACTGAAGCGGGCGGCCTCATTGCCGGGACGGTAAAATCCAGCGTAGCCCTGGGAATTTTATTGTATGAAGGTATTGGCGACACCTTCCGGATCTCTTTGACCCGCGATCCGGTAGAGGAGATCCGGGTCGGCTACGAACTCCTCCGGAGTCTGCACATCCGCGAACGGGGGCCGGAACTGATCTCCTGCCCCACCTGCGGACGCTGCCAGGTGAACCTGTTTTCCCTGGCCGAGCAGGTGGAGCGCCATATCCAGAACATCGAAACCCCTTTGAAAATTGCGGTCATGGGTTGCGTGGTCAACGGTCCGGGCGAGGCAAAAGAGGCCGATATCGGAGTAGCGGGCGGCCACGGGGTCGGGATTATTTTCAAAAAAGGCCAGCTCTATAAAAAAGTGGCCGAAGACAAACTCCTGGCCGTTTTTCTGGCCGAGATCGACGCAATGATTGAAGAGGCGCGCCAAAACGCGCATAATCCATAACTGCTTACCCAGGTGCCCCATGCGTTTTTCACAGCTTCTCATACCCACCCTGAAAGAAACCCCCTCCGAAGCCGAGGTGGCCAGCCACCAGCTGCTGCTGCGTGCCGGATTTATCAGAAAACTCTCCTCCGGGATTTACTCCTACCTGCCCCTGGGCCTTGCCACTATCCGCAAGGTCGAGCGCATTGTCCGCGAGGAGATGAACCGAGCCGGGGCCCAGGAATTGCTTCTGCCCATGGTCCAACCGGGCGACCTCTGGAAGGAATCGGGCCGCTGGGAAAAGTATGGCCCCGAGTTGCTGCGCTTTACCGATCGGCACGCCAGGGAAAGCTGCCTCGGACCTACCCATGAAGAAGTAATCACCGACCTGATCCGGCTCAACGTCCACTCCTACAAAGAATTGCCCCTGAATCTCTATCAGATCCAGACCAAATTCCGGGATGAAATCCGGCCCCGCTTCGGTCTGATGCGCGGTCGGGAGTTCATCATGAAAGACGGTTACAGCTTTGACGCCACCGAGGACGGGGCAGACGCGACTTACCGGAAGATGCACGAGGCCTACCACCGCATCTTCAGCCGTTGCGGCCTGGCCTTCCGAGCAGTGGAAGCGGACACCGGCACCATCGGCGGCAGCTTTTCCCACGAGTTCATGGTTCTGGCCGATACCGGCGAAGACACCATCGTGATCTGCAAGGAATGCGAATATGCAGCCAACATGGAAAAGGCCCGCTGCAAAACACCGACTGCTCCGACTCCGCCGCCCCTGCTCGCCCTTGAAAAAATCGAGACCCCGGGCAAGAAAAAGGTGGCTGCGGTCACTGAATTCTTGAAAATTTCGCCCAAGGAACTGGTCAAAACCCTTGTCTATATGGTTGAAGAAAAGCCGGTGGCTGTTCTTCTCCGCGGCGACCACGAAGTGCAGACCGTCAAGCTGGCCAACGCGCTGGGGGTGAATACCGACAACCTGCGACTAGCGGATGACAAAGAGATCTTTGACTCCACCGGCACACCCAGCGGTTATCTCGGCCCCATCGGCCTTACAATCCCGGTGCTGGCAGACAACGAACTCACCCGGATGCACAATTTCGCCATCGGCGCCAACGAGAAGAATTTCCATTTGCTCAATGCCAATCTCAATCGCGATTTTACCCCGCAGATTATCACCGACCTGCGTCAGATTACCAGCGAAGACCGTTGCCCGCTCTGCGGCTCCAACCTGGAACTCACCCGAGGCATCGAGGTAGGCCACATCTTTAAGCTTGGCACCAAATACAGCGAGGCGCTCAAGGCAAGCTTTCTGGACAACCAGGGCATGGAACAACCTTTTATCATGGGTTGCTACGGCATCGGGGTCAGCCGCACCGTTGCTGCCGCCATTGAGCAAAACCATGACAAGGACGGTATCATCTTCCCGCTGCCCATCGCGCCTTTTCAGGTCATCCTCCTGAACCTCTCGCCCAAGGATGAAGCGATCACCTCTGCCGCCAATGAACTATATAGCCAGTTGGGCAAGGCCGGAATTGAGGTCCTTCTGGACGACCGGGATGAACGGCCGGGAAGCAAGTTCAAGGATGCGGACCTTCTCGGCATCCCTTATCGGGTTATGGTGGGCAAGAGTTTCAGCGAAAAAGGTCTTGTGGAAATCAGGGACCGGGCCACCGGCACCACCCTGAACCTGCCCCTGGCCGAAACCGGCCCAAAACTCGTTGGGTTGGTCCGTGAAGCTCTGGTGGCGCCGCAGTGATCAGAGCAGACAAACACCAACACCGTTAACGACAAAATGGTTACGATAGAAGAAATACTCGAACGTGCCAGGGGCTACATGCCCGAGGAAGATCTCGTCCTGCTCAGCAAGGCCCACGTCTTTGCCGAGGAATTTTATTCGGGCAAGCATCGTCTTTCGGGCCGACCCTATCTGTACCACGCCCTCATGGTCACCGACATCCTGGCGACCATGCGTCTTGATGTCCCCACCCTCTGTGCCGGTCTCCTGCACGGCGTTCTCAAGAAGGCCGCCAACCTCAAAGATACGGAAAAAACCCTGCGCGAAGCTTTTGGGGATGATATCACCAATATCGTCAAGGGCACCACCAAAATCACCGATGTTCAGTTCAACAGCCACCTCGCCTACCAAGCGGAAAATATCCGGAAGATGCTCCTGGCCATGTCTTCCGATATCCGGGTATTGCTGGTCAAACTGGCCGACCGGTTTCACGACATGCAGTCCCTTCGGTATGTTCCGCGCGACAAACAGCTTGAATTTGCCCAGGAGACCATGGAACTCTATGCCCCCTTGGCCAGCCGACTTGGAATCGACTGGCTCAAGCGTGAGCTGGAAGATCTTTCGTTCTCGTATCTCCACCCCGAGGAATACGAGGATCTCTCCTCCAAGATCCACACTTCTCTCGCCGACCGTGAAACCTATGTCGATGAGGTCAAGGAGTTGCTCAACCGGAAACTGAACGAGCATGGCCTTAAACAGTTCCGGGTGCTGGGCCGTCCCAAGCATCTATACAGCATCTACAAAAAACTCGTGGCCCAGAGTATCCCTTTTGAAAAGGTTTACGACAAGGTTGCCTTCAGGATCATTGTTTCCTCTATCAAGGAGTGCTACGAAGCGCTGGGCATTATCCATTCGCTGTGGCCGCCGGTGGACGGGCGTTTCAAGGATTTCATCAGCACCCCGAAAAGCAATATGTATCAGTCGTTGCACACTTCGGTGGTCGGGTTGCGCGGGGAGTTCATGGAGGTCCAGATCCGCACCGAGGAAATGGACCAGGTCGCCAAGGAGGGCATTGCCGCCCACTGGGCTTACAAAGAAGGCAAGTCGATCTCATCAAAGGACGCCAGGCTTTTCAAATGGCTCAAGCAACTTGTGCACACCCTCCAGGAACTGGAAGATCCCAGGGAATTTCTTGATGCAGTCAAAGGGGAACTCTATGGGGAGGAAATCTTCGTCCTGACCCCAACCGGCGAGGTAAAAGAATTTCCCAAGGGCAGTACTCCCATTGATTTTGCCTACAGCATCCATACCGAAGTGGGCAATCGCTGCACCGGGGCAAAAATTAACGGTATGATCGCCCAACTCAAAACCCAGCTCAAAAACGGGGATCTGATCGAAATCCTCACCTCGGCCAAGCAAAAACCAAACCGCTCCTGGCTTCACCTTGTTAAAACCGCACGGGCCAAAAGCCGGATCCGTCAGTGGCTCAACCAGGAAGAACGGGAAAAAACCCTGCAAGTCGGTCGGGAAATTTGTGAGCGGGAGCTGAAACGGCACAACTTCAGCCTGAAAAAACTGATCAAAACCGGCCACCTCAAAGAACTCCTCAAGACCATTGCCTGCAATTCCCTGGATGATCTCATGCGCCGTGTCGGCTCAGGGAAGATGACGGTTCAGTCCATCATCAAAGAGTTGCAGCCCCAGGAAATTCGAGACACCCTGCCGGAGGATATTGTCCAAGAGGCGACCGACCCCAGGGGAGGGAAAAAACGGGATCGGGACAACATTATTCTGGTGAGCGGCGCGGATAATGTTCTCACCAAGATCAGCCATTGCTGTATGCCTGTGCCGGGGGACGAGATCGTGGGATTCATCACCTCTGGGAGGGGAATTTCCGTGCACAAGGCCTCTTGCCCAAACCTTACGGCCTCGGATCAGCAGCGCCTTATCGCCGTCAGTTGGGCCGAGGACATCAAAGCCACCCATCGGGCCCACATCCAGGTTATCGCCCGTGACCAGAAAGGGTTCCTGGCTACGCTCAGTAATACGATCAGCCATGACGATGCAAACATTCTCACCCTTGAAGCCACAACCTCAAGCGGCGGGATCGCCAAGATTTCCATAGTTGTTGAAATTAGCAGCAGGGAGCATCTCCTGCGTCTGCTCCAGCACTTGCAGCAGCTTGATAATGTTCTGGAGGCAAAAAGAGCATAAGGGCGTGAAGGAATAAAGATCGCGCAAGTGCAGAGATTGGTACCTGCAGGCACTGTTCCACACATAAAAAAAGCCCCACCTTCTTGACAAGAAGCTGGGGCTATCACAACTGATTTTGGAAATTGTTCAGGCAGGCTTGACTATGGCGCCGGAACGGATACAACGGGTGCAAACACGTACATGCAGGCCATTGCCTCCGGAGGTAGCCATCCTAACCCGCTGCAGATTCGGCAACCAGCGCCTTCTGTTCTTATTGTTGGCATGGCTAACATTATTGCCGGTGGTCGGCCCTTTTCCACAAATAGCACATTTTTTTGACATAACAAAACTCCTTTAACACACCGCAACAGCGGGTATCTTGAAATCACCATACAGAGACGGTCTGATTCTTTCCAGCCTGGCCCCTTTTCAAAGAGGAAAATTTATACACCTTCTCCCCTCTCTTGACAAGTCTTTTGTTCTCTTTTTTTATCTCCGCTACAAAAAGCGCAATCCTATTAAAAAGCCCGGAACAAACCGGGCTCTTCAGTGTCATCATAACAGACAGGACCAAATGCCGTCCGTCACGCTTCTTTCGACAGACACGGCACACAATTGCGGTTTGCCTACAAGCTCAAATCCCCGTCTCATTGGGATTTTTCTATTGACAGTCCAAGGCAAACACGAGTAGAGATTACAGACTATTACCCAACGTGGATACAGTGCCACCAAGACAAAACCATCGGTCTTATCCCATAAATTACCCTCAAAAACCCATTTCCCTATCAAGGCGCATATGAAAAAAAATGAAAACATGGCGTGGCGTTTTTTCGCATCCGTCAGGCTTGCTCTTTTTGCCCTGCTGATCCTGGCCACGACCTCAATCATCGGCACGCTTATTCCACAGAAAAATCCTCCTGAATTCTACGTAGATGCCTTTGGTCCGCGCACCGCGCAGTTTTTCCAGATGCTCGATGTCCCGGATATGTATAATTCCTGGTGGTTTCTCTCTCTGCTACTCCTGTTCAGCATCAATCTTATTGTTTGCACCATTGATCGGTTGCCCAACGTCTGGCAGATGGTGGTGATGAACAATCTCGACACCGACCTGGCGCGGCTCGAAAAAATGCCGAACTCCAAGGTGTTCCATGCCAGCGGGGATGCAGAATCCCTTACGGGAGTCGTCACCACCCTTCTTGCCAAAAAAGGATGGAAAGCGCAGCATGAGAAGAAACCGTCCGGCACCCTGCTCTTTTCACAAAAAACCGCATGGAGTCGCTTAGGCGTTTATTCGGTTCACCTGAGCATTCTTCTCATTTTTGCCGGGGCCATCATCGGCTCCCTGTTCGGATTCAAGGCAGGCGTCATGATTCCGGAGGGGGGGGTCAGCGACACCGTTTACGAAACAGGCAGCGGAAAACCCATCCCCCTTGGCTTCTCCGTGCAGTGTGATGATTTCAACCTCTCATTCTATGCTGACGGATCAACCCCTAAGGAATTCCGTTCCGACCTTACGGTACGGGACGATACGGCAAACAACACCTTCAGCCGCAGCATCATTGTCAACGACCCCATGGACTATAAGGGGATAACCTTTTACCAGTCCAGCTACGAGCCCATGCAGGGGTTCAACATCAGCATCACCAACAAAGCTACCAATGTCCGACAAAATTTCCAGATTCCTTTTGGTCAGAAAACCCATTGGCCTGAAACCGATATCGATTTCGGCGTAATCAACCAGCAAGTTCGCAGCCGCATGGGTGACGTTGCTTCGCTCAAGGTCTGGTTTTCCGATGGTCAGGACGAGCCCAACGTTTTCTGGATGGACAACAACGCTATCCAGGCGATTACCACCCCGACAGCAACCTATGAATTCCAGGCAAGCCAAGTATACGCCACCGGACTTCAGGTGGCGAAAGATCCTGGCGTCTGGACCGTCTATGCCGGGTGCACCCTCATGCTGATAGGCCTATACGTCGCTTTCTTCCTTTCGCACCGGAGAGTTTGGGTATATATTGTTAGAGAAGAAAACGAGGATCGCTGCCGGATACTGGTTTGTGGCGCCACCAGCAAAAACAAGATCGCCTTTGAAAAAGAATTTGCCGCCCTTGTCGAGTGTTTCACACACGACTCCACGTTTCAAAACGCTTAAGGATATGCCATGAACAGTTCACAACTTCTGGGCATTACAACGTTTGCCTATCTTTTTTCAGCAATTCTCTACATCGCGATCTTTGTCTTTCGCGCAAAAAAACTCGGCCTTTTCGCCACAGTGCTCACCATAGGCGCATTTCTTGTCAATAGCGCCGGAATCGGTATGCGTTGGTACGAATCACACCAGATGGGTATCGGCTACGCTCCCCTTTCCAATATGTACGAATCACTGGTTTTTTTCGCCTGGGCCATTGCCCTTTGCTATCTCGGCCTTGAACTGAAGTACAAAAACAGAGTCCTGGGCGCGTTCTCTATGCCTTTCGCTGCTTTGGCCATGACCATGGCAGGCCTCAAGAACCCCGACATCAAACCGCTGATTCCGGCCCTGCAGAGCAACTGGCTCATCGCCCACGTTATCACCTGCTTCATAGGCTATGCTGCTTTTGCCGTTGCCTGCGGCATGGGCATGATGTATTTGCTCAAGGAGCGACAAGCTAATACAGCCCCTAACTCCCTCCTTGCCTCGCTGCCCGAGCTTAAACTGATCGACGACATCGTCCACAAAACCATCCTCTTCGGGTTCCTCTGGCTCTCCGCCGGCATCATAACCGGTGCGGTCTGGGCCAACTCCGCCTGGGGCACCTACTGGAGCTGGGATCCGAAAGAAACCTGGTCGTTGATCACCTGGTTTGTCTACGCAGCAACCCTGCATGCCAGATTCACCAGGGGATGGGGGGGGCGACGCATCGCCTGGCTGGCAATCATCGGCTTTTTTTCGGTGATCTTCACCTATTATGGTGTCAACTACCTGCTTTCCGGACTGCACAGTTATGGCGGTGGCTGATCCGCCATAACACAAGCAGCAAACAGGCCAGGATTAAAATGCTCTTCCTGCTTGACAAGCTTTAGCAAGTGGGTTTATAACAGCAACATTTGTAAGTGAATGGGTATTCATAACCCGATTTTATAAACCAACTGTATTAAGGGAGAAACACAATGAAAAGAACCATCATCTGTTCCGCTGCCTTCGCGCTTGTTTTCGGTTTTGCTGTTGCCAGCAACACTCTCGCCGCCGACAAGGGCCCTGCTGATATCACCCTGAAGACCGAAGCTGCCAAGAAACCTTCCGTATTCCCTCATGCCAAGCATCAGGCTACGATTGAATGCGACATCTGCCACAAGGACGCCAACTACCCGGCCGACAAGAAGTGGGATATGAAGAAGGGCCATGCACTCTGCCAGACCTGCCACAAAGCCAAGAACCAGGGCCCGACCAAATGTGACGGCTGCCACAAGAAGTAAGCTTTCCGCTTAAGGCAAAAAAAAAGGCTGCTCAATCGAGCAGCCTTTTTTTTGCCTTGCATACCAGGCCCCTGCAACCAAGGGTCAATCACCAGCCGGGTTTCTCCCTGACTGATCGCTCACCCCTGATCACAGAACCATGATCGCTACGTGCCAAATACTCCGAAACAAAATTACCCCACAATCTCCACGCCATAAATCCACTTAGAGCATTGCCTCGGGCTCGGCCCCATTACCCTGCTTTGCCAAAGAGACCACACTACAGATGGCAGCAATTGCGGAGAATGGTCCCAACAAGAGAAACAGAGCAAAGGTTGCAACTCCCCAGGCAGCCTCGCTGACCTTGCGAAAGGAAACCTTGGCAGACACATTTCCTTCTGCTTCGTCCACACCCAAGACACCGGTATTGATTTTGTCAAGAAACTGCGTGATGGTGGTCATTGTCGTTCTCCTTATTAAATAGCAGTCGCCATTGCTCAGGCAGCAACATCCCCTGACCGTTGATCCAAACTGATCTTTCTGGGAACAAGCCCGCTGGACATAAACGCCGTACACTGCTTTCTTTTCTCAAAGGAACAATCAGCAATGTTCCAGCAGGGGGTGTACTGCAAAAGTTTTTTGATTGCCGCGATGCTGATGCCATGCTCATGGATCATGTCCCGGAGGCATTGAATCCACTTGATGTCATCCATGGTGTAGTAGCGCCACTGTCCCTTTCGTAACGGCTTGACCAGATTTTCCCGCTCATAAATCCTCAGGGTTCGCGGATGCACCTCCAGCATTTTTGCCGCAGTTCCTATGGTGAAGATTGCCTTATTATCAGATATCATTGTCTCTACTCCGGTTTGAGCTTCCCTCGGGCGGGAAATCCCGCCCGAGAGGAAGGTCCTTTGTCTTTACTCAGCCTCGTTGGCGCAGTAATCAATGCTTACCGCTATGCCGGAAGGCCTTACCGAAAAACCGCTCCCCGAGAAGGAAGCCGAGGCCAACCACACCGAAACCACCCAAAGCGACCAGGAACTCGGACACAGAGGGGACATAAGAAAGATAGGTCGGCAGCTCGTCCCAACCGTTATAGATAGGTATGATCTGGCCGGCGACAACGATGTCGTAACGTTGAAAGTACGCACCAACCAAAACCATAAGTGCTGCTGCAGACAACGCTTGCTGGCTTTTCATCCGAGACAGGGTCATGATCACGATGGGGGCAAGCATGCCGACCACGGTCTCAAATACCCAGAAATTCATGGAGAGTGGGCCTTGAATCAAACTCAGTGCGGCAAGACGAGCTTCCTCTGTGCCACCGGAAAAAGCAGCGATGAATTTCCAAGTCGTGGCGATGAGAAGCAGGACAAGGGTGCTGAACATTACCTTGCCAGCGCCTTGGAGACCTTCACGGGTTGTCGGGCTCATTTCCTCATTGCGAATCTTGTACGCCCAATTGGTGAACAGAATAATCGCGGCAGAACCGGTCATCACTGCTGAGGCAAGAAAATACACCGGCAACTGAGAACCGTACCAAAAGGGACGCGCGGAAAGGGTCGCGAACACAGCACCCAGGTTTGTATTTGCGGCAAGCTCTGCTACAGCGCCAAGCACGCCAAGGGTAACGGCAAGAGAGTACTTTTTGGTCAGGATCAGGTAGAACTCAACAAACATAAAACCCACAGCCATGCTGTACAAGGTACCCATCCACCAGATATTGGAGGTCAGGTTCGGGGAGAGCATGTTATAGAGAAGCATGCGATGGGGATTTTCAAGCTCAAGGCCAATGATGAGAAATCCGCCGAAGATGACTACTATGGAAAGATACACCATGCGGTTGGCGAGCGGGGTCAAACGGTTGTGCCCGAAAATGTGGCTCAGAACAGCAAGAAGACAGAGTCCGGTGGAGATGATTGCGAAATAGGCATAATTCGCAATCAGGATACCCCAAGGCATCTGCCTGGTGTTGTTAAAGGCATGTTCGTGGCCGACAACCTGGGCATACAGACCAGCACCTATACCGACAAGGACCAGAACCGCGCACAAAATTGTGGCTTTGGTAACGGTCGGGGTAGCGACCTTTTCCTCTGCCACCTCAGCGATTGAGAATGCGTTCAACATGGTTTTTCCTCCCTAAAATTTTTACGTACAGATTAACAGTTAGTTTGTAACTCACTCCCGGCCAGGGAGTTATCTTGCAAAACCTTTTTAATTTTCGATTTCCGCCTGCATCAAACAGTTGCTGATATTTTCTGGAGCACGATCTACTTTCCGGGCCGCCACCCGCTGATTGAGGAGCTTTTCCTCTCCAGAATATTTGCCAAACTCTCCCCGGCCACCTCCTTTTCTATGCATACGCTTATTCCGCAATGGGCTTTTCCCGCGCATCCAGCCCATGTTGGTTAGTGTAAGAGCAAAGGGCGTGCCACACCAAGGCGCCATGGCCCTATTTCTTTCGATTTTCTTGTTTTACCTAGAGAAGCAGGGAGTTAGAATTCTACAATAATCAGTTTCATAGCTTTCTCGAACACAGGCTGTTCCAAGTTACTTAACACTAAGGACGCATTTTGATCTATTCACCGCAGCGAAACGGGCTAAAAATGATCCACCAAAATTCTTCGCGCCACCCACAAGCAAATAAAAACATTTCAACGTATTTTCAATGAGATAAACCTATGAATCTCTCCCTTTAATTCTTCATCCCCACAACAGCCACAAACAAATCTCGAATACTATCTTGATTTTTTTTGTTTACAAATCAGTATGATACACATCAATAAGCGCATTATAAGCCGCATTGTTCCCTAGCACCGTAATTCCTCCATGGCTCATGGACAAATATTTCAAAAGTCTCTCAATGTGGAACTGTTCGGATTTATTCAACTTACAGAAATTAAATGCAGAGGGGCATGAACATCTCAGCAGGGGTATCTCCTTGAAAAAACTGGAGATACAGAGAGATCGAATCGATGCAGCATGACTAAGGTGAAAACTCACCTATTATTTGACAATGCGAGTTACAGGACGGTCCATGTCGAACAACATGGTCATTGCGACAGCAGCACCTTTTTTTAGGCTCAGGCACCACCAAAAGAAGAAGAGAAAACAAAAAAGCGGAAAGCCCTTACACCGCAAAGGCTTTCCGCTTTATAAATTTAGGCATACCACAATTCAAACCGCCGGACCACAGTTACTCAGGCGGGTGAAACTTTCGCAGAAAAGATATCAATGCTTTCCAGATCCCTTACCCTGAGGGGCGGCACCGGTCAGCTTATTATAGCCCTTCACCCCAATATGGCAGGTTGTGCAGCGGGTATTGGAAGCAAAAGCCATGGAACCGTCATGACAGGCGCCGCAATATTTCCCCTTATATAATGAAGCCATGGTGAAATCGGCATTCTGCTCGGCCGTGCCTGCAGCCATTTCAAAAATACTATCATGACAGCTGTCACAGGAAAGCCCGGCATCCATGGTGTGGGTTTTATGAAAAAATGCCACGCCTTTTACCGGTTTTGTCCAAAGGATGGGTGCTTTCGGTCCATAGGTATCCTCATCGTAGGCTTCCTCGCCAAAGGACAGGCTGGAAAAAACAAGGATGCCGACAACAGCCGCCAAGCCCATCATATTCTTTACGCTCATATTATTGCGTTTCATTACGGACCTCTTCGCTGTTTGATTAATCATTCATGTAAAACACGTTCGGTATGGCGCCGGTTTCAGGCCGAAGGACCCAGACAACCTTTTCAGGCTTATGGATCAGTTGATAGGCCTCACTGTCGTAATTGGTAAGATCCCCAAAGATTCGAACACCGGCCGGACAGGCTGCCGAGCAGGCAGTCGTGGTTTCGCCCTTGGACAAACGGGTGTCGAAGCAGAAATTGCACTTGTCAATGGCCCGGTTTTCTTCCTTAAAATACCGGGCATTGTAAGGACAGGCCGCCATACAGGTTTTACAGCCGATACAGCGCTTGTAATCCATCATGACGATACCGTTTTTCTTGTCCTTATATGTTGCAGTGGTGGGGCAGACCCGGACACAAGGCGGCCGGTTGCAATGATTGCAGAGCACAGGCATGAAAACCCGCTCTTTTTCACCCCTGGCAATGGCGCGCTCCTGCTGGAGAATGGTGGTGCGATAGCCATAGGAAGGTACATTGTTGGTCTTTACACAAGCCTCCATGCACCGCTCGCAATCGATACAGCGGTTCTGGCGCATGACCATGGTGTAGTGGGGGCTGTAAGGAAATTTTCCTTCAGCAGGCACCGGACCCATTGAACTCTGAGCATTACGCGCGGAAGTCAAAGAAAGTACTGACCCTCCGACAAAAACACCGGTTACCGCAAGGCCAAAACGAAGGAACCGGCGGCGCTCCTCAGAAGGAAGGTTTTCAACCCCTTCACTCTTGAGTTTTTCAAGATCATCAATCTTCATTTTCACGTCTCCTCAATGTATTTCAGAAGGATGCTCGACTTCTTCCACCCTTCGGGAATTGGATAATCCGGAAGGTAATTAAGCAATTAATCTATGAGTTAATTGCCGATGGGTAAATTCAGCCCATTGTAATTTGACAAACCCGCATGTCAAGATAATTTTCGCACTCCTGCACCAAACTTCCCTATCCCCCCTGCACCTGAAAGCTTTTCGCCCTACCAACCCACCGTGTCCATTAAGAAAAACACGCTGATGCCACCCTTTCCGCAAGCGTACTTTGATTTTTTTTGCTATATATTTAAAGACTCAATAATGATTCTTAACTATAAACAGAGAACCGACACCACTCATTCATATCAATGGAAACCAAAAGTACCCCCCCCTCAAATCCTGCCGTACAGGAAGCGGTTTTCACCGTTGATGAAAACTGGCAGATCACCACTTTCAACGATGCCGCCAAAAACCTTTTAGGTCTCACTGCCGGCGAGACCATCGGCAAAACCTGCCAGGATGTTTTCAGCGGCACAGGCAAATTCGAAGCCCTGTGCAGCCTTTACGGGCCGCTTGCCTCTGGCCGTGCCATGCATAACTTCCGGGTCATCCTGCGCAAGACGGACAGCGATGAAGCAACCGTCCTCCTCGTTACGGCGATACCTATCCCAAACAAAAACGGCAAACTCTCCGGCGCCATCATCACCCTCCGCGACACCAACGACTCCGGCCAGATTTACCCGTTGGTCCTCGACAGCATCGCCGATGGCGTTTTCACCGTGGACAAACGTTTCCACATCACTTCCTTCAACAAAGCTGCGGAGCATATCACCGGCTGGACCGCCCAGGAAGTAGTCGGGGTCTCCTGTCACGACATCTTTCACTCCAATATCTGTGGCGCGGACTGCATCCTTGCTCAAAGCATCAACGAAGGAAAATCCATCGTCAACCGTTCCATTTATATCAAAGGAAAAAACAAGCGGACCATCCCCATCAGCATCAGCGCCGCCCCACTGCTTGATCCCGACGGTCAAGTTATCGGCGGAGTTGAAACCTTTCGTGATATAACCTCCACCCTGCAGCAGGATCTCATCCTGAACAGCATCGCAGACGGCGTTTTCACCGTTGACCGCAACTGGCAGCTGACCTCCTTCAACAAGGCGGCAGAACACATTACCGGCTGGAGCAAGGACGAAGTTCTCGGAAAAGGATGCAGCTCCATTTTTCATTCCAGCATCTGCGGGGATGGCTGCATTCTGGCCCAGAGCGTTGAGAGCGGCAAGCCCATCGGCAACCGCTCCATCTTTATCAAGGGCAAGGACGGAGAAACCATCCCGATCAGCATCAGCGCCGCTCCGCTCACCGACCCGGACGGAGAAGTTATCGGCGGGGTAGAAACCTTCCGCGACATGACCTCGGTCATGACCAAGGATCTGGTGCTGGAAAGTATCGCCGACGGCGTATTCACGGTGAACCGCAACTGGGAAATCACCTCCTTCAACAGGGCGGCCGAATTGATTACAGGCTGGAAACGGCGTGACGCTATCGGCAAATCCTGCAGCGACGTCTTTCACTCCAGTATCTGTGGCGACAATTGCGCCATTGCCCAAAGCCTTTACAGCGGCAAGCCCGTTGCCAATCGCTCCATCTTCGTCAGAAACGCGGAGGGAAAACAGATTCCCTTAAGTATCAGCGCAGCACCGCTTCTCGACCACGAAGGAAATGTCATCGGCGGGGTGGAAACCTTCCGGGATCTCAGCGTGGTCACAGAGCTTCGCAAGCAACTTTCCCGGCGCTACACTTTTGGAGAAATTCTCAGCAAAAGCGCGTCCATGCAGCGCATTTTCGACATTTTACCGGAAATCGCTCACAGCGAGAGCAATGTCCTTGTTCTTGGCGAATCGGGCACAGGCAAGGAGCTTGTCGCACGGGCCATCCACACCTCAAGTCGGCGCAACAAAGGCCCCTTCATGGCGGTCAACTGCGGAGCTTTGCCTGAAACCCTGCTGGAATCCGAGCTTTTTGGCTACAAGGCAGGAGCTTTTACTGACGCAAAACATGACAGACCGGGTCGTTTCGCCAGCGCCGAAAAAGGCACCCTGTTTCTCGACGAAATCGGCGACATCCCGGCCTCTCTTCAGGTTAAGCTCCTGCGCGTTCTTCAAGAAAAAGTGTATGAACCTCTGGGGTCCAACAAACCGGTCAAGTCCGATGTCCGAATCATCGCCGCCACCAACCGTAATCTGCAGCAGTTTGTTCAGGAAGGTCTTTTTCGCGAGGATCTTTTCTACAGGCTGAACGTGGTGAAAATCATGCTCCCGCCTTTGAGGGACCGCATGGAAGACATTCCCATGCTGGCCGAACATTTCACCAAACAGTTCAGCACCCAGCAGGGCAAGGATATCGTTGGAATTTCCGATGAAGCGCTTAGCATTCTCATGCGCTATAACTTTCCCGGCAACATCCGTGAGTTGGAAAACATCATCGAGTACGCCTTCATTCTCTGCCACGGCGGCTTCATAAGGCCTGAACATTTACCCGAGCCATTTGCGCCAAAAACTCAGGAGAGCCTGCAGCCTGTCGGCATCCCCCTCCACAAGCCGCTTCCTCTTGAGGAGATCGAAAAGCATGCCATTTTCCAGTCACTCGAACGGAATAACTGGCGCCGGATGAACACCTGCCGCGAACTGAAAATATCCAAAGACACTCTGCGCCGAAAGATAGAGCGGTACGGACTGAAAAATCCATTTGACGAAGAGCTCAACTAGGCTTCCCCCAGCCCCCAGTGTTCACCACAACAAAAAAAGGCCGGAGAGAAATTCTCTCCGGCCTTTTTTTGTTACTCGTTAACAACCAGCCGTATCAACTGCGCCCGACCTGCTTCTTGCGGCCCGAACCGGTACTTTTTTTGGCCCGGTCGGCCGCCTTGGCTTTTTTTTCGGCTACCTCGTCGCCCGCGACACGCAACGACCGCGGCACAGCCCTGTCAAAAAGACATTCACAAGTCTCATGCACCTCGTCGGGACATTCTGCAATCTCCCAGCATGGCGCAAGCGTCAACAGCTTTTTCAATCCCGGAATACTGATTCCCTGATCGTGAATCATGGATCGCACACATGATACCCACTTTATGTCATTCAAGGAATACAGCCGCCGGGATCCGGTATGCTGGGGATGAACCAGCCCTTCTGCTTCGTAAATACGAAGTGTTCTCGGATGAACATCCAACAGCTTTGCTGCCACCCCTATTGGGTAAATCGACAAATCAGGCCGCAAAGGCTGGATGGCCGTTTTTTTCTTGGCCATCATATCCTTAATCCTCCGCGTGCTTAATGATCCTCGGACAAATGCCCCCTGAAAAGCCTTTCACCCATAAAGAAACCCATGACACGGATGCCCATTGCCCCTGCGGTGATCACAATCTCATGCAGCGAAGGCATGTAGGAAAACAGCTCAGGCATATCAACGAGACCGAACTCATGATACCAGGGGACGATCTGTCCAACCACGACAAGGTCATACCGCATGAAGAAGATCCCGACGATACCGGAGACAGAAGCCCAGAAGAGGATGGGTATATTCTTGGCGCGGGCGGCCATGATCATGACAAAGGGGATGACCATGCCAAGCATGACTTCGCCAAGCCAGAAATTCACGGCATAGGGACCGCTCACCAGAGCCATCATGGCCTCATACTTTCCTGGCGGCTGACCGCTGATACCGGAGATCATCTTCCAGGTGGTGAAGAACATGATCACCACAATCAGGGTTGCCCCTAATTTTGCTGTGGCCATCAGGGAATTTTCCAGCTTCTCGCTCATCTTCCAGCCATTCGCCTTGTATCCCAAGTAATGAAAGAAAATGACAGCGGCACAGCCGGACATCATGGCAGAGGTAATGAAATAGATAGGCATGTAAGGTCCATGCCAGAACTCACGACCACCGAGCAGGCCAAAAACAGCGCCGAGGTTACTGTGCGCGGCAATACCGGAAATTACCCCGAGCAGACCGAGCATTCCTGCGGTTTTATGCTTTTCCATCTGCAACAGCGCAAATTCAACAACCATAAAAAAGAGATATGCGCCATACAAGGTTCCCATCCACCAGATGTTGGAGGTGGGATTAGGTGACAGCATATTATAGATGGGCATGCGCCAGGGATTTTCGATCTCAAATCCGATCACGAAAAAACCGGCTACAATGGTAACAATGGCCATGAACACAGAACGCTTGGCGATGGGCTTGAAAGCCTCAACCCCAAAAACATGGCCGATGGAGGACACCAGACACAACCCGGTTGAACTGACCACAAAGAAAACATAGGTGGCAATCAGCAGCCCCCAAGGGACATCCCTGGTGACGCCGAAAGTATGCTCATGCCCGACATACATGGAATGCAGCCCGGCAGCAAGACCAAGAGCGGCAAGCAGGCCGCCGATTGCAATAGTTGCATTGTAGGAACGCGAAGGACTGGCGACAAGGCCACCCTCCTGCGGTAATACACCAGCTAAGAAATTATTCATGACACAACACTCCTTTTGCGTATTTTAATCGTTTAATCTTCCGATCCAGCATAAATGACGAAACCTAACTCCCAGCCTCATTAATGGGCTTCACGGCAATGTTTCCTCATTGGCCTGGATCAATGGTTTGATTTTGAGATCAAATACGGTATGGAGCGCTGCCCCTCCGATCCAGAAAATTAAAAAAAGTAGACCTTCCATTTTTTTCTCCTCAATCAAACAACCTGATCTCCCAGGCTTTTTTTGGTTCATCGTCAACCCGAACGGAATGGCGGTCCCGAACGAATCACTCCTGCGATTTACCAGATAAGATTCCCTTCCCTGCAATCCTCCTTTGCGTGTTATTTTTTTAATAAAGTTTCCAGGGAGTCCCAAAAAGGGAAACTACCCAAAGGTAAATGATGTTATACCCAATCTACATAATGGAAAAAGCCATTGTCAAGTTTTTATTCTTTTAATATTCCTATTTTTGATCTTTTCACTGTGCACATTTAGCCCAATATTTAATTACCGATAAACAGGATGGTGCAATATCCCATCCATAAAGAGCTTTACCACACAGGTTGCCGCATATAACAAAAGCGATAAAACAGCCAGATAGGATGCCACATCCACTGAAAACAAAAAAACCTACTCCAAACTCGCCTGCTAAAAATCCCACAAAAAAGACCCAAGCAACACCACCCTTTCATGGCGACAAATGATCCATAGCCGACAACAATAGGGATCAAAATGAGCCATGCGCGTACAACTATACTCGCATGATAAATTCTGGACAACCCAAAAAACACAATAATAAAAAACAGTCAACGCCATGAAATAATGGGATATAAAGAAAGATAAGTACAAAAAACTCCGCATGCCTGATATGGTGGCATACTTTTTGCTTAACTTTAAAGCAGGGAAACGTGGTTCTCCGACCATGTGAGAAAACAAGACAAAGACCTTCTGTCTTTCCGTAAAAGCGGACTCAATCATCCCTTCCCCGCAAAGGATCCTAGGTGGCGGCCTTGGATCCTTTTTTCTTTTCCCCTGTCTTCTCGCACCTCTGCATCCCCTCCTCAAGAAATGTAGTGACCTTGCCGACCTAAACCTGTATTATCGTTCGCTGACATTACATAGCGGAACCTACAGGATCCCCTGTTGTTTTATAAAAAAAATGAATATTTTCCTCAGTGTTTGCCGTGCATAACAAGAGCCAGCCCACAATAAGAACATGGACCCACGTCCAACTCACCCTTTTCCTGCTCACCATCAGCCTCTTCCTGACCCTCGGTCTTGGCGGCGCCTTCTACCTCTTTATCTCCCTTGATATTCCGGCAATCGGCGCGCTGAAACGCTACCAACCAGCCACGACCTCCATTATTTACGACACGAACAAACAACCGATCACCTACGTATCAAGAGAAAACAGAACCCTCGTCCCGCTGGCCTCTATGCCTGAATTACTTCCACAAGCCTTTGTGGCCGCGGAAGACTCCCGGTTTTATCAGCACAGCGGGGTTGATGCCTGGTCGATTACCAGGGCGCTTATCAACAATATTCGTTCCGGGGAAAGAGGCCAGGGGGGCAGCACCATTACCCAGCAGGTCGCCAGAGCACTTCTCCTTACTCCGGAAAAAACCTACACCCGCAAACTCAAGGAAGCAATTCTCGCCTACCGGATAGACACCGCCCTGAGCAAAGAGGAAATTCTTCACATTTATCTGAACCAGATTTACCTTGGCAGTAGCGCCTATGGGGTCGAGGCCGCCGCGCAGATATACTTCGACAAACGTGTTCAGGATCTCAACCTTGCGGAAATCGCTCTTCTTGCAGGATTGCCCCAGGCACCTAGTCGCTACTCACCTTTTCGCAACTTCAAGCTTGCCAAAAACAGACAGCTTTATGTCCTGAACCGCATGGCCGAAGAAGGGTATATCACCCCGACTGCCGCGCAAAAAGCCTACGAAAAGACCCTGCTCTGGAATCCGGCCAACGAA
The DNA here is from genome assembly GCA_013791995.1 of Desulfurivibrio sp. GTDB lineage: Bacteria > Desulfobacterota > Desulfobulbia > Desulfobulbales > Desulfurivibrionaceae > Thiovibrio. The sequence goes on along the minus strand of VMSS01000147.1, from coordinate 8,673 downwards.
GGTCCCATTGAAAACAATTATTTCATCGAACATGTCAAAGCGTACGTCCAAAGCAAGTATGGCAGCGAAGCCCTGCTGACCGGAGGACTTCGCATCTACACCACCCTTGACCAGAGCATGCAGAATGCCGCAAACATGGCCATAAAACGCGGCACCGCCAAATGGGCCATCCGCCAGAGCAAGCACGCCGACACTTTGCCCCAGGCTGCCCTTATCTCCATGGAGGTTAAAACCGGATATGTGCGGGCAATGGTCGGGGGAACGGATTTTGGCAAAAGCCAGTTTAACCGTGCCACCCAGGCAAGACGCCAGCCGGGTTCGGCTTTCAAGCCTTTTATTTTCGCTGCTGCTCTTGAAAAGGGAATGACTCCGGCCACCATGATTGTTGACGAACCGATCCAGTTCCGAGGCGCCACTTCGATACAGTATTGGGAGCCCAAGAATTACAACAACAAATATGAAGGCCCCACCTCCTTAAGAAACGCACTGGTGCATTCACGGAATATCCCCACCATCAAGATCCTGCAGCAGGTCGGCACCGCCAGCACCATTGATCTGTTGCGCAGATTGGGCATCACCTCCCCCCTGGTCAAGGATCTTTCCCTGGCCCTGGGAACTTCCGGCGTCTCCCTTCTTGAACTGACCCGGGCATACGCTGCCTTTGCCAACAATGGCAGGATTCCCGAGGCTTTGTTTATCGAAAAAATTGTGGACAGCACCGGTAAAGTCCTTGAAGAACACCAGCCTGCTTACAGGGAGGCCCTTGATCCACGAATTGCCTACCAGATGACCCACATCATGGAAGGAGTTATTACCGATGGCACAGCCAGAGGCATAAGCAGCTTCGGTGCACCGGCTGCAGGTAAGACCGGCACCACCGACCAGAACGTGGATGCCTGGTTTGTCGGCTATACCCCGGAACTGACAACCTGCGTCTGGATAGGGCACGACCAGAATATCTCATTGGGAACCACCGAAACCGGCGGACTGGCCGCAGCTCCAATCTGGCTTGATTTCATGAACCAGGCAAAAGCGAGTTATCCTGCAACAGGGGGCTTTCCTGTTCCGCCGGGCATTATCATGCTCCCCTTGGACAATGCCACCGGCAAACCCGGCACAAAACCCGGGCCCACCGTTAGCATGGAAGCCTTTCGGGAAGACATCCCACCTTGGCCCCAGGAACCACTTCCCGCAGAAAACACCGATATCCCCATCCCATAAAACAAAAAAAGCCATGTTGCCGGGCAACCCCGACAACATGGCTCATTATGCGCCTACTTTTATTTTAGGCCGTAAACGGCATCAGGAACCGATACGGTTCGTACATCAAACTGCCCGTTTGCGCGGCATATTTTTCAACTCATCCTTGCCATGGTAAACAACGACAAAGGTTTCCCGTAGCTCCTTGGCCATCGCTTCCTCCTGCCCTGCATCACTGATCATCACGCGGATGGCCACCCGCTTTTTCCCTTCCGGGGCATCCTCAAACGAGGTGAGGATACTGATGACCCTGACATCAAATTTACGCAAACTTTCAATAACCTTGGTCACGGAACCGGGAGCATCCGGCAGGTCGAAAACAAACTGAATAGCGCCGTCCTTGATGCCCGTGCTGTGAATGAACCCCCGCAGCACATCAGTTTCACTCAACAGTCCGACAAGATGCCCCATTCCGTCCACCACGGGCAGACCGGATATTTTATCCTCCAGCATAACCAGCGCGGCCTTTTCCAAGGTATCTTCCTCGCTCAGAGTCAGCGGATTCGAGGTCATGACGTCCTTTACCTTCATCTCCGACAACAAATAATACAACTCATGGATATCCAGTGATGTTGTCTTGGATGGAGAGGCATCCTTCACATCTCTATCCGTCACGATCCCGATCAATTTCCCATGGGAAACCACTGGCAACCGACGGATACTGTTTTCCTTCAGAATCCTGGTGGCACGCATCAGAGAGGTATTTTCATCCACAGTCAGGACGTCTTTCGCCATCCAGTCTTTAATCAGCATAACGCACAAGCCTCCATAGAAATTGTCTGACCACGCTCAAAAAAAGAGCCATTATTATCCACACCAAGAAGATGCCGATCGGTAACCGGCTTCTGTTTTTATAAAATATTCCTATTGTTCCCGCAAGATGAACTACGCCTGTTTCCCCAAAAATCACAAAGAAAGCCGCTAAGCCGCAGTCCATCCCGTTCTTTTACCTTGCTTAACTTCCCGCGAATCGGTAAAGGAATAGCATTATTTAAGATAGGGACAATACTCTGATGCATGTCCTTCCCAGACCAGAAAATCCATCGCGAAAATGCCTGTATGCCTTGCCCCCTGACAAACGAAACCTTAGCCCGGATTATGGCCACGGCAGCCACCAAGGACGAATGTGTTTTTCTTGAAACCAGCAGGGTAACCGCAGCAGAATCCCGCTCCTATTTTTTCCACTCGCCCGTGACACACCTTGTCTGTTACGCCCATGACGACCCTGCCCGGTTTTTCCAGCAGGCTGAAGACTTTCTGTCGAAGGGTATGTATCTGGCCGGTTGGCTGGGTTATGAATTCGGCTATCTGCTCGAACCGTCCCTGGCAAAACGTATCCATCCCGACCCCGAGAAACCCTTGGCCCGATTGGGGGTGTTTCACCAGCCCCTGATCTTTGCGCATGATTCAGGTGAATTACTCGGCAATTCCTGGCCAGCCCCGCCTCCTCCACAGCCATCCACAGACTACCGCATCACCAACTTGCACCCCAATCTCACCCAGGCATCCTACACCGCAGCTCTTGCCAGAATAAAGGCCTATATCGAGAGTGGCGACACCTATCAGGTCAACTTTACCTTAAAACTGCTCTTTGACTTCGACGGCTCCCCGGAAGCCCTATATCAGACCCTACGCCGCAACCAGAGCGTCTCCTTCGGCGCCTACCTCCGTTCCGGCTCCCAGCGGTTCCTCTCTTTTTCCCCGGAGCTGTTTTTCAAGAGGATTGGCGAGCAATGCCTGGTCCGCCCGATGAAAGGCACCATCCAGCGCGGCCCATACCCCGCCGAAGATGCCCGGCTGGCCCGGTTTTTACAACACGATGAAAAAAACCGCAGTGAAAACGTGATGATCGTCGACCTGCTGCGCAATGACCTGGGCCGCATCTGCACGCCTGGGACAGTCACCACCCAGTCCCTTTTCGACATCGAAACCTATGAGACCCTGCACCAGATGACCTCCACCATCACCGGTCATCTGCCTTTGGAGACAAAAATCGAATCCTTATTCCGAGCTCTGTTCCCATGCGGCTCGGTCACCGGCGCTCCCAAGATCCGGACCATGGAGATCATCCATGAATTGGAAAACGAACCGCGAGGCGTGTATACCGGGGCAATCGGCTTTCTCTCCCCTTCCGGCGAGGCAGTCTTCAACGTTCCCATCCGAACCATAGCGCTCAACAACAGTAAGGGCGAGATGGGCATCGGTTCCGGGATCATCCATGATTCCGATCCGGAACAGGAATGGCGGGAATGCCTGCTCAAGGGACGTTTTTTAAGCGATCCTCCCCCTCCCTTCAGTCTTGTTGAAACACTCCTCTGGCAACCGGGCTCAGGATACTGGCTACTCCCGGAGCATCTCGAACGGCTGGCCGCTTCCGCCGACTACTTCCGGTATCATTTCAGCAGACAGGAGCTTATGCTCCAACTCGGCAACCTTGCCCGGGATTTTGGCACCTCCTCCATGCGGGTGCGGCTGGCCCTGGAAAAGAACGGAAAGATAGGGCTTGAAGCCACCTCCTGCCCCCCCCTGCCATCATCACCAGGCCGACACAGCAAGTTTCCCAGTCCGATTTGCCAAAGGTTACTTTCTCATCTGAAGCCACCGACCCAGGTTCACCCTGGCTCTTTCACAAAACCACCCTGCGGAAAGTTTACGACACTGAACGCCAACGGGCCTTGGATGCGGGTTTTTATGAGGTGCTTTTTGTAAACAACAGAGGAGAAGTGACAGAGGGAAGCATCACCAACATCTTTATTCTGCAGCAGGGAACTCTCCTGACCCCACCCATGGAATGCGGGCTTCTTCCCGGGGTTTTCAGGAGATACCTGCTTGAGCATGCGGACCTGCCGGTGCGGGAAGCAATCATGACCCGCCCGGACCTCGAACAGGCAGAGGCGCTCTTCGTGGGCAACTCGGTGCGCGGGCTGGTCCAGGTAAGCCTTACCCCCTGGCCAATGTCCGGATGATATCCGCCTGACCGACCACACCAACCAGATTTCCATTCTTAAGCACCGGCAGGGTATGGACCTTTTTCTCGGACATAATGGTGGCAATCTCATCCAGAGGGGTATCCTCCCGAATGGTCACAGGCTCCCGTGAACAGATATCTCCCACCGTGGAGCCGGTCATGCGGTTGATTTCCTTTTCAACCTTTTTGGCCTGATCCAGGAAAATAACCGAGTCGAGGATGGAAATGGCGGTGGGAATGTGAAACTTCTTTGTCTGATCCACCAGGTCGCTTTCCGTCACCACCCCGATCAGCTGCCCGTCATCGTCAACAACCGGCACCCCGTTGATGCGGTGGGACCAGAGAATTCCCGCCAATTTTTCCACCGGCAGGTCCGCTTTTACCGAAACAACCTTTTTCGCCATGATCTCTTTGGCAATCAGCATGTATTCTCTTCCTTCATGGGTTTGTTTTTTTATCAAAAAATATTCGTCGGGAGCATTCTTTCCTCACTCCTGAGAGGAGACGGCAACACTCTACTCTATTTTCAATTTTTCATTCTCACTTTTTAACTGTCCGTCCGGATTCCAACACCTCCTGAAAAGCCGCCGGAATCTCCGCGGCCAACTCACTGGCCAGAAAACCAAAAGGACGCCCTGCCCTGGCAATTCGGTCTGCAGCCAGCCCATGGACATACACCCCCAGGCAAGCGGCTTCCCAGGGAGACACCCCCTGGGCCAGCAGACCGCCGATAAGGCCGGTCAGGACATCACCCACTCCGCCCGCAGCCATACCGGGGTTGCCTGTGGGGTTTACTGCCAACCGCCCATCCGGGGCGGCAATAACCGTGGAAGCACCCTTCAGGACCAGATACACGCCATGTTTTTTGGCAAAATCCGCAGCCACCGCCCGACGCTTGCCCTGGATTTCCACGGTTGAAATCCCTGCCAACCGCGACATTTCTCCTGGGTGGGGGGTCAAAATCCTGGGTCCGGCAGCAAGCACGGCAACCTCTCCGGCCAGCAGGTTGAGGCCGTCTGCATCGACCACCATGGGCTGCCGCAATTCCCGATAGAGTTTGCGCACCACCTGACCGGTTTCTTCCGCGGTTCCCAGACCCGGACCAACGGCCACCGCCCCTTTACCATGGCACGCTGCCAATAGCTGCTCATAATCGGTGTCGGAAAGATACTGCTGCGAAAAAGAAAGCACCTCAGTCATGGCCTCGGGCAATGCTCCCTGCACCACGCTATTAATCGTCTTCGGCGCGGCGATGGTCACCAACCCTACTCCGGACCGCGCCGCACCCAGGCCACAGAGCACCGCAGCCCCACCCTTGCCAAGCGACCCAGCCAACGCCAGCAGATGGCCAAAGATTCCCTTATGGGACGCCAAACCACGCTCCGGGATCAAGGACTTCACCAGACCATGATCCAGCCACTCGACCTTCACCCCGATCCGTTCGACAACCTCCGCAGGAATACCGATATCAATCACCTCAAGCAGCCCGACATACTCCTTTCCCGGCGGCTCAACTTGAGCAAACTTGGGCAACCCATAGGTGCAGGTGAGCCGGGCCCGAACACTGACACCTTGGGGGATACCGGTGTCGCTATCAAGCCCGGAGGGGATATCCACCGCCACCACCGGCAGGGGGCTGGCGTTGATACATTTGATAACCGCAGCAAAGACCCCGGTTATCAGACTGCGCAAGCCCGTGCCGAAAAGAGCATCCACCAGAAGATCGCTCTCCGTTACCAATCGTTCCACCCAGGGCAGTTCATCTTCCTCAAGGCAGGTGTACAGCGGCATGGCCAGTTGCTTGACCCGCTTAAGGTTCCTTGCCGCATCCCCCTGTAATTTTTCAAGGTCGACAAGACTTACCACCTGCGGCTGAGCACCCTGTTCCAGAAGGAGTCGGGCAATCACCAGTCCGTCGCCGCCGTTATTGCCTGGACCGATAAAGATGAGCACTTTCCGTTCGGCCAACGGGCCAAAATGACGGGTCATCGCAGCCACCGTGCCGCGTCCGGCATTTTCCATCAACTCCAGGCTCGGCACACCATACTCCGCGCTGGACAACCTGTCGCACAGCAGCATCTGTTCCGCAGTGGCAATCTTCATCCCGCCTCCCCCTCCAGAGCCCGCCGAACGATCCGGGCAAAATCGTTCATCATCACAGGCTTCATGATATACCCTGCAATACCAAACTCCTTGATTTCTTCTTCGGGAAACGCCTCGCTAAACCCCGTACAGATAATAATCGGCATCCCCGGTCTCAGACTGAAAATCTTCTGGGCAAGATCAATGCCGGTCAGGCCGGGCATGGCCTGATCGGTGACAACCAGATCAAAGGCCTCGGGTTTGCTGCTGAAAAGTGCATAGGCCTCGGTGCTGTCCGAAAAAGACGCCACCTGATACCCGAGGTATTCACTCATCTCCTTGAGCATTCCCAGAACATCTTTTTCATCATCAACCAGCAGTATCCTTTCCGAGCCGCGCGGGACATTGTCATCAAAGACAATGGGCGCCTGTCCCTGGGTGTTGCAGCACTCCGGGAAATAGAGAGAAAAAGTCGTTCCTTGCCCCTGCTCGCTGTACACGGAAATATATCCACCATGTCCTTTGACGATCCCATGCACCAGAGCCAGTCCGATGCCCGTGCCTTTGCCCTGTTCCTTGGTGGTGAAGTAGGGTTCGAATATCCGTTCAAGGATTGCCTTATCCATGCCGCAACCGGTATCACCGACCACCAGACGCACATATTTCCCTGGCCGAACGTCCTGTCCGTCAATGGTATCGCCGGGATTCACCAGAATCTCCTGCAGGCTGACGTTCAGCGTCCCCCCGCGCGCTTCCATGGCATGGGCCGCATTGGTGCACAGGTTGATGAGAATCTGCTGAATCTGAACGGGATCGGCCATAATATGTCCGCAATCCCTGGCAATATTCTCACGGAACACAATGGTGGAGGACAGGGTAGACCGCAGCATTTTCAGGCACTCGCCCAAGATCGGATACAAGTCCAGACAAATAAGCTCCTGCCCCTTCTGCCGGCTGAAGGAAAGGATCTGCCGCACCAGGTCTTTGGCCCGAAGCGCCGACCTCTTCACCTCTTCCAGCTCGTTGCGCAGGGGGTCGCCGGTAGGCAGCTTGGCCATAACCAGATCGGTATAGCCGAGAATAGGGGTAAGCATATTATTGAAATCATGGGCCACTCCCCCGGCCAGGGTACCGACAGCCTCCATTTTCTGGGACTGACGCAAAGCAGCCACAAGCCGTTCGCGCTCTTCGACAGCACGCACCCCCTTGATAGCCTGGGCAAACGGCGCAGCCACCCGACTCAACAGATCAAGATCCTTTTCCGTATAATCACGAGCAGCATTGGCCACGGCGATCTGGCCGACCAATTGGTCATCCAGCAGCACGGGCACGGCAAGAAAACGCTCCACCGCGACTTGTGTGCCAGGGCAGCCCACTGCAACCGGATGTTCTCCCGGATCATTGGTGTAAAATCCCCGTCCATCATTGAGCGTCTGCCCTAACAAGCCTGGATAGCGGCCATCCGGGCCAGGCGAAAAATCCACCCCCTGCTTTTCCTCTTGTCCCTGACTGACATTGCCCACCATCCCGGTAAAGGCATGACAGACCAGATGATTGGTTTTTGCATCGATAATTCCCACATAACCTTGCGGGCTGGAAGTGAATTCCCTTGCTGCAGCAAGAATTATCCGGGCAACAGCCCCCAAAGTCTGCTCCGAACCGACCAGTTGTCCGGCCAGATCGGCCAGCGCCTGCTTAACCGTAAGCTCATGGGCCAGCTGTTCCTGCAGAGCGTATTCTTCGGTCACATCCCGGAAGACAAGGACCACCCCAAGGGTCACCCCATCCACCCCCAGAATCGGGGCAGCGCTGTCTGACACCTGATATTCCTTGCCGTCCCGGGCAATGAGCACCGTGTGGTTGCCCAAACCGATTATCTTGCCGGTCTCAAGAACCCGCGCCACAGGATTCACGGATTTTTCCCCGGTTCCGGCATCGATGATGTCAAAAACCTCGTCCAGCTTCCGGCCAAGCGCCTCATCCTGACTCCAGCCGGTCAACTGTTCGGCCACCACATTCATTCGGGTCACCAGCCCTTGGGTATCGGTGGCGATCACCGCATCGCCGATGGAACGCAAGGTAACCAGAGCATGTTCTTTTTCCCGGCGCACCTCTTCTTCCGCCGCTACCCGGGCCGCGCTGTCTGCCAGATATCTATCCGCCAGCGCGTCAAGATCCGCGGCAAGCTGAACATGCTCTTTCGGCCAGCGCCAGTTGAGTTGCGGCTTCTTTTTCCCCTCAAGAATCGAAGCAAGACCGTCCATGAGTTGACCGTGCAGGCGGTTGGCATAATGGGCCAAGGCCAATGCCACCCCGACAAGCAAGACAACAAGAAGCGAAACGATAAAAACAAGATTCCGTTT
>VMSS01000070.1 GCA_013791995.1 Desulfurivibrio sp. | reverse complement strand
CAACAGGATTATGGGATTTTGCCGCCGAACCCTTGCGACTCTCTAGCCTCTGCCTCTGTCTTTGGAGCGGCGGCCAAAAGCGCGGCTCAAGCCGGGGCTTCCGAACATGCTGGATTCCGGCTGCGGGGCAGAAATACTAGTTCTCCAGCTGCGGCGGCGTATGTCACATATTCGCGGCACAGGGAAAAATACTGCGGTCCAGCGGACGTCTCACAAAAAAGATGTGGTTCCGTCTCTGCAATGGCGGACGCGGACATTAATCCACGGTCTGTAACCCAAGGTGCGGGATTGCAGGGCAATCAGAGCTATGTTTTCAATCAGCAGCAAACCGAAGCGGCTCGGGCCTATTCTGCAAATATTGTGCAGGATCTTCCTCGGCCTGCTCTCCCCGGTAATCTTGAGAACACTGACCAGGGCCGAAGCTATGAAGCCATGCGGCTGGCTGAACAAGCAAAGCTTGGCCTTGCTGCCCAAAGCTTCACGGAGGCGATTGCTTGGCGGGCACCAGCCGAGGTGGACGGCGTTTCACTCGCCCAGCATATCAAAAACATCTGGGCGAAAATGCCTGGGGTCTCTGTTCCCCAGGGGGTAGAGGACGCGATTAACTCCGGCAAGGCAAGTCATTTTCTGCTACAGCAGGCCGAGGTGGACCGCCGAGCCAATAATCCGGAGTGGTACTCGCAAATGTTAGCGGCTTCGCCGGCGGCGGTGAACCGGGAGGTTGCCTTCATGCTGGCAAGACTGCTTGAAATGCAGCACCGCCAAGAGTTGAGATTGGAACGCCAGGAAATGCTACTGGCCGGGATCCTCGCGGAAGAGGTCCGGGTTAATGGTGGTCAGATTGATGCGCAATACCGGGCGGCGATCAGCGTGCCACCCACCACCAAAAAATGAGGGGAGAAACCAACATGGAAATGAAGAAATTTGAGGAAATGAAGCTGATAGTGACCGGAGATCCCGAACAAGATGCAGTCATCCTGGAATGGCTGTTCCTGGCTGTTCTGGCGCCCATATCATTTAGCAGTAGGGAAAAAGGAGTATCCAAACATGAAAACCTTCGTTCTCGGCAAAACCAAGTTTCAGGCCGAAAATTGTTTCGATTGCGTGCTGATCAACCCCAAATTGCCGAAAAACTTCGAGTGCACAGACAACCAAAAGCGTCCATCTGCGCAACGAAATAAGTGGTGGGGAAGGCCATACATCGAAGTTGAAATTGAAGATCCCGAGCAATGGCCGGAAAGCGTGTACTATAGCGTTTATTGTTTAGATGGTGGTGCCTGGGATCGACCAACCTTCTGGGGGCGGCTTGGTAGCTTGCACGAGGCATTGCAATGTGTTGAGCACGGTCCTGCGTGGAGGAAATAAACGCTGAGCGGTTAAAAGGCGGTTCGAGTGCCCCGTCCGCCTTTTCTTACTTTTTCTTAATTTTGCCCCACTATATCTTCTTTTGGCAGAGATTCTTGTTTTTTGGCAAAGTCCGTATCTGGCAAGGGATTTCAGCCTATTATTAATCCCGATATCACACCAGGCTTTTTCCATTCCATAAATGAGTAACCCCTTGTCCTGTCTGGGGTTTCTGGCTGTTTTTAATCCCGATATCACGCAAACTCTCGACCAATATCGCTTACGACTTCAAAGCAAGTTGTTTGTCGGGCTGGATCGAGGGCAGCGAGGAGGCTGGCGCAAGCCCCTGGACGGTCCTTGGAGATTTTGTTACCAAATACTGTGCCGGGCAGCCCCCGCACAAAGTCAACGGTTGAATCAATTGCTCTTGACAGGATACTTGTTCCGGATCTCTTGAATCATCTTCCATGCTTCCTCCCAAGTCGAGTCTTCTTCTTGGCCGAGCTGATTGACGAAACGATTTTCTTACTTATCAAGACATAACGACCTGATAAGGGGCTGGCCGCTGCTTGGCAGGAAACTACCCGGCGCTTATTCCAATCCCTTTAATTTTCTGGTTATGCAATTTATTTCATTACACATTTCCCATAATACTGTGATGGGAGTATCTCACCTAACAAGACGGAGTTCCTACTGTGAACAGAATTTAGTTTACTATCGATTGCAGTGGTAATAATGTTTCCGGATTTTGAAATTTCTATAAAGGCTATTTGACCTTCCGATACCAACATTTCCACCTCAGAACTCCCATTGTTCCCAAGCAGGTAACTTTTCCCACTTTCTTTATCTACGATGAAGTTCAGCTCAAATTTGTTTTTTATTTTGTGGTTTCCATCTTGATCGCTATAGCTCGTGTAATTGCATGAAAACGTATCTGTTTCAGCAAAGGCTATGGCAGGAAATAAGCAAAAAAGAATTATAAATATTTTCATGTAGTAATCCTTTATTCAGTCTTCCCATAATAGGTAACACTTCGCAACCCAATGAGGGCATGCTCTACATAATCGAATGAATCTTCTGTTTCGCTCATGATCGAGGCCATAGACTTCATAGTAGGATTTATCACCCTAATATAGCCTGCTCCGTTTGGGGCTACGAACGTTGTGAAGGCTCCGCCCTCAACACGAATGAGCTTAGTATTCTCTCGTGAGACCCAATAGTAGGTATCCCCGATCTTGCTTATTATACACTTTAAGTTTGCTGCCTTGACTGTGTCTAAGTTCTCTGTAATCCTGCTTACACCGCCCTCACTTATTTTCAAAAGGGGCAGCCCATTAAAAATGGTCGTTGTTTCTGCCCCGAATGATGACACCACAAACAGCAATACTATCACAGCCGTAGCAGTAAAAGCCTTCATCATTGATCACCTCTTTTTGCGCATAACGTTTAAACTCGGCCGCGCCGCTTTTTGGCGTCGGCTGGAGCGCCTTGTGTACGCCCGGCATGGGCGTGATCTTATGGGGTGCAAGTCCCCTGTATGTGAACCTTGGTACTGTTGAGAAAACAGAACCACAAATACTAGCCGAAGGCAAGGGCGGAACCGCGAGGGACCGTCCGAAGGAAGCCGGAGTGCAAAGCTATGAGTCGACGAACAGAAATGGCATACAAGGCCCAGTTTCCGGGTAAGTCAGCACAACATGACGAAGCCCTTGGTTCAAGGAGATAGGGTAAATGCCGCGATTGTGTAGCGACAGATCACGTTCTTATCCGGGGAGACCTGTCCGACAGGCGGTTCAGCTCACGCTGGACAGCGTCTTGCATGGAAACATGTCGGATGATCAGGCAGGAGTCAGCAGAGGCCATAGTAGTTCCGTCAAGCGGGACGAAGGGCCGAACCCAGAGAAGGGAAAAGGTCCGACAAGCTCGACCATCGCAACGAACCCGACCGGGGGAGCGAATGGGCGGCGCGTTGCCGACAAACCCGATCCCGATGAACACCTGCTGGAACGGATTCTCTCCCGTCCGAATATGATTAAGGCCTGGGAGCGGGTCAAAGCCAACAAAGGAGCGCCAGGCATGGACAACATGCCCATCGCCGACTTTATGGCCTTTGCCCGCGAACAGTGGGAGGAAATCCGGGCTTCACTCTTTGCAGGCACCTACCAACCCTTGCCGGTCAAGAGGGTGGAAATCCCGAAACCAACAGGGGGCACTCGCCCCCTGGGGATTCCCACCGTGCTTGACCGCCTGATCCAGCAAGCCATTGCGCAGGTACTCCTGCCGATCTTCGATCCGGACTTTTCGGAGGCCAGTTTCGGCTTCCGGCCGGGACGCTCTGCCCACAACGCCGTTTATCGGGTGCGCGACTTTATCCGCAAGGGATACCTCGTGGCCGTGGACGCCGACCTGTCGAAATTCTTCGATACCGTGGATCACGACGTCCTGATGGACCGGGTTGCCCGGAAGATTCGCGACAAGCGGGTTCTCCAACTGATCGGCTGTTACCTGCGGGCCGGGGTCATGATCGACGGCCGCCGCCGGGATACCCGAAAAGGGGTGCCTCAGGGTGGTCCGCTTTCACCCCTGCTCAGCAACATCCTGCTCGACGATCTTGACAAGGAACTGGAGAAGCGAGGCCACTCATTCGCCCGGTATGCCGACGACTTTATCATCCTGGTAAAGAGTCGGCGGGCCGGTGAGCGCGTGATGGCTAGCGTCACCCGGTTTCTGGAACGCAAACTCAAGCTTGCGGTCAACCAGGAAAAGAGCAAGGTAGCCTCGACCAACGAGAGCAGTTTCCTCGGGTTCGTCTTCAAGGGTGCCAGTATCCGATGGTCGGAGAAGGCTTTTGCCGAATTTAAGCGGCGGGTCAAGAAACTGACCGGTCGGAGTTGGGGAGTCTCAATGGAATACCGGTTTGCCAAGCTCGCGGAATACCTGCGGGGCTGGATGGGCTACTTCGGGATAGCGGAGTACTACCGCCCGCTCCCGGAAATAGACCACTGGCTGCGGCGGCGGGTGCGCATGTGCTATCTAAAACGATGGCGCCGATGTCGCACTAAAGTCCGCGAACTGACCAGGCTCGGTTGCAACCTGCGGCTGGCCATTTCCATCGGCCTGAGCCGCAAGGGTCCATATCGACTCGCCAAGACGCTGGCAACCCAATCGGGGATGACCAACAAATGGCTCAAGGATCAGGGTTTGTTGTCTGTCAAAGAACTGTGGGTGAACATCCATTACCCCGCTACGGCGCGGTAGCTCATGGGAACCGCCTAGTGCGGACCCGCATGCTAGGTGGTGTGGGGAGGGGGAGGGAAATTCTCCCCCTTACCCGATTCTGCAATTTTTATTTCATCCTGATAGTGCTTCGGGTCTTTTGGACCCTGGGTAGGAGACTCGATGCACGTAAATGCACCGAGCTCCGACAGCACCTCGCACCCCCACGATAGTAAAAGGAAATATGCCTTTCACTATGGAGGGGGCCCAGGGAGTTGCCTCTTTAATCTCTTCTTAATGAATCTACTTGTCTTTGTGCTTTTTCAAATTTGTTCATTGTTTTTCCGTCGCAAAGCTCAAACAAATCATTACGCCATTCAATTGAATTGTACTCAACATCGTTATCGACAGGAGCCCCAAGGAAATAACGCTGTTTGTCTTTAATAATGCCAAATGAAACAGCTGGTGACTTTGGTTTTCTATAAATACCAACTAATTGTGGAGCTCCACCACATTGTTTATCTTTTATGTTAAAAAGTGTATCGCAGAAGCAATGGAACACGGAACGACTTGTACCTGAATCTGGACCTTCTTTGTAGCGAGCTAAATTTTCGTTGAACTCTTTGGCGCCTGAGCCTAGTGAAAAAAGTACACCTGACATTGTTGGCAGGGGAATATTTTTACCTGCCCAACCTTTTTCTCGTGACCACTCGATAAGTCTGCATTCGAATTTCAAGTTGTCTTTTGGATCTCTTGCGAGATGTATTACCTGTAATATGCTTGCCGTTATCTCTTTAACCATCCTGGGATATTGATGGAATTGCTGCACAAGTTTTTCTTTTATTGCTTCAAATCGCTCTTTGGGTGACGCATCACACGAAAATAGCAAATTACGGTCAGCCATTTCCGTAATTTGAGAAAGTACCATTGTTGGGAAAAGCACATCACCACAATAACCAAGAATATCTGGGGAAGATCGAAATGCGAAAACCTTTCTCCCGTGGTCAAATTGGGCAATTTCACCCCAGCTAACACGACTATCAGCTGCAATATATGCAGATCCCGTCCCGTGTGTGTCAACTCCTATCCATGAAACAAGTAGTGTCATAATTTTGTAGCAGAATGACCGAGCTCAGCGGAAAACTGGCCGCAGGCCTGATTTTCGGCTGAAGCATTTTGTTGGGGCTTGTTTGTTATTTTATTAACTCAAAGTTTGCACAACCAGCACAAACTTGGGCTGCCTTTTCAAATAGGTCAGATTTAATTTTAACATTGGGAGTATTTTCAATAAAAAGATTGTCTAAGTCGTTAAGAACTTCATTTTTTTTATTTGGGCAGCGATTTGTACCGAAGTGCTTGCAGCGCTGAGGATCGTGGATGTCATGCATATTGCTACTCCTAATAAAGAGCTATTTATGGTCGAAATTTTTCGTCTCTTAACATGTTGTTT
>VMSS01000107.1 GCA_013791995.1 Desulfurivibrio sp. | reverse complement strand
CCAACCGGGGCATAACCTGGGGCATGAACTCGAGGATGGTGGTTTCGATTCCCCACAGATCAGTGAAGGCCTCGGCCATCTCGATGCCGATGGCGCCGCCGCCGATGACCACTGCTCGACTTACTTCGCCCTTGGCGATCCGCTCTTTGATGGCAATGGCTTTGTGCAGGTCGCTGATGGTGAAAACCCCGTTCAGGTCCGCCCCGGGAATGGGCAGGACGTTGGGGCGGGCGCCGGTGGCAAGGACCAGGTTGTCATAAGGGATGGACTCTTTGGCACCGGTGTTCACGTCCTCGACATGCACGACTTTTGCCTTGCGGTCAATGGCCAGGGCGCTGGTGTTGGTCCGGGTTATTACCCCCTTGGCCTTGAGGAAAAAGGTTTCGTCCCGGGTCATGTGGAAGCTGGTGTTCCGCAGTTCCTTCTCGTCGGAGACGTCTCCTGACACATAATAGGGGATGCCGCAGCCTCCGTAGGAGATCAGATTGTCCTGATCGATGATGGTCACTTCGGCATCCGGCATGAGCCTTTTTGCCCGGCAGGCGGATTTTGGTCCGGCGGCAACCCCGCCGATGATCACTATTTTTTTTCCCATGGTCGTTTCCTTATGGTTAACAGGTTCATCAATCTGTCTGGTTTCCTGAAGAATGCGTAGCGTATCGCGAAAGAATCACGCTGTCAAACGTTTCGGGCGAGCATCTTAATGTTTTATTGTTTTCTTAAATTCTCCCTTGACAGGCTTGTTTGTGCCTTTTATAAATGTGTATATGCACAAAACCTTTTTCATTTCATATAAAAAAATAGACAAGCAAGGAGAGCAGCGACATGAAACGGGACAATCTTTTTGCAACGGAAACCAGCAAGAGCAACCCTCAGTTTGTCAAGGATCTCACCGCCGTGGTGAAGAAGTACGGCTTTATCGTCCATAACGAAGATAAAATGGAGATGGCCCATTCCTTTGGCAAGCACGGGGCTGAAGTTGCCGAGGGTTTTGATCTGCATATGATTCAGATCTGCAAGCCGGAAAAGGCGGCGAAAAGTCTTTCCGGCAACCCAGAGCGGGCGGTGCTCATGCCCAAGTTTATCATGACCTTCACCCAGAATGGAAAAACCCAGGTTCGTTTTTTGAGCTTCAGTGCCGACAACATCAGGGCAGTCATTGATGATGAGCAGTTTCCAGCCTCATTGGCAGAGACATACAAGAAAATAATTGAGATGATTGAAGAAGCGAAATAGGCTTCGCTGCGGCAAAGGTGGATTTTCAGGGCAAAATTTAAGAAGGGAGTTCTGGTATGTGGAATTTTTTGATCAAGATCAACAAGCGGCTGGTTGTGGTTATCCCGGCCATGATGGCGGCAGGCTATCTGTTCGGAATCAGTGCCGCCCCGGAAGCTTCGAGTATTCTTAAGAGTCTGATTCTGCCGTTCACTTTCCTTATGGTTTATCCCATGATGGTGACCTTGAACATCAAAGCTCTGCAGGACGGGATCAAGAATGTCCGGCTGCAGCTTTTCGCCCAGGGCATCAACTTTCTTGTCATCCCCTTTGTTGCTTATGGGCTAGGGCTTGTTTTTTTCCGGGACCAGCCGTATATGGCCCTGGGATTGCTCCTTGCCTCCCTGCTGCCCACCAGTGGCATGACTATCTCCTGGACCGGCTTTGCCAAGGGGAATCTGGCCGCAGCCGTCAACATGACCGTGATCGGACTCACCCTGGGTTCGCTGGCCACCCCGTTCTATGTTCAGGGGCTCATGGGAGCCAGGGTGGATGTTGATCTGATGCTGGTGGTCAAGCAGATCGTGATCATTGTCTTTCTGCCCATGCTCCTTGGTTATCTCACCAGGCAGGTGTTTTTGAAGAAATATGGGCCCCAGGAATTCAAGAAGACCTGGGCGCCCCGGTTTCCTTCTCTCTCCACGGTGGGAGTGCTGGGTATTGTTTTTGTGGCCATTGCCCTGAAAGCTCGGGGGATATCGGAAAATCCGGCTATTTTGGGCGGGATATTTACGCCGTTGCTTATAATCTATGTGTTTAATTTTGGCCTGAGCACCGTGCTCGGCAGGATGTTTTTCAATCGCGGCGATGCCATTGCTCTGGTGTACGGAACGGTGATGCGGAACCTTTCCATTGCCCTGGCTATCGCCATCAATGCCTTTGGAACCAAGGGGGCGGATGCCGCTCTGGTTATTGCGGTATCGTATATTATCCAGGTTCAGTCCGCGGCCTGGTATGTGAAGTTTAGTGATAGAATTTTTGGCCCGGCGGTCAGTGCGGAATAAAGAAACTCAAATACGTTGCAAAACGGGAGGAGAAAATCATGGACAAGAAACGGATAGCAGTTCCTTCAAACAACCCAGGTGGACTAGAAGGTGGACGTTCCGAGCACTTCGGGCATTGTGACCTGTTCACCCTGGTTGACTTGGAAGACGGCAAGGTTGTCGGGGTAAACACCGTTGCCAGTGTCGAGCATGGCGCAGGCGGATGCATGGAGCCGGTGGGTATGTTGAAGGAGCATGGCGTACAGGCGATTCTCGTTGCGGGGATGGGAGCGCGGCCCATGCAAGGTTTTGCCAAGGTTGGCATTGACGTTTACTTTGCTGCGCGGCATGCTTTTGAAACGGTTGCCGAGGTTGTGAGCGGGATGGTCGAAAACAAGCTGATTTTGATGGAACCTGACCAGGCCTGCCAGGGACATGGCAACTGTCACGGCGAGGGGCACTGAACGCGTCTGTTATTCTGCCGGGGAGGCGCTGTCTTCAATAATGAGGGCGGCGTCTTCCACCAAAGCTTGGGCTACCTTGCGGCGGGCTGAAGTAAGAATTCTCTGTACGGTTCCCCGTGATATCCCCATGCTGCGTCCGGCCTGTTCCTGGGTCAGGCATTGCAAGTCGCAGAGTCGCAAGGCTTCCAGTTCATCCTGAAGAAGAGGAATGTGTTTCAATTCCGCCAAGGGGATGCGGGTTGGTTTGAACGCCTTGCCGCATCTTTGACCTTCGCAGTGGCGTATTTTTTTTGGTCTTGGCACAGGAACTTCCTCATGGGGTAAGCCAGTGTAACAAAAGTATTCTGGCGTTTTCTGGTGGCACGATCATCCGTTACACAATGGTTTTAATGTACAGGAAAAAAGAGAGGATATAAATACCTTCGTGTGATTGTTGGGTCATGATAAAAAACCGCATAAAAAAGGATGGTGTCGTCGTTACGGTGTCTTTGCTAATCAGGCCGGAAAGCCTAGGCGGAAATGAAAAGAAGCAAAGATCTGCAGTCAGAAAAACACGGGTCGAAAGCATGTCATTTTTTATTGACAAAGATTGCGCCACTGGCTATGGTCCTGTGACTGAATCACTGTTCACATTTTGCATGTAGTTACAATCGCCCTGCCTCTAAAGCCCCTCCAGTGCTGCGAGTCGGAAATAACGGTGCGGGGCGAACTGTTTATTTATTGGAAACCTATTTAATTATCTTAGTGAAGGGAGGAATCGACAATGCCGAAGCATGATACGCCTTTGTTGGACGAACTCGAAAAAGGCCCATGGCCGAGTTTCGTCACCGACTTGAAACGTCAGGCAGAGAAAAAACCCGAATGCTGGGACATTCTGGGTCAGCTTGAGCTGTCTTTCAAGGACAAGATTACCCATTGGAAACACGGCGGTATCGTTGGTGTTTTCGGTTACGGCGGCGGTATTGTCGGCCGTTACTCGGACGTGCCGGAGCGGTTCCCCGGCGTGGCCCACTTCCACACCGTACGTCTGAATCAGCCCTCCAGTAAGTTCTACAGCAGCGCAAAACTTCGCGACATCTGCGACCTCTGGGAGAAATACGGTTCCGGCATGACCAACATGCATGGTTCCACCGGCGACCTGGTTCTTCTCGGCACCACCACCCCGAACCTTGAGCCTCTCTTCTATGACCTGACTCATAACCTGAATCAGGATCTCGGCGGTTCCGGCTCCAACCTGCGTACCCCGGAATGCTGTCTGGGCCGCGCTCGTTGCGAATGGGGTTGCTACGACACCCAGGATCTCTGCCACACTCTGACCATGCATTATCAGGACGAGATCCATCGTCCTGCGTTCCCTTACAAGTTCAAGTTTAAATTTTCCGGTTGTCCCAACGATTGTGTTGCCGCTATCGCCCGTTCCGATTTTGCTGTTATCGGCACCTGGCGCGACGACATCCGCATTGATCAGGCTGCGGTTAAGGGCTACGTCAAAGGCGAGTTTGCTCCCAACGGTGGTGCGCACTCTGGTAAGGACTGGGGCAAGTTCGACATCAAGAAAGAAGTTCTTGACCTCTGCCCCACTGAATGTATGTGGATGGAAGGTGACACCCTTAAGATCGATAACTCCGAATGCACCCGCTGCATGCATTGCATCAATGTAATGCCCCGCGCTTTGCGTCCCGGTGTGAAGCAGGGCGCAACCATCTGTGTCGGCGCCAAAGCTCCGATTCTTGATGGCGCTCAGTTTGCCACCATGACCATCCCGTTCGTCGAAGTCAAAAAGAACGAAGACGGCGAGTTTGCTGAAGTCGTCGAGGTTATCGAGAAGATTTGGGATTGGTGGATGGAAGTTGGCAAAAATCGCGAGCGCGTTGGTGAGACCATCATGCGTGTCGGCCTTCCTACTTTCCTGAAGGTTATGGAAGTTACGCCTGTACCGCAGCATGTGAAAGAGCCCCGCTCCAATCCCTATGTGTTCTGGCAGGAAGACGAGGTTGAAGGCGGCTTTGAGCGTGATGTTAAGGAATTCCGCAAGCGTAACGCCCAGTAAGGTGCGTGGCTGTTGCTGATATTACATTGAACTTATTTGATCTTACGATATAAGGAGGATTTATCATGGGTTACGATCCAGCTAATCCGATGGTTGACAGAATCACAGACATCGGTCCCCCACATTATGAACAGTTTTTCCCGCCGGTAGTCAAAAAGAACTACGGTAAATGGTTGTACCATGAGCTCCTGCAGCCCGGCGTATTGATGCACAAGGGCGAGAGCGGTGATGAGTGCTACACAGTACGTGTTGGTTGCGCCCGTCTCATCAGTATTGAACTGATCCGCGAGATCTGCGACGTTGCCGACAAGCATTGTGATGGCTACGTGCGCTGGACCACCCGGAACAATGTTGAGTTCATGGTAGACGCCAAAGCCAAGGTTCAGCCTTTGCTTGACGACCTGAAGAGCCGTGGCAACAAGTTCCCGGTTGGCGGCACTGGCGCCTCTGTCAGCAACTGCGTACACACCCAGGGTTGGATTCACTGTCATACCCCGGCTACCGACGCTTCCGGCGTTGTTAAAGCGGTCATGGACGAGTTGTTCGACTACTTCACCAGCCACAAGTTGCCGGCTCAGGTGCGTGTTGCTCTGGCTTGCTGCCTGAACATGTGCGGTGCAGTACATGCTTCCGATATTGCTATTCTCGGCGTACATCGCAAACCGCCGATGATCGACCACGATGCGATCACCGGTCTCTGCGAGTTGCCCCTGGCTATTTCTTCCTGTCCGCTGGGCGCGGTTAAGCCTGCAACCGTGAAGAACAGCGCGGGTGAGGATATTAAGTCGGTTAAGGTAAATGCTGATCGCTGCATGTATTGCGGTAACTGCTACACCATGTGCCCGGCTATGCCTTTGGCTGATCCGGACGGTGATGGTATCGCGATCCTGGTTGGTGGCAAGGTCTCCAACTCCAGGTCCATGCCGATGTTCTCCAAGCTGGTTATCCCCTTCCTGCCCAACACTCCGCCCCGTTGGCCGGAGACCGTTGCTGCGGTGAAGAACATCCTTGAGACCTACGCCAAGGACGCTCGTAAATATGAGCGTGTAGGCGAGTGGACTGCTCGGATCGGGTGGGAGAAATTCTTTGAAAAGACCGGTATTCCGTTTACCATCAAGTCTGTTGACGATTATCGTCTGGCTTATGATACTTGGAGAACCACCACTCAGTTCAAGTTCACCAGCCATATCAAGTAATGTGAAAGATCTTCATTAGGATCAGGGTCAGTAGTTTGAACGTTTTTGAACTATTACCTTGTTCTTTTGATAATTGATGTGCTTGCGTAAAACCCTTATTGAAAGGAGTACGTACCATGGCATTAAGCAGAGACGAGTTGAAAGCGGCCATCCTTGAAAAAGCGACGAACGCTCCTAAGCCCCAGCTCTATGTTAAGGATTTTTATGCCTGCGATCCCGAAGCCAAGCCCCGTGAGGTGAAGAATGCGGCCAATGATCTGGTAAAGGAAGGCAAGATGACTTTCTGGTCCAGTGGCAGCACCACCATGTACGCTGCAAAAGGCCGGGCCAAAGACGAAGAAAACCGTTAGATTTTTCTTTTTCCATTGTGATGTGAAAATGCAGAGGATTTCCTCTGCATTTTTTTTTGTGGTATTTGGATGGTATCTCTGCGATGTGTTGCCCGCAACCGGAGAAGTTCCTATTATCTTTCGGAAAGTGTGACTGGCCATGCTGAATGATTTGGACACGCTTTTTGCCGCAATTGATACGGCATTCAAGGCTGTGAGCAAGGAGCATCCCGAGGCTATTGCCTGCGCGAAGGGATGCGCGGATTGCTGCCATGCTGTTTTTGATGTATCACTGGTTGAGGCGGTCAATCTTCGCGTATATTTTCAGCGGTTGTCCCCAACGGTGCAGCAACAGATAGCCGAGGCAGCGCAGGAAGCCAAGCAGGCTTGGGAACAGATCACGGTTTTGCAACGTGATCTGTCCGTGGCTCGGCTCAGGTGCCCGCTTCTCGACAACCAAGGCCTCTGTCTCTGCTATGCAGCCCGCCCTGTGAACTGCCGGACGTATGGCATACCCACGGTGATTGAAGGAAAGGGGCATGTCTGCGGTCTTTCCGGATTCGAGCCGGGAAAATCATACCCGACGGTTAATCTTGCCTCTCTGCAGCGGATACTCCATGATCTTTCCGTACAGTTGGCAGGAGCGGAAAGAGGGGGAAAACGTTACCCTATCTCCTCTGTGATTCTTGACCCCTCGGACCTCGACGTTCTTGGTGCCGGAGGGAAATAGGTATCCCTTTCTTGCAGGTTAGTTTTTCTCGATCTCAGCCGCTTTCTCTCTGAGTTTTTCCGCATGGCGGCTGTGTCTGAAGTTCTGGTGGATCGACGCTGCCGTTCGGTATGCATCAGCCGCTTTGCTTGTTTCCCCTTTGAGCAGATAAATTTCAGCGAGAATCTCCAGCGTATCCACCGAACCCTGGGGATTACGCAGGGCGCTGTATTCATTCAGGACCTCGTCATACAGGCGGATGGCCTGGTCATAGTCCTTCGCGTCGTACATAAGCTTGGCTTTTTTCTTTTCAATGGAGAAAAGGCTGAAACGGTCAGTGTGCTTCTGGCAGATGGCATAGGCCCTGTCGTAATAACTCATAGCGGTGGCCACATCGCCGCGTGCAGCGCAGATGTCACCCAGTTTGTCGGCCGCATTGGCAGCACCGATTTCATTGCCTTCGATCTCAAACGCGATGAAAGCGTTGTGGAAGGCATTGGCTGCCTGGGCCGGCTCGAGGTTTTTGAGAAATTCCTGACCAGCCTCGTAGTCGAGTTGAGCCTGGCTTTTTTCTTCCTGTGGTTCCTGTTTTTGTTCTTCAATCATTTTTTTGGCTCTCTTAATCTGTGCAGCCGGACAAGTGCTTCCCTGGCAAGTTCCGCCACAGTGGTGCGCACGGGTTGCCCCTGCTCATAAATAATTAATCCGGCTTCGTCGCCGGTCAGTTTTTCGATCTCGCTTTCCACTTCGGTCGCAGCAATCCGGCCGAGGAGACGAACCGCGTGCCCCCTGGTAACTGCCTCGGGGTGGGTTATGTAGGGAAACAGGCTGTAGAACGGGGTGGCGCGGACTATGTCCGGACGTTTTTCAGCAAGGGTTCCCAAGGCCCACAACACCTGAACCCTGCTTGAGGGAGCGCCGCGGTGCATGAGAAGGTGCCTGGCAAAGGCGCCGTAAATGTCGGCCCGGGCCGCGATGATTGACCCGATGGACTCGAGTAACCCCCAGTGGGTGGCTGCAGAATCGGAGCAGGCCTCATACATTCGGTGCAGCAGGTCGCTCACCGCTCCGGGTTTCCGGGTGGAGAGACGTCGGCAGACCTGGCCCAGAACATAGGCGCATTGCCAGCGTTTTCCCTCGTCCGGATCATACAGCAGCCGCTGGATAAAGCGCAGGGTTTTGAGATCGTCGAAAGCCAAATCCACTAGGCCGTCAATGTCTTGGTTTGCCATCATCTCGGCAACTGTACCCTTGTCGGCCTTTTTTTTCTTACGTTTGGGGTCGCGGGGTGCTTCCATGGGCGGGATATCGCTCGTTGGATCTTCTTCGAGCAGGGCACTGTCTTTGGCGTTTTTGTCCGTATGCAGGCGGCTGGCAAGTGTGGCCAACTCACGGTTGAGACGGACAAAATAGAGAACCCCCGAGACCTTGCGGCCATCGACGTTTTTGGTTTCGTAAACCTGATGGGTCTGTTCGTCGTAATTGTCAATCCGGCCCGTGAGGTAATCCTCGTCAGGAAGCAGTTCCCACGCCAGGTCCCAGTTGTCATCGCAGGCATGTACTATGGCTTCGACCATGGCCGCACCTACATTGAAGCCGGTTGGGTCACAGGTGTAGGTCGCGCCGCATTGGCACTCGCCCACGGTGAATTCGTCCATCTTGCGCTGTTCCGGTTCCTGGGGGCGCCCCACATCCTGACCGCAAAACGGGCACCAGGGCCGGACCTTTATGAGTGCATTTTTCACCATGATTACCGCTCGTTCTCAATAGCCTCGGCAAGGCGCGGGTCAACCGAATAGCCGAGATCCTTCGCCTTGGCCAGCGATTTTTTGGCTGCTTGGAAATCTTTGTTGTAATAGAGCGCCACAGCGAGGTTGTTGTGAGCCATGGGGGCATCCGGTTCAAGCTTTACCGCTTCTTTGGCGGCTTTGACCGCAAGCTCGAAATTGCCGGCCATGACATGGGCTGAGGCCAGGTTGATCCAGGCCATGTGCATTTTGGGATCGTTCATTGTGGCCAAGGTATAGGCCTTGATGGCTTTGTCGCTTTCACCTTTCTGCTGCCAGATGAGACCGATGTTGTTGTGGGGCTGGGCCAGGGACGGATTGACCTGAACCGCAGCCTGGTTTGCGGCCAGCGCCTTGTCCAGTTCGCCCTGTTCAAAATGCATGGCTCCGATGTTGATGAGGGCCTCCACGGCGTGGGGGTCGATCTCCAGGCATCTTTCCAGCGAGCGCATGGCATCATCTGTTCTTCCGGCCTTGCGATAGACCAGGGCCAGATGATGGTGGGCCACGATATTATCCGGGAGTTCAATGCATTTTTGTTCCAGTTCCTCAATGATCTTGTTCAGATCTTCCTGTTGGGCAGACATGGGGTATCCTCATCCTTCAAAATGGTTGAAAATCATAAGCCGTTATAACAAAATAGCCAAGCTGGTTAAATGACCAAGACGATACAATGAATCGTAACGGAGCAGTGCTAACGGCAATGGTCAAAAAACAACGGTGCTAAAACGGCAATGTTTATTCCGTAACGGTTTCTAAATTCTAAATCCGCTTTGTAATCTCGAGAAAAAGCAGATGGTGTTTCAGAAAAAAGATCGTGGAGCGCAAAGCTCCGGCAAACAGCCAAAGTGGGATATATATAAGCATGACCACGCCGGTGTGCAAGTGGGCCAAAGTACCATATGGTAAAAACTTCGTCAAAATCTTTGCCGGATAGAAACGGTGTCATCTCAGTCTGGTAGCCGCAACCGCTTGACAGCGGGGACATCAAGTGGTTTTCTGAGCGCGGATGATCAGAAAATGAAAAACAGTGGCTGTAACGAAATAACTCTTGTTGCAGGTTCTGTTACCGCTATTGTCAGGGTGAACAGGTACCGGCAGACGAAGAACTACGGGAGGGAAGGGCTTGGCCGCAGATCAAGGATGTTCAACAAAAGGGTTGGTGGTGGCCGGGTTGGGTGGCGGCGCGGGCAAGAGCGTTGTTGCGGTGGGATTGGCTGCAGCCTTTGCCCAACAAGGGCGTCAGGTCGTTCCTTTTAAAAAAGGTCCGGACTATATCGATGCCGGCTGGCTTGCCCTGGCTGCCGGGTACCCCTGTTACAACCTTGATCCCTATCTTATGGCTCCGGAAGCACTTACCCATTCTTTCCGTAGCCATGTGTATGGGAGGGAGTTGGTTATTATCGAAGGAAACCGCGGCCTGTATGACGGGGTTGATACGGAAGGGACTTTCAGCACTGCCGAACTTGCCAAAACTTTGGGTCTGCCGGTGCTGCTGGTGGTCGACTGTACCAAAACCACCCGGACTGTGGCTGCGCTGGTGCTGGGTTGCCAGCAATTCGATCCTGATGTTACAATCGGCGGTGTGATTTTAAATCGGGTGGGTACTGCCCGGCACGAGGCCCTTGTCCGGCAGGCAGTGGAACACTATACAGGCATTCCGGTTCTGGGCGCTTTGCCCCGGTCCAAGGAGGACGCTTTCCCGCAGCGGCATCTGGGGATAACCCCCTGTCCGGAGCATGCCGGGGCCGATACGGCAGTGCAGGGGCTGGCCAAAAAGGCGATGCGCTATCTTGATCTTGTCGGGATAGAAAAAATGATGGCAGCCTGCGCCAGTGAGCCGGAAGCGGCGGCCCCGAAAGTGAATGGGACACAAGACTCCGTGCGGATAGGCATCCTTAAGGATGCGGCCTTCCAGTTTTACTATGCGGAGAATTTGGAGGCGCTGGCACGATGCGGCGCTGAACTGGTTGAGATCAATGCCCTGACCGCCAAGGAGCTACCGGTGCTTGACGGCCTCTATATCGGCGGGGGATTTCCTGAAACCAGCGCCCGTGCGCTATCCGCCAATATTTCCTTTCGGGAATCCCTGAAAAGAGCAGCCGAAGCCGGATTGCCAATCTATGCGGAATGTGGCGGCTTGATCTATCTTGGCGAGAGCATGGTGCTTGGCGACGAAATTTTCCCTCTGGTGGGCCTTTTCCCGGTGCGGTTTGGTCTGATGAAAAAACCCCAGGCCCATGGCTATACGGTGTTGTTGGCAGATGGACACAATCCCTATTATCCGGAGGGGACCGAGATCAAGGGACATGAATTTCGTTACAGCCAAGTGGAAAAGTGGGACGGGGAGGTTGCCCGACTGGCCTTGCGGATGGACCGAGGGGTGGGGTTTTCCGGAGGGAGGGATGGGCTGGTGTTCAAAAATGTCTTGGCCTTGTATACCCATATTCACGCCTTGGGCACACCAGCATGGGCTCCGGCCCTTGTGGCGAAGGCGCGGGAGTTCCGCGCATCGCAAGGGTAACATCGTCAACAGAGGTCAGTGGCTGGTGTAGGCACCGAGGACTTTGGCTTCAATTTTCATTCTGGTGGCGCCGTCGGGCATGGGTTCCTGCCAGTGGATAAACTGGGTCACCACCCTGGTAAAGGCACCGTTGTCCTGCTTGCACGCATCACAGATGCTCTCGGCTTCGTCGCGGTAGATGATTACCTTGCTGGCGGGTTCGCCCGTGCAGTCGATCGCCGCCATCTTCCTGCAACCGCATTCCAATCGGATAACCGCCACGCCGACCCCGTCGGGGCTTCCTTCCATAATCCCGGCAATCATGGCTTCTTCATTTTTTTGGGCCTTGAGTTCGGAGCTTACCACGGATTTCTTTTTGATTTTCGGCTTGCTGCTCATAACAATGACCCTTTTCTGACAGTGTGAAAATAATACCGGCAAAACGCCTGTGAAAAACAACGGCTGGTATCCTAAAAGATCAGAGCAAACTGGTCAACCTGAATTGTCTTGCACCCTTTCCCTGCCCCCGATTGCCGGGGATTCTTTTTTGTTGACAAAAAAATGTCGGTGCATTAGAGGGAAAGGGAAATTTGTTTCTATTTTCATGAAGCAATTGGCTCGATATTCTGCCTGGTTTGTGGCAGTAAAATCTTGTTTAGCATTTTTTAAACCTTATATGGAGGAAGTACGATGTGGCAGATTGAGGTTGACAAGGATAAATGTTCCGGTGATGCAGAATGCGTAAACGCTTGCCCCGCTCAGGTGTTTGAGATGGTTGACGGCAAGGCCGAACCCGTTAATTCTGACGAATGCCTTGGCTGCGAGACCTGTGTAGAGGTTTGCCCCGAGGGTGCAATCACCGTCACCGAGGTGTAATGTAAAATTTAGGAGCCGTTACGCATAGTTGCTTTTTGAGTCATTTCGTTACGGCTCCTTATGCCGCCTCCTTGTTATGCAAGGGTCAACGGTGTGCAGAACGTCTTGTGAAGTGTGTAGGCCTATTCCCAAACATGGGAATAGGCCTATTTATTTGCATGCGAAGGTCGGATTCATTATGGTATGGCAGCCTCGAAGGGGGAAAAGCATGAGTTGGTTGGCGCGATTGAAGCCGGGGGCAAGCGCCGGGACCAATCTCCTGGTTGCGGCCGTGATGTGGAGTTTCATCGGTCTGTACCTGATGGTGCGAGGCTATCTCCTGGATGAAACCCATTCCGTGATTTTTTTGCTCATTGGTCTGGGGCTTGGCACGGTGAAAGCCTTTCTGGTTATTGAGCGTGCGGCCCGGAAGAATATTGCCCGGATCATGGCGCGCCCGGATGGGATGTGTGTGGGCGGGGTTTACTCCTGGGGGATGTGGGGGCTGGTTATCTGCATGATGCTCGGTGGACGGTTGTTGCGTAATTAAGCAGTGCCTCATCTGGTAGTCAGTGTTATATATGTTGCTGTCGGCTGGGCACTTCTCTTGTCGAGTAGGCTCATTTGGCAGGAATGGAACGAGCGCAGGAATGAAGGATTTGCACACAAGTAAAAAGTGCAGCGGATGGGGTTGACCCATCGGCGCAGGTCCGCAAACCATGATCAAAAAATTGCAGCAGGAAAGCGGCGAAGTCATAACTGCTGTAGTCGCAGCTTTTCGAGCTCTGCGCTTCTCTGCGATTGCAACAAAACCTAATTCGCTGAAAAAACGGGTTGTTTTGTATGGGAACACCTTCCTGGAATAGAGTGGAGGTTGATCGTGCCGCCCTGCGCCATAATTTCCGGCAGGTGCGAAAACTGGTCGGCCCGGCGGTGGGCATTCTGGCAGTGGTCAAGGCCGACGCCTATGGCCATGGCCTTGTTCCCGCGGCCCAAGCTTTTGCCGAGGCAGGAGCCACTGCTTTCGGCGTGGCCGAGGTCGAAGAGGGGGTGCGATTGCGTCAGGCCGGGATAGCCGGGCAGATCGTGATCATGCTCGGGGTCGACCGACAGGGGGCGGAGGAGGCGGTGGCCCATGACCTTACCCCGGTGGTCTATACTCTCGAGGCACTGGAGGCGCTGGACGCCCAGGCAGCAAAGATCGGTTGCCGGAAAGGGGTGCAGATAAAGGTTGATGTCGGTATGGGGCGTCTTGGTCTTCTGCCCCATGAACTCGAGCCCTTCATCGCCTCCATGCGCCGTTTTCCCAATCTGTATCTTTCCGGGATCGCAAGCCATTTCCCCAAAGCGGATGTGGAAGGCGATAGTATTACCGAGGAGCAGTACGGAGTGTTTCAGGAGCTGCTGGCCAGGGTGCAAGGTGTTGGCGAGGGGCGGATCAGTCATGCTGCCAATTCGGCCACTCTGTTGCGATATCCCCGGATGCGTTGTGATCTTGTGCGGCCGGGTATTTCCCTGTATGGCTGTTATCCGGCGGATTGGCTGCACCAGGTTTCAGCCCTGGACCTGCGGCCTGTCATGCGTTTTATGACCACGGTGCTTCAGGTCAAAGAAGTTCCGGCGGGGCAGGGGGTCAGCTATGGACACAGATATGTGACTGAGCGGCCGACCAGGCTGGCGGTTCTGCCGGTGGGATATGACGACGGCTATCTTCGGAGAATGACGGGCAAGGGTGAAGTGCTGCTGGCTGGAAAGCGGGCGCCGATCCGCGGTATGATCTGCATGAATGCCTGCATGGCCGATGTGACTGATATTCCCGAGGTCAAGGTTGGGGACGAAGTTGTGCTGCTTGGGCGTCAAGGTGCGGGAGAAATCCGGGCTGAAGAGATCGCCCACTGGTCCGACACCATCAATTATGAAATCCTCTGTCTTTTCGGTTCCTGCAATCGTCAGGTGTATGTCGACAGCGTGAGCTGAACAGTTACAAATTTTCTTTTGGATTAGAACCGCAATGATCAAGACACGCCTCAAAAAATTGATAGATCAATGCTTCGAGCAGGGAGTTGAATCCGGATTCTGGTCCGCCGCTGCGGCGGGCGGGTATTCTCTGGATGCGCCCAAACATGCGGGCCAAGGCGATCTTGCCACAAATCTTGCCATGGTTGTGGCAGGCAAAGACAAGAAGAATCCCCGGACCATTGCGGCGCAGTTGGTGGAGATGCTTGCCCCCCATACCGAGCTGCTGGAGAAGGTGGAAATCGCCGGGCCCGGATTTGTCAATTGCTACATCAACCAAACCGTCTGGCAGTCTGTGCTGCCAGAGGTCTGCTCCCAGGATGTGTCCTTCGGTCGAAGCACAATCGGTCAGGACAAGAAGGTGCTGGTCGAATTTGTCAGCGCCAATCCCACCGGCCCATTGAGTGTCGGACACGGGCGGCAGGCCGTTCTCGGCGACGCCATCGCCGGTTTGCTCGCTGCCACCGGCCATCAGGTAACCAGAGAGTATTATTATAACGATGCCGGCCGCCAGATGCGGGTGCTGGGAGAATCCACCCGGGCCCGGTATCTTGAAGCGCTGGGGTTGCCTTTTACCTTTCCGGAAGACGGCTATCAGGGCCAGTATATCCGCGATATTGCTCAGGAACTCATCAACGAGAAGGGCGATACTCTTAAGGATGAGCCAGATGTCATGGTGTTTAAGAGCAAGGCTGAGCGGGTTATTTTCGACGACATCAATGGGACTTTGCACCGGTTGGGCATTGTTTTTGACAATTACTACAATGAGCACTCGCTCTATGAAAACGGGTTGGTCGATGATGTGGTCGCTTCCCTGCGGGAAAAGGGACTGGCCTACGATCAGGACGGGGCTGTCTGGTTCAAGGGCACCGAGTTTGACCTGCCCCAGGACCGGGTCATCATCAAGTCCACCGGGGAGCCGACCTACCGTCTGCCGGACATGGCCTATCATCGGGAGAAATTTAGACGCGGTTTTGACTGGATGGTCGATATCTTCGGTTCCGATCATATCGCCACGGTGCCGGATGTGCTGGCCGGGGTCAAGGCCCTGGGCTATGATCCGGCCAAGGTGACCGTGGTCCTGCATCAGTTTGTCACCCTGCTCCGCGATGGGCAGCAGGTGAAGATGTCCACCCGCAAGGCCAATTTCGTGACGGTGGACGAACTGCTCGACGAGGTTGGCCCGGATGTGGCACGCTTCTTTTTTCTCATGCGCAAGGCGGACAGCCAGTTGGAGTTCGATCTGGATCTGGCCACCAAGACAAGCCAGGAAAACCCGGTCTATTATGTCCAGTACGCCCATGCCCGCTTGCACAGTATCAGCCGGCAGGCCGAGGCCAAGGGGGTTTCTCCGGGGAGTTTGCAGGATGCGCCGCTGGGTAGACTTGTTCTGGATGAGGAAACTCAGCTGCTCAAGGCAATGGCCGGTTTCCCGGCCCTGGTGGAGGGTGCGGCCCTTGATCTGGCGCCGCACCGGCTTGTTTTTTTCCTCCAGGATATTGCCGGTCAGTTTCACAGTTACTACAATAAGCACCGGATTGTTTCCGAAGATGAGGAATTGAGCCGGGCTCGTCTCTGGCTGGCCATGGGGGTGCGGGTGGTTCTGCGAAATGGCCTCGCCCTGATCGGGGTGAGCGCCCCTGAATCCATGTAGGATTGGTTTGTTCTGTTATAAAGTTCAGCATGAGGAGGCATTGCCCGGTGTTTCCCGGCAATGGAGAATCCGTTTATGACCGCACCGAAAAAGAAAGGCAGATTTGTTATCCGTTTTGAGCTGGGGCTGTTGGGAATGTTCAGCCTGACCCTTGTCACCGGCTGCATTTTTTTCTGGATGTTCATTATCGGCATCTGGGCCGGACAGACCATTCTCCAGCCGACCCCGGGGGAGCAAGGATCTTCGCTGGCCAAGCTTGCCGAATCGCTGCGCCCGGGAAAGTCATCCACCATTGAGTCCGGTGCGTCTCCCGAACAAAAACATGACATGGGAGTGGAACCGGGGGCACCGCCGGAATCTGCCTCGAATTCCGAAACGGAATGGGCTGAAGCCGAACCTTCTTTCTTTGCTTTGCAGGTTGCCGCTGTTCGTGACCAGGAGCGGGCGCAGGAGGATGTGGCCCAGTGGCGCGGTCGCGGCTATGAAGCGTTTTCCGTGCCGCCCGAGGATAAGGATGATCCGTTCATCAGGATATATGTGGGCAAGTTCGACAAGCTGGCCGAAGCCAATCAGCTCATCGCCAAGCTGGAAAAAGAGGAAAAAATCAAGGCTTATATCGCTTTGCTGCCTGCTTCCCGGCTCCAGAATCCCTGA
Organism: Desulfurivibrio sp.; assembly: GCA_013791995.1. Lineage (GTDB taxonomy): Bacteria > Desulfobacterota > Desulfobulbia > Desulfobulbales > Desulfurivibrionaceae > Thiovibrio. The sequence goes on along the minus strand of VMSS01000107.1, from coordinate 8,164 downwards.
TTCTTTTTTGCTGAATTCTTTTTCTTTTTGAGCGGTTATGGTAGAACGAGCGGGTTCCTGTCAGCCGGCAGGGCGAAAAAAATGAAGCAATGTCGTGCGTGTTGTAAGCGCAGGGAAGCGCACACATCGATAACCTTCGATTGTGACGAGTATTATTCTGTGGCCAAGCGCTTGTCTGTTTCGGATCTTTTACCTCTTTTCCCTTTTGTGAGACCGTCATGATCCGTGATGCCAGAATGGACGATGTGAAGGTGATGTATGCCCTGTTGCAGCATTTTGCCAACAAAGGGTTGTTGCTGGGTCGTTCCTTGAGTTCCTTGTACGATCAACTGCGGGATTTCAATGTTTTTGTCAAGGACGGGGATGATTCCCCTGCCGGACAGATTCTCGGTATCTGTGCCCTGCATGTTTGCTGGGAAAACCTGGCGGAGATCCGTTCCCTGGCAGTGGCGGAAGAATCCCAGGGCCAGGGGATCGGCCGGCAGCTGGTTGAGTCCTGTTTGGCCGAGGCCGATCATTTCGGGATCACCAGGGTTTTCACCCTGACCTATCAGCCTGTTTTTTTTGAGCGGCTTGGATTCAGGCATATCGACAAGAACGAACTCCCCCATAAGGTATGGAGTGATTGTATTCAATGTCCGAAATTTCCGGATTGCAACGAAGAAGCGCTGGTCTGGGAAAAATGATCAGTTGTAAAAAATAATGTTGTCATCCGGATAGCGTATCCGCATTACGAGCCGTTATAAACGGGTCGAGAAAGCAGCGGTTGTTTTGTAACAACCCCTAAAAAAAACGATGATCGCGTCGGGGCGTGCTTTTCAGCATGCTGTCGGCGTTGACCTTCTGGAGTGGAAATATGGTCGGTTCTGTTTTGAAAAAGATTTTCGGCAGCAAAAATGAACGGGTTCTCAAGTCCATTCAACCGTTGGTGGCGGCGATCAATCAACTGGAGCCCGAGATCAAAAATCTGGACGACACCGATCTTGCTGCGCGGACCGGGATCTTCCGGGAGCGGCTCGCCGCCGGAGTGCCCCTTGACAGTTTGCTGCCCGAGGCCTTTGCTGTCTGCCGTGAGGCAGCCTGGCGGGTTTTGGGCATGCGCCATTTTGACGTGCAGCTCATTGGCGGCATGGTCCTCCATCAGGGCAAGATTGCCGAAATGAAAACCGGCGAGGGAAAAACCCTGGCCGCCACCCTGCCGGTATATCTCAATGCCCTGACCGGTCGCGGGGTGCATGTGGTCACGGTTAACGACTATCTGGCCCGGCGCGATGCTGAATGGATGGGCAAGCTCTATCAGTTTCTCGGGCTCAGCGTTGGTTCCATCCTGCATGGGATGGATGACACGGAAAGACGGGAGGCCTACGCTGCCGATATTACCTACGGAACCAACAACGAGTTCGGTTTTGATTATTTGCGCGACAACATGAAATTCGAACTCCAGGATTTCTGTCAGCGTGAATTCCATTACGCCATTGTTGATGAGGTGGATTCCATCCTGATTGACGAGGCAAGAACCCCTCTGATCATCTCCGGACCAGCGGAGATGTCCACCGAACTCTATGAGAAGGTGGACCGGCTCATCCATAAGTTCAAGGCCGACGAGCACTACACCATGGACGAAAAGGCCAGGTCGGTCTCGCTCACCGATGAAGGGGTTTCCCTGGGCGAGAAACTGCTTGAGGTGGAGAATCTCTATGACCCCCGGAACATCGAGTGGCTGCATCACCTGAATCAGGCTCTCAAGGCCAATGTCCTTTTCAAGCGGGATGTGGATTATCTGGTGCGGGACGGCCAGGTGGTTATTGTGGATGAGTTCACGGGCCGGGCCATGCAGGGCCGCCGTTTCAGCGATGGCTTGCATCAGGCGCTGGAGGCCAAGGAAGGGGTCAAGGTGGAAAAGGAGAACCAAACCCTTGCCTCCATCACCTTCCAGAATTACTTCCGGATGTATAAAAAGCTCTCCGGCATGACCGGTACTGCGGATACCGAGGCGGCGGAGTTCAAGAAGATCTACAATCTCGACGTGGTGATCATGCCCACCCACAACACCATGATCCGTCAGGATTATGCCGATGTTATCTACAAAAACGCCAAGGCCAAGGATCGCGCTATTATCCGGGAGATCCAGGAGTTGCACAAGAAGGGCCAGCCCGTGCTGGTCGGCACCATCAGCATTGATGTTTCCGAGAAGATTTCGGCCATGCTCAAGAAGGTGGGGGTGCCCCACGAGGTGCTCAACGCCAAGCAGCATGAGCGGGAGGCTGAAATCGTCGCCGACGCCGGCCAGAAGGGCAAGGTAACCATCGCCACCAACATGGCGGGCCGGGGTACCGATATTAAGCTGGGCGAGGGTGTAATCGAGCTGGGTGGCCTGCATATTCTGGGCACCAGTCGCCATGAGAGCCGACGGATCGACAATCAGCTGCGCGGTCGTTCCGGTCGTCAGGGCGATCCCGGCTCTTCCCGTTTCTATCTGTCGCTTGAGGACGATCTGCTGCGGATCTTCGGCTCCGACCGGATCTCCGGGATCATGGATAAATTGGGTATGGAAGAGGACGAACCCATCGAGCATACCATGATCAGCCGGGCCATTGAAAACGCCCAGCGCAAGGTGGAGGGGCATAACTTCGATATCCGCAAGCATTTGCTTGAGTATGATGACGTGATGAACAAGCAGCGTGAGGTCATCTACCGTCAGCGCCGCGAGGTGTTGGGTTCGGATGATGTTCATGAGGTTGTCACGGATATGTTCCCGGAGATGGCCGACATGGTGGCAGGGGAATTTGCCGAGCCGAGGATCCCCTCCGAGGAGTGGGATTGGTCGGGGGTCTCGGAAAGAATGTCAGCGCTGTTCGGCTTTTCCGGGGAATGGAGCGAGGAAGAGAAAAAAGATCTCGATCTCGCCACGTTTGCCGATCTGATCCTTGTCGCGCTGGAAGATCGTTATGCAAAGCGGGAGCAGGAAATCGGCGAATTGAACATGCGTCATCTGGAACGGGTTGTCCTGCTGCAGATCGTGGACCACCACTGGAAAGAGCACTTGCTCAACATGGATCACCTCAAGGAAGGCATCGGCCTCCGCGGGTATGGTCAGAAGAATCCTCTGGATGAGTACAAGAAGGAAGGGTTTAACATGTTCGGTGATATGATCGGTGCCGTGAAAACGCAGACCGTCAGCACCCTGTTTCGCCTCCAGCTTGTTCGAGACGATGAGGTGGCTGAAATGGAGCGTGAACGACGGGAGCAGCGCCAGCCCATGCAATTGAGCCGCGGCGAGGTCGATGACGAGCACAAACCGTTTTCCCGCGAGGGAGACAAGGTCGGACGCAACGCTGACTGTCCTTGTGGCAGCGGGCAAAAATACAAACGGTGCTGCGGCAAGAGCGGCGGGAAGAAGTGATATGTCGGCAGAAAATTTTTCAGTCCAGGGCTTTAAGGCTGCAGCGGTAAACTCCGGAATCCGCGGCAAGGACCGGCTCGATCTCGCCCTGATAGTGAGCGACAAACCCGCCACCGTGGCCGGGGTGTTCACCACCAGTCTGGTCAAGGCGGCGCCGGTGCTCCTTGATATGGAACGGTGCAAAACCGGCAAGGCCCAGGCCATTCTGGTCAATTCCGGTATTGCCAATGCCTGTACCGGCGAGGAAGGCATGCGTCTGGCCAGGTTAACCACGGCCATGGCGGCCGATGCCTTGAATATTGACCAGGAACTCGTGCAGGTCTGCTCCACCGGCATCATCGGTCAGCAACTGGAGCTGGCTTGTTTTCAGCGGGGGATTCCCAAGGCGGCCCGGAACCTTTCCGCAGATGGCCTCGGGGATGTGGCCCAGGCCATCATGACCACCGATACCTTCCGCAAGATTGCGGTACGCACCGCCCTTATCGACGGCAAGCCCGTCAAACTTCTGGGCATGGCCAAGGGCGCGGGCATGATCATGCCCAACATGGCCACCATGCTTTCCTTTATTCTCACCGATGCCAGAATTGACCACGATCTGCTGCAGAGCATCCTGAAAAAGGTTGTGGGGAAAACTTTCAACGCCATAACCGTTGACGGCGACACCAGCACCAACGACACGGTGCTGCTCATGGCCAACGGTCTTGCGGGTCATCCGCCCATTGCCGAGGACCGGCCCGAGGCGCTTGCTGCCTTTGTCGCGGTTCTGGAAGATCTGTGCAAAGAACTGGCCCTGATGATTGTCCGGGACGGGGAGGGTGCGACCAAGCTGGTGACGATACGGGTTCAGGGCGCGGCCACTGAGGCTCAAGCGGACCAGGCCGCTCGAACCGTGGCCAATTCCAATCTGGTCAAGACCGCGTTTTTTGGCGAGGATGCCAACTGGGGCAGGATCATCGCTGCTCTGGGCCGCTCAGGGGCGGAGTTTGATCAGCAGAAGGTGGATATCGCCTTTGATGACGTATTCATGGTGAAGCACGGCCTCGGCCAGGGCGCAGCGGTGGAGGCTTCTGCCACTGCAGTACTGAAGAAGCCGGAGTTCGTAGTGACCATTGACTTGCATGTTGGCGGGGGGAGCAAGAACATCTACACCTGCGATTTTTCCCTGGATTACGTCAAGATCAACGCGGATTACCGATCTTAGGGCACGGATTTCCCCCCTTGTTGCTGTTTTCCCCGCACACCCCGATTGGATCGTTGCAATCAATGGTTGAACGGAGCTGTTCGATGTGATCCCTGTCGAAGGGCAATGCGGGTCACTAGACCCACTGCGAACGGTAACGGTTGTAGCGGAAAGGTTTACTCGTCAATCACGATTTTCCCGGTGGAGGCGGCATGCGTAAATTTCTTTTTCCGGCCCTGCTCCTCGCTGTCGTGGCCATAGGTTTACTCCATTTTTTCACCCCCGGCGATTTTGTTTTTTATCACAACACTTACCGGCGGCTCAGTTATTTCCCCATCGTTTTGGGCGGACTCTGGTTCGGCGTGCGGGGCGGACTGGGTTTGGCCGTGCTCTCCTCCATCGCCTTTATTCCCCATGTCCTCCTCTATGTCGGCCACGGAACGCAGGCTGCAAGCGAACTGACCGAGATTGTTCTTTATCTTGCAGCAGGCCTGCTGGTCGGGGTGATTTCCGGGCGGCAGAATCGGCTACGGGAACAGTACCGGCAGTTGTCCGAGAAATTGCAAGCATCCTATGCCCGGCTCCATGATGAAACCGTCCAACTCATTGAGGCGGAAACCCGACTGGCCGCAGCGCAGAAATTTTCCGCGCTTGGCCGATTGTCCGCTTCTCTGGCTCATGAGATAAAAAACCCACTCGCTTCCATCAAGGGTACCGCAGAGATTCTCCGCGATGAATTTCCCGGAGATCATCCCAAAAGGGAGTTCGTGGATATCCTTTTCAAGGAAACGGGCAGATTGCACGACACGGTGGAGAGTATTCTTCGTTATTCCAAAGGGCGACCCCAGGAAAGGGAAGAGGTCCTCGAGCCGCTGGCTGTGGTTGCCAAGCATGTGGGTGCGCTGCTGGAAAGGCAGCTTCAGGAAAAACAGGTGCGTTTTGTCCTGCCGGAAAATGGTGAGGCCCAGCATCTGCTGGTGGAAAGCGCCAAGTTCTCCCAGGTTCTCTTGAATCTTGGACTCAATGCTCTGGATGCAGTCCCTGCGGGCGGTCATATCCGGCTCATGGTCGAAGACGCCAGGGATGGAGGCGGGCTGATTTCTCTCTGCGACGATGGACCGGGTGTGGTGGACGCGGAAAAAGAGAAGATTTTCGAGCCGTTTTATTCCGGCAAGAAAGATGGCACCGGTCTGGGGCTGCTGATCAGCCGGAAGATCGTGGAAAGCTACGGCGGCAGCCTTCGGGTCACGGACCGCCCTGGAGGCGGAGCCTGTTTCGAGATCCGGCTTCCCGCAAAAAACGGCTCCGATCTTGGGCAGGTGCAATGATGGCAGAGGCAATGGCATGAAACCCAGGATACTGTTGATTGACGATGACGAAAGCCTGCGGCGGGTTACTGAATACAACCTGAGCAGCGCAGGATTCAGCGTGTTCAGCGCGGCATCGGGCCGGGAAGGTCTGGCGCTTTTTCGCAAGCACGACCCGGATCTGGTGATTACCGATGTGCAGCTTGGCGATTTGAACGGCTTGCAGATTCTGGAAGCGGTGAAAAAGGATTCGCCGGAAACCCCGGTGCTGGTGATCACGGCTTTCGGTTCCATCGAACTGGCGGTTCAGGCAATGCAGAAAGGGGCTTTTACCTTTTTAGCCAAACCGTTTGATCGGGAAGCCCTGCGGCTTTCCTGCCGGAAAGCTTTGGAGATGCGGCAACTCCACGAGCAGAAGCAGCAGTTGAGCGGCGAGGTCAACAGGCTCACGGGAACCGAGGGCATGGAAACCGCCAATTCTGCCATGGCCGAGTTGCTCGACACAGCCCGACGGGCGGCCAACAGCGAAGCCACCATCCTGATTGCAGGGGAATCTGGTACCGGCAAGGAAGTGCTGGCCAGGTTGATCCATCAATACAGCCCCAGAGCGCAGGGGCCCATGGTGGCGATAAACTGTGCCGCAATCCCGGAGAATCTTCTGGAAAGCGAGCTTTTCGGTCATATCAAAGGGGCCTTCACCGGGGCGGTGAGCAACCGCAAGGGGCGCTTTCAAACCGCAGCCGGGGGCACCCTGTTCCTCGATGAGATCGGTGAGCTCCGCCTGGATCTGCAGGCCAAGCTGCTGCGCGCTATTCAGGAGCGGGTGGTGACGCCGGTTGGCGCGGACCAGCCGGAAGCGGTTGATGTCCGCCTGATTGCCGCTTCCAATCGGGATCTCTACGCGGCCATAAGTCAGGGAACCTTCCGTGAGGATCTTTACTATCGTTTGGGTGTTATCCCTCTGAACCTGCCTCCTCTGCGGGAACGACGTGAGGATATTCCGGGTCTGGTTGCACATTTTCTCTTGAAAGTGAACGCTCCCGCCGGGGTGAATTTTTCCGCTGAGGCTTTGATTAGGCTGAAGAAGCATCCATGGCCAGGCAATATCCGTGAGTTGCAAAATATTGTCGAGCGTGCGGTTATCTTGCGCAAGGGGTTGCTCATCGGAGCGGGTGACCTTCAGCTTGATCCGGTAGTTCAGCCTGCATCCGCAAATGGGATACCGGAAATTCCGGATGAGGGATTATCCCTGGAGGCGGTCGAGCAGGGGCTGATTAAAAAGGCCCTGGCCAAGGCCAAGGGCAATCGCTCTGAGGCAGCCCGTTTGCTTAATATTCCGCGCCATGTCCTGATTTATCGTCTGGAAAAATTCAAGATCTGAGTAACTCCCTTCTTCTTATAGAGAATATTCTTCAAACACTGTGGCGAATATTCTCTATAGTCGTGCTGTTCCCATTGCTTTCCACTGTAGCTCATCTCCTGAACAGTCTTACCATGTAAGGATTCTCCCCTCCCTGCTCTCCTGTGGCATAACGCTTGCTTAAGTAAGCATGGAAGGCGGGAGGTACACAAGAATGAGCGTCAGAACGGGAAGCGCGATGCGATATTTTTTGAGGGGGTTGGTGGTAATCAACATTTTGGCTTGGGCCCTGTGGGGCTTTGGCAATACTCCTTCTTTTGCCGCCACCATGAAAAGCACAACATTTCAGGTGCAGGGGATGTCCTGCGGTTCCTGCCTCTCCACCATCCGCAGTGAACTTTTTAAAAAACAAGGCATGGTGGATGTGACGGCAAACCTGGAGCAAGGATTGTTGCGCATAGACCATCGTCCTCCCTTGAATGAGGAATCCATTGTCCGGGTGTTGGGGGAGATAGGGTATCCGGCGAAATCCGTGAAGGAACCGGTGAATGTAAAAGGTGGGAATACGACAACCAGGGGTTGTTCCGGTTGCGACTCAAATGGTTGCTCGGCAACGGCCGCATCCTGGCGGGAGCTTTTCAGGAAGCTGTTCGGCAGTGGTGCGCCCTGAAAAAAAACGAGGAGAGGTTTGATGAAAAAAATATGTGGAGTGGTTTCGGCGGTGGCTGTGTGCGTGATGCTGGGTGGCACGGCTATGGCCGGCCTTTGGGGGGAGAAGCTGGAAATCCTTGTCCCGACAAAGAACCGACTGGAAATTCCCTTGGCCTCCATCAACGACGGCAAGGCCCACCATTTCAAGGTTCAGGCCACCGATGGCGTCATGGTGACCTTTTTTGTTTTGAAAAGTAAGGATG
>VMSS01000060.1 GCA_013791995.1 Desulfurivibrio sp. | reverse complement strand
GGAGACTCGACTGGTAGTAGTCTGGAACTTGCACGCCGGGTTGAAAGATTGCGACTCTGGCGATGATGAGGCTGGCGACTTTGTTAAACGTGATCTCGCCGACAGGCCGAATGACTTTTTGTATCCACCCGGAAGGAACCGGTGAACTTTTGACGGTTGCCTCAGCAGGAAGGAAAAAATCGCCGCTTTGCTCAGAACCAGGCATGTGCGCGGAATAGTTCACGATTCCGGCCGATAACACTGCAACCGCATCAGGCCAGTAGTGAGAGGGTACTAAGCTATTCATGCGGCCCATTTCCGCGGAAATCTGCTCCAGTGTAAGATCGGAGCTTCTGGCAACGATGATACCCGTTGTCATCTGGGTTTCGCCTTCGCTAGCCTTGAGGCGATCTGTCTTCCTGAGGGACTTTACCGTCTTGATGCGCTGATATGCAGCCTCCAGTGCCTCAATGGTTAGGACTTCATAGCAGTCGATAATGGCGGCCACGTTGTCCACAAGCACGGCGCCCGATTCGTTCGAATTATAGTGAACAACGCTAGAATACAGTTCTGTCGTCTGCCCGTCGTTGTCCAATACAGGGGCGGTCTTTGCTTTGAACGGCCCAATGAGGGGCCGTAGCAAATCGTTGATGGCCTCCGGCAGGCGGATGCCAGTATCGAATAGGACCTTAAGGTTCACAATATTAATCCTGCATATCGCTTCTTCGTATTACAGGTAAGCGCATAACGCCTATTATAACCAGACCGCGCCAGTGAACTTGCCGCGTAGCGCCGCTAACGTTCTCTAAAAAAAGGAATAATAAAATGGGACAGATTTATTTTTTCTGCAAAACCGTAAACGTTCAGCAGTGCCGCAGATGCGCGAAAGAGGTCGGTTCGCCATACTCCAGTATGCGAACCGACCGATGACAAAGCAGATGCGGTGCTGCTGGACGTTTACATTTAATACATCTCGTATTTGGCCAACACCCCGTCCAACCCGCCGTTACTCAGCGGCTTCTTCCAGGCGGGCTTGAGACCGATCTTCTTCACCAGCTCCCGGTCACCGAAATAGAGGTACGCTGTGGAGCCGGTGCATTTATGCTTGAGAAAACTGCCCAGTTCACCCACCAGGGCGGCCGCCTCAGCCTGGGCGCCCAAGCGAACTCCGTAGGGCGGGTTGGAGACAATGACCGCATTGCTGATCGGCTCAAGTT
>VMSS01000245.1 GCA_013791995.1 Desulfurivibrio sp. | reverse complement strand
GCACCTTTTGTTATTGCTACGGCTGCTTACGGTATAACGGGCGTGACGACTGGCGCCACAGGTTTGCCCATTAACAGAGTCTCCACCGCAACTTTTAATGAAGCGATGAACCCGTTAACCATCACCACACCGCCTTCCTTTACCGTGGTGACCGACATTGGCGCAATCCCCGTACCAGGTACGGTGACGTATTCTGTTGCCGGCAAGACTGCGACCTTTACCCCCACCGGAGGGGTTTTCGCAGATAATACCAAATTTATCTCAACTATCACCGTTGCGGCCACGGATCTGGCAGGCAATGCCATAGCCGCACAGTATGTCTGGGACTGGACAACCGGGGCGACACTCGACTCCACCCCGCCCACGGTAACTACCACCAACCCTCTTAACGTTGCAACCGGTGTCTGTGCCAATAAGACTGTCAACGCCACCTTCAGTGAGGATATAGATCAGGCTACGCTCACCAACCTCACCTTTACGGTATCAGGCAAAACCGGATTAATTACCTATGATCCGCTAACCTTCATCGCGTCCTTTAACCCAGACACCGATTTCGCACCCGGCCTCTATACCGCCACGATCAAAGGCGGCGCCAGCGGAGTCAAGGATCTGGCTGGCAATCCCCTGGCGGTTGACAAGGTCTGGACCTTCACCACAGACGCAAGCGTATGTGCCGGCCCACCAGATCTTGCGTCTGCTACCACGTTCGCGATTGCGGCCACCTTGGGGATGACCACCAACGGCGCCCCGCTCAGCCCTATTATTAATGGGGATGTGGTACTGCATGCAACTTCTACCTGTGATGCTGTGGCCGTTGATGCCTTTGGCGGAATTGGTCCATGTGATGGCACCCCGCCAACGATCAGCGGGTTGGTATATTCTCTTAACTATCTCCCCGCCGTTGCTGTTGCTGCCAAGACCGACTTGCGGCAGACATATATCGACATTAGTCCTGCAGCTTTGCCGGGGGCAACTGCGATCGCTGGTCCCACTACTTTGGGAGACATTATCGGTGCCGCGCTCGTCGAAGGAGACAACTATTTCACTCCTGGCGTGTATCAATCCATTACCACGATTTTGATTACGGGCGACCTCACCCTCGATGCCCAGGGCGATGCAAATGCTGTTTTTGTCTTCCAGTCCTCCGGTTCAATCGGTACGGCTGTCGGTACTCGTATCCTTTTGACCGGCGGGGCCAAGGCTTCCAACGTCTGGTGGCAGGCCGGTAGTGCCGCAACGCTCCAAACGAGCACGATCTGGAATGGCAACATCCTGGCCTATGACAACCTCACGGTGAACGCCCTGTCAACCTCGTGTGGCAGACTGTTTGCCGGGGCGTCTACGGATGGTGCCTTGTCGCTTCTTGACAATGTCGTCATTTCCGTGCCGGGAAATAATCCGGCTGATCCTCTTTGCCAGTAAGAGGGCTGATGTATAAAAATACAGGTCGGCAGACTTATTTCTGTCGATCTGTATTTTTGACCTGTGATATAAAAGATTGACAGATATTGTGCATCTTGCCGTTGCAAGATGCACAAGAGTTTCTAAATTTTTAGGAGGAAGCCATGAAATTAGTAAGAACCTCAGTGACACTAGGGTTGGTGGCCCTCACTGCAATTGCCACTCCATATGCAATGGCCGATGATTCGGGTTTGTACGTCGGAGGCAACATCGGCCAATCACGCGCGACAATCGACGAGGACAGGATTACCAACTCCCTGACGGAAGCGGGTTTTACCACAACCGGGTTCGAAGATGACAACCGAGATTTCGGCTTTAAGCTGTTTGGCGGCTATCAGTTCAACAAGTATTTTGCCCTCGAAGCCGGTTATTTCGATCTGGGAAAGTTTGATTTTACTTCAACCGGACTGCCACCGGGAACTCTGAGCGGCAATATCAAAGTTAGGGGTGTGAATCTCGACGCAGTCGGCATTCTGCCCATAACCGAAAAATTTTCCGCCTTTGGCCGGGTCGGAGCGAACTACGCCAAAGCCGAAGACACCTTTGTCGGGGGTGGCTCACTTACGGCGCTCAATCCCAACCCCAGCGATAGCAATACCAATTACAAACTCGGCTTGGGACTTCAGTACGCTTTCAATGAATCCCTCGCCATGCGCGCTGAGGCGGAACGCTACCGGATCGACGATGCTGTTGGCAACGATGGCGATATTGATCTTATCTCGGTCGGCCTGGTCTTTCGGTTTGGCGGGAAAACACCCCCTGCTGCCCCGCCCGTCGAGGAGCCGGCCCCGGAGCCTGTTGCTAAAGCAAAGGTGGCGGAACCTGTTCCTGCCCCAATAGTGGTCCCGCCCCCGGCTCCGCGCTTCCAAAAATATACCCTCTCGGTAACGGAGCTATTTGGTTTTGACAGCGCAGAATTGCAGATGTCGCAACCGAAGCTGGACGAAATCGCCACTGCTCTCATGAATGACAGCACGATAGATGACGTTCTTATTGTCGGCTACACCGATCGTATCGGCTCCGAAAAATACAACCAGAAGCTCTCGGAGCGCCGTGCGGAAGCGGTAAAAAAATATCTGGTAGACAAGGGTGTCAAGGCGGATCGCCTGACGGCAAAAGGCAAGGGCGAGGCAAACCCGATCGTTGACTGCAAGGGTAAGAAAAACGTTGTCTTAATCAACTGTCTGGCGCCCAATCGCCGGGTGGAGATTGAGCAAATTACGGTCAAGCGTCTTGTGAAGTAAGCAAAACCACACAGGGAAGCCCGCATGAAAATGCGGGCTTCCCTGCCAGCAACTGTGACCACGGCTTTGCATGGCAGCTCTTGCCCTGATTTGGGTGGCGCTCACCATAACGAACTCGTGATGAAGGTGTTTCATAATCCAGCCTGTCTCCATCATGCCCTTCACCAACGCCGCCAGCTTTTTTGAAAAGAATGAAAGAGCAAAGCAATGTGTGAGAAGATTTAAGGAGATTGGATAGTGAAATCAGTATATCCAGCACTTCTGATGGCAGGAGCCTGTATTCCTTTTTCCGGTGTAGATGCTTGCGCAGAAACACGGGCAGAGTCAGTTGAGGTGAGCCCTTTCGTGGGGTACAACTTTTTTGAAAACGATCAGAACCTGAAGAACAGACCCTTGTTTGGCGGACGAATCGGCTACAATTTCAGCAAACATTTCGGCGTTGAAACTGCGGTGGAATTTATCGAAACGCGGGTTTATGACAAGACAAAAACAGGTCTGACGGAAGGACAGTTTGGAAGTCCTACAGATAGAGTAAATCTTACTTATTATCATATTGATGCTGTGTATTATTTTATGCCTGACAGCAGATTCACCCCCTTTGTCGTCGCCGGGTTGGGGAGAGCACATTACAGTCCCAAGGCATCGGCTGGGGACATGACTGCTTTTAATGTTGGCGCGGGAGTGAAATATTCGATGACGGATACTATCGGACTCAGGCTCGATGTCCGGGATTATATAGTTACCGAGGTTATGCAGGATACCTATCATAATCTGGGGGCCATGGCAGGAATAACCTTTGCCTTTGGTGGCAATGAAACGACTACTTCCGAGGCTCAAGAGAAGGATGTTCCACCGCCGGCTGAATCGAGGAGCGAAAAGGTAGTTGTTCTTCCTCTGAGCGCGCCGAAGGTTATCTTTATTGATTTTGATGAGATACATTTCGATTTTGATCGAATTGCCCGTGAGCCGGAAGCGAAGAAAGTTTTAAAAAAGGATATCCGGGTACTCAAAGAAAACCCCTGGGCTCAAATCCGTATTTCAGGAAATACCTCTGTTTTTGGCAGTACGGCCTGCAACATAAAACTGAGTGACGGAATAAGGGGTGAGAACAATCGGTAAAAGATGGGGGAAGTGTTTGTAAACAATCAACAAAAGGAGAAGAGCCATGATCAAACTACACCGTTTTGTTACTTTGTTGATCTGTGTCGGGTTGATAACTGCATTCTTGGGATGCGTATCCACCCAAAAACAAGAAAGTACCGGCCAGTATATCGATGACTCCGTCATTACAACCAAGGTGAAAGCCGGAATTTTAGACGAACAAAAACTGAAAACTTTGCAGATCAATGTCAAGACGTTTAAAGGGGTGGTTCAGTTAAGCGGCTTTGTCGATTCAACGCAGAGTGCTACAAAGGCAGGAGAGGTTGCCCGTCGGGTTGAGGGCGTCAAAGATGTGAAAAATGATTTGATTGTAAAATAGCGGCGTCGTTTCCGGCAAAACAAAACCCGCTTCGGCGGGTTTTGTTTTGCTTGGACCCTTGGCGGGATTTTAATGGTGATTGTAACTTTTTGACAAATTTTTTGAGATTGACGTGAGAAAAATTGATATTTTTATATTATTTCAGTAAGTTGAATTAATGTCGTGATCTTTCTCCGTCAAGAGAACCTACGCCTCCCACTCATTAGGATTAAAGGTCGAGGGGCTATATTATTGCGACTCAACAGGCCACGGGATTTTACATGCTGAGTGTTTTACACAGCTTTTACAAGCCGATCTTTTTGGCCCTGCTCATGCTTCTAGGACTTGCCAGCGGACATTTGATCGACACTGTTTTGCAGATGAACCTGCGTCCGAAAATCACGGACGCCCCCCCCCGCAGTCACTCAGTCGTGATCAAACCGCAGGAAAACACGGAAGTCGGTCTGAACCTGATTCTGCAGAATAATATTTTTGATGCAAACAGTCGGTCTACCACGGCGACCATGATCCTGCCAAGCAAGGGGGATGGTTCCTCGGCCGCCGTAACCCGTGTTGAACTCAAACTCATCGGCACAGTGGTCGCAGCCGAACGTTCCTTTGCCCTGCTTGAAGGCAACAACGAACTGAAAATCTATCATCTTGGCGACAAGGTTCCCGGCGACGGAACCGTCGAAAAAATTATTCGCAACCAGGTACAGGTCAGGAATCGGGACCAGAGCCTGACGACTCTTTTGCTGCTGGACAAGGCACCCCTTTCGACCTCAGCCTCGCATTCCACGGCGGGCTTCGAGAAGAGTGCAGGTGGGGGTATCAGGAACGTCGGCAAAAATCGCTGGCGGATCTCCCGCAACATGAGTGAGTCGGTGCGGGATAATTTCGCTGCCCAAATGCGCCTTGTCCAGATGCAGCCGCGCATCCAGTCGGGCAAGATCAATGGCTTTATGATCCAGCGCATCGACTCGTCGTCGGTTCTGGCCCAGTTGGGCCTGAAAACCGGTGACGTGGTTGTCGATGTCAACAACACCAGGCTGGACAGCCCGGAAAAAGCTCTGCAGATAGTCCAGCAGTTGCGCGAAGCGCGCCAGATAATCCTCGCCGTCGAACGCAATAATCAACCGATGAGCCTTTCATATGAAATCCAATAGGAGTTGTCTCCGCATGCGTATCCCGATTATCTCCCGAATGTTGGTATGGATAACGTTTCTGGCTTTATGTCTCGTTCCCATCCAGTCCTTTGCGCAGAGTCAATCAAAGCCGGACGTGGAGGGACGGGTTACTCTCGATTTCAAGAATGTGGAGTTGACTGAACTGATCCTGACTATCAGCGAACTGACCGGCAAGAATTTTCTCTACGACGAGACCGTACAGGGCAAGGCCACTATCATCTCCCCGGACAGTATGACCCTGGACGCAGCCTACCAGCTGTTTCTTACGGTTCTCAACGTCAAGGGGTACACGGTTGTCCCTTCGGGCAATACCAATAAGATCGTTCCGCTGAAGAGCGCCAAGGAATCCAACCTGCCAATCGTTGTCAATGGCAATGGCAAAGGCAAGGCGACCGAGCAGGTCATCACCCGGGTTTTTCGTCTGAAGCACCTCGACGTGGGCATCGTTGCCCAGACTGTCCTCATGCCTTTGATGCCGACCACCGCCAATGTTGCCGCTTATCCGCCGGGAAACAGCCTGATTATTACGGATACGGGGACTAACATCGAACGGCTGGCCAAGATCATCCGCGAACTTGATCAGCCGAATGTGGCAAGCGAAATTGAGATCATCATGTTGAAGAACTCCCAGGCGGAAGATATCGCCAAGGCCCTCAACGAGACCATGAGCCAGCCCGATGCCACCTCTCCTGCCCGGCGGCGGGCCGCAGCGAACCTTGGAAACGAGGTCCTTACCAAGATCATCCCGTATCCTGCCGGGCGGTGCGTCATTGTCACGGCCAACCGAGAGGACATGGTGATCGTCAAGACCCTGATTGCCCGGATGGACCAGGAAATCGACGGGACCCGCTCCAACATCAACCTCTGTTACCTGGAAAATGCCGATGCGGTCTCCCTGGCGGCGACCCTCAACGAAATCCTCAGCGGTATCAAGACTGGATCCAAGGATTCAAAAAAAGAGGGTCTGGCGAACGGGCAACCATCCGCCGGGCCGCTAACCCCATCCCCCGGTTCGCTGTCTAACAGCCAAGTGACCATTACGGCCGACAAGCCGACCAACTCGCTGATCATTAATGCCAGTCTGGATGACTACAAAACGATCAAGCAAATTATTGACAAGCTCGATATCAAGCGCAAACAGGTGTATGTCGAGGCGCTGATTCTGGAACTCTCCATGGATGCCACCCAGCGCCTTGGGGTCTCCCTGCAGGGCGCCGGAACAGTCAACGGTGACGGCCTCATTTTCGGCGGCAGCAACCAAAACACCGGCCCGCTCGGTATCGGGGATGCCCTGACGCAGACAATTACCGGTGCGCCTGACCTTCTGACCAAGGCCATCGACGGGATGCTGGCCGGCGGTTTTTTTAACCCGATTAGCATCACCGGGCTGGATGGCAAAACGATTACCGTTCCGGCCCTTTCGGTGCTGATCGATGTGTCGAAAACCGACACCGATGTCAACTTGCTTTCGGCTCCGCGGTTGCTCACCTCCGATAACGAAGAAGCTGAAATCATCGTTGGCTCCAATGTCCCGATCATTACCGGTCGGCTGACCGATGCCGGCTCCAACAACGGCCTGGCCCAGAAGGTCTCTGTGGAGCGCCAGGATGTTGCCTTGGTTCTGCGCTTTACCCCGCAGATTACCGAAGGTGATCTGGTTCGCCTCAATGTGTACCAGGAAATCACCAGTATCGCTCCGGCCACCCAGGCCCTGGTGGCCAGCGTCGGCAACCCCAGCGAAGTCGGCCCGACCTTTACCAAGCGCGTGCTGCGCAATACGGTCCTGGTGGAAAACCATAAAACCGTGGTTCTTGGCGGCCTGATCGATACCAATATCACCGAATCGGTTACCAAGGTGCCGATCCTGGGCGATATTCCTGGGCTGGGATGGTTATTCAAACGCACTTCAACCCAGAAAGAAAAGACCAACCTGCTGGTCTTCATCAATCCGACCATTATCAAGAATTCCAAGGATCTCGACTTGGTCACCGACCGCAACCGCAAAGCGGCCGGTGATTCATTGACCGGTAAAGTCAACGAAGCTCTGCCGGATAATTTTTTTGGTGAGAGGGGAGGGAGAAAGCTCCAATCGCCCGAGGGTGCGGCAGCAGGTGAGAGTATTGCCGAGCCCGGCAGCGCACCTCCGGCGCTGACTCCGCCGAAGCCAGAGCAATTGGGCAACGAATGACCTTAACTCCTTGCGAAAAGCAACGTACCATGCAGAACTGGCGACGGATTGGCGAAATACTCCAGCAGGACTTCACCGTGCCTGGGGAACGGATTGAGGCGGCTCTGGCGGAACAGGAGCTGAGCGGTGGTGAACGCCTCGGCCCAATCCTCATCAAGATGAAAGCGCTGGACAGCACGATCCTGGCAAAGGCGCTGGCTATTCAGTTCGGACTCCCGTATCTGGAGACGATTCCCGAGGAAACGGTTGCCGAGGGTCTCCTTGAGATGATCCCCATCGCCTTTGCCAAGGAGTACCGTATTTTTCCTCTGGCAAAACAGAACAACTCTCTCCAGGTGGCCGTGGCCGATCCCCTCGACACCCGTCCGCTGAATGACCTGAGCACCCTGACCGGAACCCTGGTCGAGCCCTGTGTCGCCACTCCGGAGGAGATCCTGCGCGCCATCCATCGCGGCTATGAAAAACAGGCCGGCAGTACCGGAGCCGTGATTGAGGAGATCGATGGCGGCAGTGCCAATGAATTGGCCATCTCTCTTGAGCCCCGTGACCTGCTTGACAGTTCCGACGAGGCTCCGATCATCCGATTCGTCAACAGTCTGATCACTCAAGGTTTTAAGGAAAGGGCGAGCGATATCCATATCGAGCCCTTCGAACGGGAACTGATCGTCCGTTATCGGGTCGATGGAATCTTGTACGAAGTTCTCCGGCCAACCTTCAAGGCCCACGCCGGGATCGTCTCCCGCATCAAAATTATGGCCCAGCTGGATATCGCTGAAAAACGTCTGCCGCAGGATGGCCGTTTCCGCGTGCGTATGGGTGGCCGCGACATGGACATCCGCGTCTCGACCCTGCCCACGGCCTTTGGCGAACGTGTAGTGCTGCGGCTGCTCGACAAGGCGGCGGGTATCCTGACTCTCGAGGAGATCGGCCTGGAAAGCGATCTGTTGCAACCATTCGAGGCGATGATCAACAAGAATCACGGGGTTTTTTTGGTCACCGGCCCCACTGGTAGCGGCAAAACAACCACCCTCTATACGGCTCTGACCCGCTTGAATAATCGCGAGAAGAACATCATCACCGTTGAGGACCCCATCGAGTACCAGCTTCCGGGGGTCGGGCAAATTCAGGTCAACCCGAAGATCAATCTGACCTTTGCCAACGGTCTGCGCTCGATTCTGCGTCAGGATCCGGACATCATCATGGTCGGTGAAATCCGCGATCGTGAAACCGCCGAGATTGCCGTGCAATCGGCCCTGACCGGCCATATGGTGTTTTCTACCCTGCACACCAACGACGCTGCCGGCGCGCTGACCCGCCTGGTGGAGATGGGGATCGAGCCGTTTCTGGCCGCCTCAAGCATCGTTGGCATCATTGCCCAGCGTTTGGTGCGAACCATCTGCCCCCACTGCAAGAAAGCGCACCAGCCGCCCGAGGAACTGCTGCAAGAGATCGCCGGTGAGGTCCCTATTCCGGCCGGGGCCACCTTCTACCGTGGCACAGGCTGCGACAAGTGCATGCAGATCGGTTACTGGGGCCGGGTCGCCATCTATGAACTGCTCAAGGTGGACGATACGGTACGCGAACTGCTGTTGCAGAACAAGGATGCCGCCACGATCAAGAAGGGTGCCTTACAGCGGGGTATGCGCTCTCTGCGGGCTGCCGGCCTTGCCAAAGCGCTGCAGGGCATTACCACCCTCGAGGAAGTGATGCGCGTCACTCAGGAGGAGAGCTAGTGCCGCTGTTCGAATACACCGGCCTCGACAATCAAGGGCACAAGGTCTCCGGCCGAATCGACGGCCCCGGCTTTGGCCCGGTACGCCAGCAGCTGCGCGAAAAGGGGATATTCCCGACCAAACTGCAGGAAAGCTCTCTTGTCGGTGCACGCAGTCGCTGGTCGGATTTCCGATCATTTCTGCAGCGCTGCTCGACGGCGGAACTCGCTTCGGCAACCCGCCAGCTCGCCACCCTGCTCGTTGCCGGATTGTCGCTTGATACAGCCTTGGGCAGTGTTGCCGAACAGTCCGACCAGTCGATGATCGGTCGGGTCCTGGCCAATGTCCGCGAAGAGGTTATGCAGGGCAATTCGCTCCATGAATCGTTGGCCAAGCATCGGACGGTTTTCCCCGATTTGTTTATCAACATGGTCCAGGTTGGGGAAAACAGCGGTACGCTTGACAAGACCCTACACCGCTTGGCCGACTTTCTTGAGAGCCAGGGACGGACCCGGGCACGGATTCAGGCTGCTCTTGCCTACCCGGTGCTGATGACTCTGGTGGGCAGCACTGTGCTTGTCTTCCTGTTCGTGTTCGTGGTGCCGAAGATCACCCGCATGCTCCAAGAGATGAAAATGGCCTTGCCCTGGCCGACCCTGCTGCTGATCAACCTGGTCGATCTGCTGCTTGCCTGGTGGTGGCTGCTGCTCCTCGGACTGGTGCTCGGCTTCATTGGTTTGCAACGTTATTGGCGTACCGAGGCCGGACGCTTACGCATTGATCGAATGCTGCTCAAGGCGCCGCTTTTTGGCCGTCTGCTGCTGCTGATCGCCACAACCCGTTTCGCCCGAACCCTCGGCACCCTGTTGCAGAGCGGTGTTCCCATGCTCAAGGCCCTTGACATTGCCCGCACCCTGTTGGCCAATCGGGTGCTGAGTCGGGCGGTGGGAACTGCCAAGCTGCGGGTCCAAGAAGGGGGCAGTCTGGCCGTCGCGCTCCGGGAAACAGCGGTCTTTCCGTCGATGCTGGTCCAGCTGACGGCCGCCGGCGAGCAGAGCGGCAAACTGGAAGAGATGCTGTTTAGGGTCGCCGATACCTACGAACACCAGACCGACCTGTCGATCTCCGGCATGCTCTCCCTGCTTGAACCGCTGATGATTCTTTTCATGGGCGTGGTGGTCGGCTTCGCGGTCCTGGCGATCCTGCTGCCGATTTTTCAGGCAAGCCAAGGGTTCGGCTGAAAAATCGCGAAAACGAAAGTAAATATTCAGCAGCGAAGCGAAGACTGCGAAAAGTCCATCGTACCCCTGAAGATGGCTAAGCAAAAATTTCGATAGACAAGGAGTGGTGGCGTCGCGAAAGCGGAGGCATACATATGGTATGTCGAGCATTTCGCGAACCCGCCACGACGCAGTAAATCGGACTTTTTGCGACGCCATCAAATACGCGCCGATGCGGGTGTGTTGAATATGCCGTCAGGCAATTGCAAGGAGAGTTGAATATGTCATCACCAAATTATCGTTCCTGCCGTGGCTTTACCCTGATCGAAATCATGGTGGTCGTGGTGATTCTTGGAATCCTCGCGGCGGTGATCGTGCCGCGGTTGTTGAGCCGTCCGGATATGGCCAAGGTGACTAAGGCCCAGGTGGATATAAAGGGAATCGAGGTAGCGCTGGGCATGTTCAAACTCGACAACGGATTTTTCCCCACCACCGAGCAGGGACTCCAGGCGTTGGTCACCAAACCGGATACCGGGCGCATTCCGACCCGATACCCAGAGGAAGGGTACCTGAAAAAAGTCCCGATCGACCCATGGAACAAGCCGTATATCTATATCTCTCCTGGTTTACACAGCGTGAGCTTTGACCTGATCAGTTACGGCGCAGACAATGAGTCGGGGGGGGAAGGGTTTGATGCGGATATCAACAGTTGGGAACTCGATTAAAAGGAGCTGCGATATGGGACGGTCAGACGAATGTGTAGCCGACTCATTCATTGTCAGACACCGTCTTGGGCAGTCCGGGTTCACCTTGCTGGAGTTGGGGGTGGTGATTACGCTGCTGGCCCTGTTCTCCTTTCTCACCATTCCGTTGTTCGGTGGGAGCGGCGGGATCAGTAAGCTGGGTTATTCCGCCCGTTGCCTGAACGGCACGATCAAGTACCTGTTTAATGAGGCGGCCCTGACCGGCAGGGAATATCGCCTGATTTACAACCTGGACCGTGGCACCTATAGCGCCCAGGTTCTCGAAGCCGACGGTGAGGTTGTTACTCTTTCCGGAATTGGTCGGGAGACCAAGCTGGCCGGCGATGTTCGGTTCAGGGATCTGCAATTGCCGGGCCGGGGCACTTTCACCACCGGTGAGGTGACGGTTCGGATTCATTCTGCCGGCTGGGTCGAAGAGGCCAGCGTGCATCTCGAGGATGGCAGCGGAAACGCGCTGACCTTGCATGTCATGCCGCTGACCGGAACCGCTGAAATTTTCGAGGGTTATAAGACGCTCTAAACTGGGGGGATACATACATTAACGCTGCTGGGCAACGGGGTTTTACCCTGCTGGAAATCATGGTCGCGCTGGCGATTATCGGCATTGCCATGATCGCGCTGCTGAGCCTCGGCAACCGCTCCATTGGGGTGCACAGTCGCCTGCAGCATCTGACCCAGGCGACCTTGCTGGCCCAACAGAAGATGGCGGAGAGCGAACTTGAAGCCCGAGACAACGGCGGGACGAAACTGGCCGATGGCGTTGGGACGTTTGCCGAACCGTTCGCTGCATACCGCTGGCGGATTGTTGTCAGCACCACAGCCCTGCCTGCGGTGCAGATGGTCACGGTTACGGTACTCTGGGGCAAGGAGGAGCGCAATGAGAGTGTCGATATCACCTCGTTCTTGTTTTAATACTTTGCCGCCATGGGGGGTGCGCGGTTTCACTCTGATCGAAGTGTTGGTGGCCGTCAGTCTGCTGGCCATCGTCCTGACCGCGATCTACGGGATCTTCGGCGGGGTGAATTCCGCCAAATTGCGCCTCGACAGTGACAGTGGTGACTATCACCTGGCGCGGGTGATCTTCGACCGGTTCGGTCGGGAACTGCATGGCGCCTACTACCGATCCGGCGACCAGACAACCATGTTCCGCGGCGGGGTTAATGCCCAGAACGAACCCTTCCTGGAACTGACCACCACGGCAGTGACGCTGTTAAGCGACACCGGCAGCGGAATTTCCGAGGTCCGTTACCGTCTTGCCCCGGACCAGGAGGCGGATACGGGTCGCCAGGTGCTGTTGCGTGGTGAGCGGTCCCGGCAGTCGGCCACCGCACCCGTTGATGATCGTATGATGCGGCTGGCACCGAATGTTGCCACTCTGTCTCTGCGCTTTTACACTGGTGGTCGCTGGCTGGAGCAGTGGGATGCCCGGCAGAGCGGACTGCCGCAACTGGTGGAAGTTTCCCTGGTGGTCGGTCAGGACGAACAACGGAGGATTCCCTTTATTACGACCTTTGAAATCCCGGACATCAGTGTGCAATGAGATGAAAGGATCCAAGGTAAGCGATCACAGGGCACCACATCTTGCGGCGATCGATCCGGCTCACGGACAAAAGTACGCATCGCCGTCCCGCTTGTCGCAACCTGCGGCACCCTGTGACCGCTTGTTCCGTTGTTATTTGACCTTTGTGGGTTTGCCCCGTGATCGGGTGCAATCCAAGCACAATCGGGGAATGGCTCTGCTGGTGGTCCTGGCCGTCGTTGCTCTTTTGACCGCGTTGCTGACCGAACTGGCTTTTTCCACCTTGGTTGACCTGCGCCTGACCGAAACCTTTCGCGATACCACCCGGGCCTACTACTTGTCCAAGGGAGGCATCACCGCCGGACGCATGATCCTTCAGGAGGATCATAATGGCTACGATGGTTTCGACGAACTCTGGTCTCAGGGAGTCACCAATTACCCGGTTGCTGACGGTGCTGTCAGTGTGCGCATCATTGATCAGGATGGCAAATTGGGGATCAACGCCCTTGTTCAGGAGAACACGCCGAACACCCTGATGGTCGATCGTTTCTATCGGCTTTTTGTAGCCCTGAACCTCGACAATCTCGGCAACCCAGCCGAGTTGACCGCCAATCTGATCGATTGGTTGGACAGTGGCGATACCCCGTACCAGGTGATTCGCACTGATGGGGTTGATATACCGGTCGCAGGGGCCGAGGAGTCGTATTACAAGGGGTTGTCGCAACCGTATCCGGTCAAGAACGGCCGTCTGGATACCCTTGACGAATTGGCGCTGATCAAGGGGTTTACTCCGGAAGTTCTGCGTAGGATTTTGCCGCATGTTGCTCTGCATGACCGTACGGCGGTGAATATCAATACCGCCAGTGGTGCGGTGCTCAGATCTCTCGATCCTCTGATCGATGCAGAGGTGGCCGAAACCCTGATCGTGTATCGGCAGGAAACGCCAATCGAGCGTCTGGAACAACTTGAATCGGTACTTTCTGTCGGAGCTTACAGCGCCCTGAAAAGCCTCGGCAACATTGGGTCGCTGGGCGTACTGAGCAGCCGTTACCGGATCGAGGCTAAGGCGGTGATCAATGACGGTCAGCGACGCCTCCAGGCTGAAGTTGACAAACAGGGCAACAGACTTTTATTCTTAAAGGTAAACTGACTGCGATGATAAAACGATTGATAGGCATAGATATCGACCGCAAAAACCTGCGGCTGGCCGTCCTCACCCGCGACCAGGGCACGCTCTCGGTCGTCTCGGTTATGGAGATTCCTCGCGCAGAGACAGCGGATCAGGTGTTTCGGCTGCGTGACTTCCTGAATGGTGATTTTCATTTTGCTGACCGGCTAGCCGCCTGTCTGCCCAGCAGCGCCGCCTTAGTGCGGCAACTGACCTTTCCATTCAGCGACCGACGGAAAATCACGGCCGCCCTCCTTTTTGAACTGGCGGCCCAATTGCCGGTCGCTTTGGACGACTACACTACGGTCATGCAGCCCCCGGTTCGAAAAGGTGATGGGGCCACTATCATCGCTGCCGCAGTTAAGACAGCGCTGCTGGCGGAAACGATTGCTTCATTCGACGCTCAGGGCATTCCCCTGCACATCCTGGACTTGGCTCCGTACGCTTACGTCGTCGGTCTCAAAGACTTCCTGGCTGACGGCATTCTGGTCTGCGCCATGGAACAGGAAATCTGCCTGGCCCTGGTCCGCTCTGGAGAGGTGCTCGATTACCTGCAGTTGCCCCTTGGGGACACGATGGAGGTGGCCGACCAAGCCCGAGTCATTCATCGACAAGCCACGGCCCTGGGCCGAACGCAACAGTCGGGCGGCATGCCCTTGCATCTGATGGGCCCCCTGGCCACACCTGAACTGGCTACATGCCTCAATGCTCTGCGGGACCAAGTGGAACTGCTCTCCATCGACATCAACGGTCAGACCATCGCAGCGGAGTTTTTGCCGGCCGTGGCTCTGGCGCTGCGGGCGGCGGATACCGGCAAGGGGCAGGTCTTCAACCTGCGACAGGGGGTGTTTGCCCTGAAGGGCGAGTGGGCCGGTCTGCGCAAAACCTTGGTGATGGCCGCCTGTCTGGCCGTCCTCACCCTGATTACGATTGTTGCCAGCATGGGGTTGCGCTATTACGACAAGCAGCATCAGGTTAAGATGCTGGAACAGCAGATGGCTGCGCTCTACCAGGAGAGCTTTCCAAAGGGTACAAAGGTGGTCGATGTCCCTTTGCAGATGAAAAGTGCAATCCGGCAGTTACAGGAGGACGTCGGCATCATCAGTTTTGGCCAGCTTTCCTCCCTGCAACTGCTGCGAACACTCTCCGAGCTGCCGAAGTCACTCAGCGTCGATGTGGACGAAGTCACCATGGAACGCAACGAAGTGCGGGTCTCGGGGCGAACCACCACGTTCGAAGAGGTCAATAGCATGGCGGAGACCTTTCGACATTCACCCTACTTCGAAAAAGTCGAGGTTTCTGAATCGAAGATGGACTTGGACGGAAAACAGGTCAGTTATCGCCTGCGCATGACTTTGAGCGAAAAAGGTGGGGCGTCATGATCAAAACACTGAATCAGAGAGAACGGTATGCGCTGACTGGCGGAGCGGTGGTGTTCGCTCTGTTGTTGATTGTTTTTGGCGTGGTACTCCCCTATGGCGCGGCTGGTAAACGACTCGACAACCGGATCAGCTCTGCTCAGGCGCAACTGCAGGAGGTCAGGCAACTGCAGAACGATTATCTGGCCCTCAGGAAACAGGTTGACCAGCTGCAGCGCGATCTGAACCGGCGTGAAACCATTCCGCCGCTGAATTTCCTCGAACAGACCGCCGGTCAGATTGGCGGCCGCGAGAACCTTGTCCTGATGCGTCCACTGCCTTCTGTTGTTCAGGGGAAACTGCGGATTGAGACCACTGAATTCAAGTTGGAGCGGCTTGGCATGGAACAGGTTTTGCGGATTCTGCAGGAAATAGAACAGACCAGCCCACCGATGCGAGTCGATCGTTTGCACCTCAAGCAACGTTTCGACAATGCCGCCCAACTTGATATGAGCGTCACTGTCAGCGCTGCCAGGAGAAATTGATGCGGTTTACGAAATATTTCCGAACCAGACCCTCCGGCGAAACTCCGGTGGTCCGGAACCCCCTGCTCCTTTTCCGCGCTGCAGGATTCATCCTTTTTTTGCTCGGACTGCTGTGTGGCGTTTACCTGGCCTTCCCGGATGCGGTTCTCCGGCAGCGATTGGTTTACGAACTCGAGGCCCGGTTTCCGATCCGGGTTGACCTTGCCGACGCCAGTCTGCGACCATTGATTACCCTGACTGGCGAGAAGGGGAGCATCCGTTATCGTGATCGTCCTGAGACGATCGGCACTATTGAGCGGTTTAGGTTTTCTCCCTTTTGGACCGGCATTTTCACGGGAGATCCGGGAATTAAGGGAAAACTTTCCGCTGCCGGCGGAGAACTTGCCCTCCGCTGGCAGCGAAGCGGGACGCTGGCTATGAGCGCGACCGCCTTGCCGTTTAACTTCCCCTTGTCGACCAGCTCGGGGACGCGTTTTGCCGGTATCCTCGCCACCGGGCAGGTGATGAGCGCTGCCCCACTGCAAAAGGGTACCAAGAGTTTGATCGATATTCGCTTCGAACAGGTCGTGCTACAGGGCCTTGAAGCCTTGACCGGGGATGCGGCCGGTTTACGCCTTGGCAAGATGTCGCTGCGGATGAGCGGGGAGGGGACAGTGTTTACCATTGATCGGCTGGAAGTGACCGGGGGTGATGTGGTGGTTTACGGCAAGGGAACCTTGATGCTGGTTATGGAAAATCCACAAAACAGCCACATCAATCTCAATCTGTCGGTACGTGCCGGCAACCAGAAGGATCCGACCCTGGCCAATTTTATTCAACTTGCCGGAACTCCTCTTTCAGACGGCAGCCGCAGTCTCCACCTGACAGGAACCTTGGCCAACCCTATGATCAGGTAAGCCGCCTGGGGGAACCGGGTCGCTTTTCTATTTATATATTCTTGCCACTTCTTTAATCGGTAACCCCGGGAGGGCATATCCCTCGGCAAACGAGAGCTGGCGCTTCCTGTATGGTATCAATCAGCTAACGAACAACCAACTCTGTGTGGATCTGTATGTACACTTCCCATTTCGGCCTCAATGAAATTCCTTTCTCGATCGCGCCGGACCCGCTCTACCTCTACATGAGCGAGCAGCACCGCGAAGCATTGGCCCACTTGCAGTATGGAATCAAGAGAGACGGCGGTTTCGTTCTCCTGACCGGTGAGGTCGGGGCCGGCAAGACGACCCTCTGCCGCAGCCTCCTTGAACAACTGCCCGAGGGCGTGGATGTTGCCTTTGTCTTCAATCCCAAGGTCAGTGTCATCGAACTGCTTGAGACCATCTGCGACGAACTCCGTATCGACCGGGAGGAACAGGGCAGCATCAAGAAGCTGGTCGACCGCCTTAACACCTACCTGCTTGCGGCCAATGCCCGTGGGCGCAAAACCGTACTCTTCATCGACGAGGCA
Source organism: Desulfurivibrio sp. (assembly GCA_013791995.1). Classification (GTDB taxonomy): domain Bacteria; phylum Desulfobacterota; class Desulfobulbia; order Desulfobulbales; family Desulfurivibrionaceae; genus Thiovibrio. The sequence continues at coordinate 4,056 of VMSS01000245.1, read as the reverse complement.
CAGAATCTCTCCATCGATGTCCTTGAACAGCTGCGTCTGTTGACCAATCTTGAGACGAATCGCTACAAACTGCTGCAGATCGTGCTGCTCGGCCAGCCGGAGCTGCTCTCTATTCTGGACAGGCAGGAGATGCGTCAGTTCTCGCAGCGGATTACCGCCCGTTACCACCTGGGACCTCTTGATGCGGAAGAAATGGGCTCCTATGTGCACCATCGCCTGGAGATCGCCGGATGCAATCGTCCTCTCTTCCCCGAAACTCTCAATAAGACTCTCTGGCAGCTGACCGGCGGCATTCCGCGCTTGATTAATCTCATTTGCGATCGCGCCCTGCTCGGCGCGTATACCTTGAATCGCCAACAGGTCAATCGTAAAATCCTTTGCCAGGCCGCCCGTGAAGTACTCGGTAGATCCCAGTCACAATGGAAGGGGAAAAGGGTTGCGCTGGCAGTCGCACTGGCCGCTGTCGTCCTTATGCTCTGTTTCGCCGCTCTCTGGTACTGGAAGGGACCGTACTCGCTGCCATTTGGTTTCGGGAAAGACTCTTCCGAGCAGACGCAGAGGTCGGCCATGGAAGAAAATAATCCGAAGGTGGCTGTCCCGTTCCAACAAGGTTTTGCCGGTGCTGTGCCCCAAAGATGGCCTACGGATTTCGCCGCTTCCCAGAGCATGGAGGGTGCCTTTGCCGACCTTGCCGGGTTGTGGGGCCTCTCCTACAATCCTGACCGTCCCGACTACTGTGCATACGCAAGTGAACAGGGGTTGGATTGCCTTGTTCGCAAGGACAGTATGGAGACGCTACGGAAAATAAATCGGCCAGTAATCCTGACGCTCTATGGCGATGAAGGGGCACCGTTTCATGTGGTAATGTCCCGCCTGGAGGGCAACCTGGCTATTTTCATCGCCGGAGGCAAGCAGTACGAATTAGCTCTTTCAGCGATCGCCTCATACTGGTTTGGGGAGTACCTCCTGCTCTGGCAGAGGCCACCGCTGCAGCGGGATATTTTGCAGCCGGGAGAGACGGGAGCCTCGGTTGCCTGGTTGGCAAAGGCCCTCCAGGAACTGGGTCTTTATGTCGCGACCGGCCAGGAAGTGCGCCTGGAGGGCTCGCTCCTTGTCGCGGTCAAGCGCTTCCAGTTCAGTAACGGTCTGACGCCGGATGGCGTTCTCGGGCCGATGACCCTGATCCATCTCAACACCGCCCGTAACCTGGCCGGACCGCATCTTTCCCCGTTAGGAGCCAGCTGATGTCCTTTATCCTCGAAGCACTGAAAAAATCGGAACAGCAACGGCTGCAGAATAACACCCTGCAACAGGAGGTGCGTAAACGGACGCTCTTTCTGTCCTCGCGTCGGTCAAGTCGCTGGTTTTATTGGCTGGTGGCTGGATTCCTGTCTCTGTTTCTGATCGGTGGTTGGTGGTTTTACAGCAAAATTGAACCAGCAAACCTGGCACCGTCCCCGGCGGTGAACGGGGCGAGCCATGCATCTTCTTCTCTCGACCAGCCCATGCCATCCAAGCCGACACCCGTTCCGCATGATTTTGTTTCGGACCCGGCCCTACAGCCCAAGGCTTTCTCGGATGCTGCCTCCCCTGCGATTTCGGCGGAGAGCCGAGCGCCTACTGCACCGCCACCTTGGACTCAGGACGTCACGCCAAGAAAAATTTTGGGATCTGTTGAACCGGGGACGACCGTAGTCGGTGAACAGCCGGAAGCGCAAGTTCGCGAAAATATGCCGCTCTACCTTGATTTGCCCAAGGAGTTGCGCGATCGGATACCCCGCCTGACCATGAGCATGCATTACCACAGCTCCGACTCGGGCCGCAGGTTGGTGCGGATCAACGATCGCCTGCTCCATGAGGGCGACTGGCTGAGCAGTGATTTACATGTCGTGGAAATAACCCCCACAGGGGCAATACTCGATTTCCAGGGGAAGTCTTTCGTTATGCGCAGTCCAATCCGTTAACAGTATGTTCGCGGACAATTGGAAGTGAAACCGCGCTTACTTCCAATTGTGAGGTAGGTTGAAAAAAGGGGACACCAACGTACCGTTTCTTGAAACTGAAAACCGAGGCGTCACAATGCGGTAAAGGTGGTGATCCTGACCATAAGCGGGGAGAGCGTGAAGGAAAAACCATGAGCAAACAAATACCGGACAGTCATCCCCTTTACTCTCTTCTCCCTTCGGACGTCGCGGGATTTGATTCCCTGGTCGAGTTGGCTCTGGATATGCGCTGGTCGTGGAATCATGCCACGGACGAAATATGGCGGCAGTTGGACCCGGTCCTCTGGGACCTGACCCATCACCCGTGCGATGTCCTGCAGACGGTCTCACGGGAGAAGGTCAGGAGCGTCCTTGCCGATCCGGTCTTTCGCAAGAAGATAGATGATCTGGCGCAGGCCACGAAGCAGGCGGCAGAGGCGCCTGCGTGGTTTCAGCAAACGTATCCGCAATCTCCGCTGAGCTGTGTCGCCTATTTCAGCATGGAATTCATGTTGAGCGAAGCCCTGCCGATTTATTCCGGAGGACTGGGTAATGTGGCAGGCGATCAACTCAAGGCCGCCAGTGATTTAGGCGTACCAGTGGTCGGCGTGGGGCTACTGTATCAGCAGGGCTATTTTCGTCAGATCATCGACCAGAACGGCGCCCAACAAGCCCTGTATCCCTACAACGACCCAGGGCAATTGCCGATCACCCCCCTGCGTAAAGCAAATGGGGAGTGGTTGCGCTTGGAGATTGCCTTACCCGGTTATTCGGTCTGGCTACGCGCCTGGCAGGTCCAGGTCGGCCGCGTCAAGCTGTACCTGCTGGATAGCAATGACGCAGCGAATTACCCCGCGCATCGAAGCATTACCAGCGAGTTGTACGGGGGCGGACCGGAGTTGCGGTTGCAGCAGGAGTTGGTGCTCGGGATCGGCGGGTGGCGGTTGCTCCGGGCCCTCGACCTCCAGCCGGAAGTCTGTCACCTCAATGAAGGCCATGCGGCTTTCGCCGTGTTGGAACGTGCCCGGGATTTCATGGAGGAGACAGGCCAGCCTTTTGAAGTGGCTCTGGCCGTTACGCGAGCGGGCAACCTGTTCACCACGCACACTGCGGTGGCCGCAGGCTTCGATCGCTTTGCGCCAGCCCTTATGGAACAATACCTTGGCGGCTACGCCGGGAAGCTCGGTCTCGCGTTCCACGACCTGCTGGCCCTGGGGTGCCGGAATCCGGAGGACCCGTCTGAGAGTTTCAATATGGCCTATCTGGCAATTCGCGGTAGCGGCGCGGTCAATGGCGTAAGCCGTCTGCACGGGCAGGTGAGCCGGCACCTCTTTGCGCCGCTCTTTCCGCACTGGCCAGTGGAGGAGGTGCCCATCGGTCACGTCACCAACGGTGTTCACATGCCGACCTGGGACTCTGCAGCAGCGGACGATCTTTGGACCGAGGCCTGTGGTAAGGACCGCTGGCTGGGGATGACGGAAACCCTGGAGCAGGACATGCGCCGGGTTTCCGATACCAGGCTCTGGCAATTTCGCCTCGCTGCCAGCCAGGCTTTTGTGACCTACGTGCGCGATCGTTTATCCAGGCAGCTTGCCGCCTCCGGCGCCTCGCCCGGACTGGTGGCGGAAGCAGGCCATTTTTTCGATCCTAACGTCCTGACCTTGGGTTTTGCCCGTCGCTTCGCCTCCTACAAACGCCCCAACCTGCTGCTGCACGATCCGGACCGGCTGCTGCGGTTGTTGACGAATCCGCAACGCCCGGTACAGCTCATCATGGCGGGTAAAGCGCATCCTTCCGATCTTGAGGGACAGGCCCTCATCCGGCAATGGACGGAGTTCATCCGGCAGCCCGAGGTCCGGTGCCATGTGATTTTCCTCAGCGACTACAACATGCTCTTGAGCGAATCCCTGGTGCAGGGAGTTGATGTCTGGATCAACACGCCACGGAGGCCTTGGGAGGCGTGTGGAACCAGCGGCATGAAGGTGTTGGTCAATGGCGGTCTCAATCTTTCGGAATTGGACGGCTGGTGGGCCGAAGCCTACACTCCTGAGATAGGGTGGGCGTTGGGAGATGG
>VMSS01000085.1 GCA_013791995.1 Desulfurivibrio sp. | reverse complement strand
GAGAACGAGCTGGGCGCTCTGGATATCGATGTCCGCCGCAAAACCATCCAGCCCTTAAAGGCCGTCAGCCAAGCGCAGCAGATCATACAGGATTGCTCCACCTACAAGAGCACCGCGCAAAACTGGCGAGATCAGATCACCATTTTAATCGAAGCGGACAAAGCCCTTCGAGAACATCTTTCAGTGCGCGGGCTGATACCTCTGGCAAAAGAGCTGGGAAAACGAACCTCGGCAATGGTGGATGAGGGGTATAATTTTTACCGCATGGTCAAAGACAAAAGCGGCCAAAGCGATACCCCCACCCTCCATGACTACCATGCCCAGGCCATTGATCTGGAAAAAAGGATCCGCCACATTGATCTGAGCGCTCTTTCCGGACTCGCCAGAGCCATTGTCGACCATAATCTTCATGTGGCAATAGCGGCAACTGATCAACTCAAGGAATTTATTGAGTTTTTCCTGAAGAATCTCCCCGGGGAGATTGCCGTGGTGGACAAGGTCCAGCAGGAACTTTCCTCCATCCGGGAATCACTGGCTCCGGAGATCCTGGCAAAAATCGAGCCGATCGCCGCCACCCTGTCCAGAAATCTTGTCGGTCTTCGAAACAAAGCGCAGAGCATGAAACAGATCATGTTTCTCCCAATAGTACTTGATGAGACACGCACCCTCCATTACACCATGAAAAACACCATCCTCCCAGAGATGAAACGTTTGATCAGCGAGCCCGGCTCTCCGGCAAATCCCAAAACGGTTGCGGCCGAAAGAACCGCCGATTTCTTCATGGGGATGAAGGGGTTTGTGCGGGCCGTCAAGCTGCTTTTCAGCGCCGCGGGCGGCCAGAAGTCCATAAAATCCGAGGACCTGCACCGCATCCTCATCGATCTTCTCAACACCTGCGACACATACTATGGCAACACCAAGGCAGACGTTGCCAGGCTGCATAAATTTATTGATGCCAAGCTGTGCGATTTCGAGAGACCTTTCCCCTACGAAGGCCTTTTCCTGACTGCCAAAGAGGCCATAGGTTCTTACGGCTCCAACCTCGAAAAGCTGTTATTCAGCTTTGAGACCACCGATTTCAGCACCGACGACAAGGACGAGAAGCCAACCCCGGCGCACAAGACCACAGTGGGACGTCTTATCGCCAAACTGGAAGTGCGCACCGCGAACCTGGAAAGCGCCAAAATCTGATTATGCTCCAATTCCTCGACCAACTTCCGTTTTCGGTGCTGATCATTTTTGCGATTTTTATGCTGCTGGCACCCTTTCACCCCATGCCGCACGTGCTGGAAAAGATTATCATGCTGAAAAACGGCCAGCTCCACCGGCCAATTGACATCTTTGACCTCTTGTTTCATCTGGCCCCGTTGCTGCTGCTTGGCCTCAAGTGGTGGCTTTCCCAAGGCCGTTAGCAGCAGCAAACCCTTCAATTTCATTTTATTAACCAGCATTACCGCTACAGATAGAGGAGTAACGCATTATGCAGCGAGTTTCTGAAAACGATTCCGTTACCATTATCTATGATGGCTTTCTGCCCTCCGGAGAAAAATTTGATTCTTCCCAAGATACCGGCCCCCTACAATTTCAGTTGGGATCCGGTAGCGTATTGCCCGCTTTTGAGGCTGCGGTGCTGGACATGGCGCCCAAGGAAACCAAGCGCATCACCGTGCCGGCCAAGGAAGCCTACGGCTTAAAAAATGAAGACCTGATCATGAGTGTCAGCCGCCAGGGGTTTACCGACCCGACCATCGCACCAGGCATGATTCTCGGCATGAACATGGAACAGGACGGCCAGCAGCACAAAGTTCCAGCCACTGTGCTTTCGGTTGACACTGAAACAATAACTGTTGATTTCAATCACCCCCTGGCGGGTCAGGATATCACCTATCAGATCACCCTTCTTTCCATCGACGCCCCTGCTGCTGATTCCGCCGACTGCGGCGGTGCCCCGAACGGCAAGGACGGTTGCACACCCAGCCACGGTTGCGGTTGCGCCTAACCCGATCTTAAATTTCATGGCCACAGAACCCCATTTTTCGGACCATCATACCTCGCAGGCGATCCTGAGCATTGCCGGCTCCGACCCTTCCGGCGGGGCCGGCATCCAGGCGGACCTCAAAACCTTCACCGCCATTGGAGTTTATGGCGGGGCTGCGATTACCTGCTTGACCGCCCAGAATAGCCTGGGGGTCTCTTCCTGCCTGCCTGTTGCCCCGGAGTTTGTCAAAAAACAAATCGAGCTGGTCCTGGCCGACCTGCCTGTCAGCCACATCAAAACCGGCATGCTTGGCACCGACGAAATCGCCGAAACAATGGCCGAGGCGTTGCACAATTTTTCCGGGGAGATCATCTGCGACCCGGTGTTTACGGCAAGCGACGGGCACGACCTTTTCCGAAAAACGAAACGCAATCCTGGCCTGCACGGACTGCTCAATACCGCCACAGTGCTCACCCCTAATCTCCCTGAACTGGTAACTCTGACGGGCCAAAAACTCGAAACGGTGCACGAAGCGGTGGAGGCGGCCTTCGCTTTGCTGGCTCGCTATCCCAAGCTGCGGGCCATTGCCCTCACCGGCGGGCATATCCGCGAACAGGCCGATGCAGTGGAAGATTCTTTGATCCTTCGGCAAGAATCAGGCCGGCAGATCCTTACCGCCAAACATGCACGGATCATCACCAGAAACACACACGGCACAGGCTGCACCTTCGCCTCCGCCTTTGCAGCCTACCACCTGCTCTCCGGCAATTATCCGGACGCTTTTTTCAAGGCATCGGCTTTCATGGATACTGTCCTGAAGCAAAGCGCCAACCTTTCCCTCGGTAACGGCAAAGGTCCGCTGGCCCATCATCTTTTCCGGGACAAGACCTGCTTCGCCTCCCGGCCCTGATATTCTCCCCATTGACGCGTCGCAGCATGCGTTATATAATCCCCGCAGGATCAAAGACTCCTTTCGCTACCGACAGACACTCTGGTCGAAGCGAAAAAACACAAACCGCACATCCTTGTTCGCGGCAGAGACAAAAACGCCCAACGCATTAAACAGGGAACACACCTGTTGCGCAAGGCATGACCCATACATAAAACTCAACAATATCAGGAGAATATAATGCAGAAGAAACATGGATTACAGATGGCGGCGGTGGCAATTATCCTCATGTTGATCACCTCCGGGTGCGCAACCAACACCTCGAAAGGGACAAGCGGCGCAGCCGTCGGCGCGGCAGCCGGCGCCATTGCCGGTCAGGCAATCGGAAGAGACACCAAGGGAACCTTGCTCGGCGCGGCAGTGGGCGGCCTGTTGGGCTATATCGTCGGCAACGAGATGGACAAATACGATCAGGCCCAACTCAATCAGGTATACGAGAGTTCTCCCTCCAATCAGCGTACCCAATGGGTTAACCCGGACACCAACCGTTCGTACACCGTGACGCCCAAACCTGCTTACACGCAGCCGTCCGGCCAGGTCTGCCGGGAAGCAGAAATCCTCGCCACCGTGGACGGACGCCCGGAAAAGGTCGTCTCTCTGGCGTGCAGGGATAATAACGGCAGATGGGTTATCCAGAAATAATTCCTTTCGGGATACTCCAAGCGGACGATATTCGGGGTGATATTCTGGAAACAGAATCCCGCCCCGAAATATCACCCGAAACAAAAACCAGACTCAGACCATGCGTATTTGGATTGACGCCGATGCCTGCCCCGGCCCGATAAAGGATATCCTCTTCCGAGCTGCGGACCGCATGCGGGTGGAGAGCATCCTGGTGGCAAACCATTATTTGAAAATACCGCGATCCCCCTTTATCAAAACCGTACAGGTCAAAGCGGGCTTCAATGTCGCAGACGCCCGGATCATCGACAGCGTTCAACCGGGCGATCTGGTTATCACTGCAGATATCCCCCTCGCAGCCGAAGTGGTCGCGGCCTCGGCAACCGCCCTCAATCCGCGGGGCACACTCTATACCCCTGACACCATCCAGGAACACCTTGCGCGCCGTGACTTCATGGACGAGCTACGCTCAACAGGTGCCATTACCGGCGGGCCATCGGCTCTGAACAAGGTTCATGTTCAGGCGTTTGCCAACCAGTTGGACAGGTACCTGACCCGCCACGCCGGTTCCGGGCTCTCCGACCAAAACCCGGGACCTGGGACATGAACTGAGTCTGCCGGCGGAAAAACCTCACTTCGGCTTAACTTGCAGCTTGCAGGGTGAGCAGACCGACACACACATAGCGGATCAGCTTGCCGCTTAATACCAACACGAAAAAAAAGCCGAAGCGAACCTTGAGTATCCCGCTCACCAGACACAAAGGGTCACCGACAATCGGCAACCAGGAAAAAAACAGGGACCAGGATCCATACCGGGCATACAACCGTTCCGCCCTTTGCCGTGCCGCTTCATCGATCCGCAATACTTTGCCCATGAGAAAAGGGCCGCCATACAAGCCGATACCGTAAGTAACGCAAGCGCCCAAAGTATTCCCGGCAGTGGCAACACCAACCGACAACCCCGGATTGTGCCCATTGAGCAGCAAAGCCACAAGAAGCCACTCCGAACCGAGTGGAACAAGGGTGGAAGCCAGAAAACTCAATAAAAAAAGGGCCAGATAGCCCTGATTGTCGAAAAAAATATCCATATGAAAAAACCAGGCCTGCACAGGTTATGGAACTACTCCGAATCGTCAGCCTGGATTGTGCACACCACCTTCCCTTGGGTGCCCGGAAAACATCGCTCCTTATTTCCCCAGAGAAAACTTCCTGATGAACCGGGCCAAGGTTGCAATCTGCTCCGGGACAAGATCACCAAAGGCCATCCCCCGGCGACGCACCTCGCCCGCTTCTTCGCCAGCCTCTTCATTTATGACGATATCGCAGACATTGGTCAGGGGGAGATTATCAAAAAATATCTCCTCCCCGCCGAAGATGATGCCAAACTCGGCAGGCTCCGTGGTCATGTCGTCATAGGCTGTGTACCTGAACGACAAGCCACCGAAACTCACGTCGATGATCTCGCCGTACACTGAATCGAGAACGACCACTCCTTCCTTCACCGGAAATCTTCGGCACCGTCTGCTCTCCCGCTGATTACCCATGCCCGCCCCCTTTTGTTACAGCCCTTGGCCAGTTCACATTACAGACACACGTCACATCATCCGGATCCTGCCGCAATCCGGACAAACCCAGGTCGGGCCATTGCTGATGGTCCACATGTTTTCATTAAAGCAGTCATCACAGATCTGAAAGCCGCAGGGACAGTTCCAGCAAAAGGGCAATTTCCTTCGACAGCAATGACACTGGAATTCACTGAGGCCACGGCGACGCCCAGCCTTTTTCGGTTGCTCCCCAGCCATGCTCAGGACGCCCTCTCGACCTCGGCAACAAGCCAGGCCAGGTACTCCTTGCTACCACCAATTATCGGGGTACTTATAATCTCGGCAACTTCATAGGGATGAATCGCTTTAATCGCCGCCTCAATTTCAGAATAAAGCGCAGCGCGACTTTTGGCAAGACAGAGATATTCCCCAGCGGTTTCGATCTTACCCTGCCAGTGATAATGGCTGGTTATAGGACCAAGCACCTGAACACAGGCGGCAAGCCGCTTTTCCACCAGCAGCCTGGCAATGGCACCTGCCTCTTCTTCGGAACCGACCGTTGTGGAGACTTGGATATACTCATTCATTTCGCACGCTCCTTACGAGAAAGATAACACACCAAGCATTCTTGTCCCTCGCCATAAATCTGTCAACCCTTCTGTTTCAACAAACTTTTTCACGGAGATAACCAAGAGCGTGGACAGTTTGCCCTGATCTCTGGTACATTTAAAAAATTCGCAACACCTTTTCTCATCACATACAGGGAGTCGTCCCATGCTGCTGGCAGTTGACATTGGCAATACCCACATGGTGATCGGGGTTTTCTCCGGCACAACGCTTCGCTGCCACTGGAGGGTAAAAACCGACAAAGGCAGTACGGTTGATGAACTGGCCGCCATCTTCCACACCCTCTTTGGCATGGAAGGCATCCGTTTCAACGATATTACCGCCACGATCATTTCCAGCGTGGTCCCGACGATGCAGGCTGCATGGTCAGCCTTTGCCACCCGGTACCTGAAAACCACGCCGCTGGTGGTAGGCTCCGATGCGGTGCAGACCGGCATACCGGTCCTCATCGATAACCCCAAGGAAATAGGAGCCGACCGACTCGTCAATGCCGTGGCTGCCTATGACAGATTCAAGTGCGCTCTTATTGTCGTTGATTTCGGCACAGCCATCACCTGGGATTGCGTTTCCGAAGCAGGGGAATACCTGGGCGGCGCCATCGCCCCGGGGCTGTCCATTGCCATGGAGGCTTTGGGCAACCGCACGGCCAAGCTGCCCCAGGTTGACATCTCCACCCCGCCTGGTGCCCCCATCGGCACCAATACCGTGGCCGCGATCAAATCGGGCATCCTTTTCGGCTATGGAGGCATGGTGGACGGCCTTATCCGACGTCTGCGGGAGCAGATGGCCCCGGAATTGCCCCAGTCGGTGGCGACCGGAGGCATGGCCACCCTCATCGCCCCGTACTCCACAAGCATTGATCACGTTGACCCCATGCTCACCCTTAACGGCCTGCGCCTGCTCCATGAACGCAACACCTGAAGCAATCTTCCCTGCCCCGCTGAAAAAAGGGGATACCATCGGTATCATTGCCCCGGCCGGACCGGTGCGCAACGAAACCGATTTTGCAGCCGGGCTGAAAATCCTCGCCGATCTGGGATTTAAAACCAGATACCGGAGCGACATTCTCCGCCACAGCGACTACCTGGCCGGCACCGACCAGGAACGGTTGGCCGAACTGCACGAACTCTGGCGCGACCACGAGGTCAAGGCAATTATGGCTGTGCGCGGCGGTTATGGCTGTATGCGAATTCTGCCGGATCTGGACTTCGACCTCATCCGTCAACACCCGAAAATGTTCATCGGTTTTTCCGACCTCACGGTCCTGCTCTCCGCAATCCGGCAGCATGTCGGGCTCATCACCTTTCACGGCCCCATGCTCACCACCCTGGCCCGAAGCGACCGCGATTCGCAAGAGGCATTTTTCAATCTGCTCACCGGAAAATCAAGCCAGGAAATCAAAATTAAAAGGTTGGAAATCCTTAAAGGAGGCCCGGCCCGCGGCAGACTTCTGCCCGGAAACCTGACCAGCCTTGTCCATATGCTGGGAACCCCCTTTGAGCCGAACTGGAAAGATACCATCGTCGTGCTGGAGGACATCGGCGAAGCGCCCTACCGCATCGACCGGTTGCTTACCCACCTCGGTGCAGCAGGTCGGCTGGAACAAATCGCCGGGCTTATCCTGGGAGATTTCGACCAATGCGGAGAGCGGGAAGCCATCTGGCAGCGAGCCCTTGAACTTCTGGCCCATCGTTCCATTCCCGTCTGGGCAAACTTCCCTTGCGGCCATGGTAGCAGAAACCATATCCTGCCGGTGGGCTCGGAAGCACTGCTCGATTCGTCCACAGGCCGCCTCACCCTCCTCGAACACCTGGCGCGTTAATTTCCTTTCTCAATCGACCGTTCACGCCGCCGCTTCGCTCCTGCCTGCTTCGCTGCACGACTTTTCACTCTCCTCGCCGTCCTGCTTCTTAGCCCACAATCTTCGCTGACCCTGCCCCGAATCCACCCTGCACCCTCCCCGGGAATTAATTGCAACAATGCAATACAATTGCATCATTGCATTGCATTGTTGCAATTAAAGCCACAGAAGCCCCAGCCCTGCCTAACATCAATAACATACCGAAAACAATAATAAATATACGAAAATGAATGAGCCCTCAGCACTGGCACGAGAAATGCACTACATCTAATGCAACAAGATCAATAAACATAAACAAATTTTGTCGCATTGCATACTAACCGAAATTTCACCGACAACCACTGTACAGGAGGACGCTCATGACGCAATTGTTGATCGTATTGGCAATTATTCCCGTCGCCTGTTTCAAACTCAGTAAAAAACTCCACCCAAAGGACCGGTGGCTACTGTTCGGTGTAGCCTTTGGCACAGTTGTCTCCCCTGTGAGTTACGGTCTCATGGAATTCACCAGTGTTCCGGTGATAGGCAAGCTCCTCGGTCTCATCGGCCTGATGGCAAATCTCATCCATGGCTCCCTCGGCTACTTCTTCCTGCAGAGCATCGGCCTGCTTGCGGAAGGTTCTCCCCTGTTAGGTTCGCAGCTTCTCATGATTCACATGGTCAACGCCCTGATCTGGTCGTCCTATTACGGAATGATCGGCTACAAAATTGGCCAGAAAATCGCCGGAGAGGTTACGGAAAGCAGTCCGGGCATGGGCTCTGTTCGCCAAGAGGCAAAGGGCTAGACTTGAAACTTCCCGATGACAAGGGGTAAGGCGCGTTCACGAAATTAAAAGCACGGCAGACAGATGGAGGAAGCGCCATGATGAAATCAAGAGAAGATCACACCGCACATGGACATCATTATACCTATCAGGGAAATCATACCGCAACGGAAACAGGAGAAGGCATCAGTATGGCCGCCTTTGCCATCCTGGTTTCACTGGCGGGCATTGTCGGCTTCTGGGGGATGGCTTGCCTGTTGGCCGGATTGATAAATAACGGCGTATTCGGCCTTGGTCACAAATGGCTTGCCGCAATCTTCGGCGGATGAGATTCCCCGCTTGCGGCTGAAGGAAAAAACAAAAATCAACAGTGCGCATGGTCTTGTTTCCGTTTCGAAAGAAAACGGAAACAAGACCATGCGCACAGGTGCGTCCGCCTCCGGCAAGGTGACGCTGTTCAACAATCCGTTGCATTTACGCCATCATTCGGCAGGATACATTTTGCGGTTAAAAACTGCACAGGGAGACTATTGGGGCTATGAAAAAAATATTCCCGTTACCAAGCAGTATCGGCCTGATTATCATTATTGCCTGTCTTGCGTCCGGGCCCTTTGCCAGGGCCGCTATTGAGAACTCCGAGTGCTTCGGCTGCCACAATGACGAGAGCCTTTTTAGGAGCGGAACCGATGGCGTAAACCACAGCCGGATGAGTGAACAGCTCTTCGTTGACGAAGAAAAATTCAGCCATTCGGTTCACCACAACAACGGCATCGGCTGTGTTGATTGCCACTCCGACATAAAAACTCTCAATTACAATGAAACCGTGCCCCACAAAAAACAACTTGGCTTGGTCAACTGCACCATGTGCCACGAAGAGGAAAGCGCTGCCTTCAAAGACAGTGTACACATGAAGATCCGCGGCAAGGGAATCACCATGACCTGTTCCGCCTGCCATGGGTATCATTATGTAAAGCACCAGGAGTCCCTGTCGGCAAAGGAACGGGCCAACAATAGCTGCGCCAAATGCCATAACACCTCCCAGACGCACGACTGGCTCCCCAAGAAAAACGAACATTTCGCCTTTGTGGAATGCGTTGTCTGCCATGTTCCCGAGGCGCCTCGCCATATCCATCTCACTTTTTTCGACATGATGACCAGCAAGTTTTATTCCGGCCAGGAAATCCTTAAAATTCTAGGCATCACCGAAAATGACTTCATGCCCATGCTGGACATAAACAAGGACGGAATCATCAACGTCGACGAATTTGAGAATCTGGAACTGATGCTCAGACAGAAAAACGTCCATGCAATTTTCCATGCTGAAATGGTTGCCGAGATGCAGGCCATCGTCCACCAAGTGAACAGAGGGGCGGCCTTACGGGATTGCAAGACCTGCCATTCAGCAGACTCACCGTATTTTAAGGCGGTCACCCTTGTGCTTACCAGAGATGATGGACAGGCGGACCATTTCCAAGTGGATAGAGCTGTATTGGAAAGTTTCAGCCTGAGACATTTTTACGCCCTGGGCGGCACGCGGATGAAGCTTCTTGACAAGATAGGCTTTCTGCTCCTGGCCGGTGGCTGCGCGGTGGTGATTGGTCATCTTACCGTGCGAATCGTCACCATACCCCTGCGCAAAAAAAATGAAGTGGAGTCCAAACAATCAAGCCTGCTCAAGGAGGGTTCCCGATGAAAGAGGAGAAACTCATCTATGTACATCCCGGACCGGTTCGTGCCTGGCATTGGCTCAATGCCGCGGGGATCGTCGCACTGGTCATCACGGGCTTCCAAATCCGCTATGCGGAAATCCTCAACCTCATGCAATTAAAAAATGCCATAACCCTTCACAACTATGCGGGATTCGGCGTGATCAGTGCATATTTCATCTGGCTTTTCTACTATATGAGCACCGGCAAGATCACCATCTACTTCCCGGACATCTCAACCTTCGCGGCCAAAGCCGTGAAGCAAGTTAAATTTTACGGCTACGGCATTTTTCGCGGCGACCCAAATCCCCATGTCATGACCACGGAAAACAAGTTCAACGTCCTCCAGCAAAAGGCGTATCTGGGAATCATGTTCGTCCTGCTGCCGGCCCAGATGATCTCCGG
>VMSS01000266.1 GCA_013791995.1 Desulfurivibrio sp. | reverse complement strand
TGCTGACCAAAGGTGTTGCGCATAATGTCCCGCTGATGTTGGAAAACACCTACGAAACAGGTCCGGAGCAACACAAAAAAATGCTCTCCGCCCTTGACTCGCCTTTTGCCGGGTTCTGTCTCGACGTGGGTCATGTCACTTCTTTTGCCAAAAACACCTGGCAGGATTGGCTGCCAGCCCTGACACCATGGCTTGGCCAGCTTCATCTGCACGACAACCACGGCGACCGGGACGCGCACCTTGCCCCGGGCCGCGGGAGCTTTGATTTTTCCGGCCTGTTCAGCTATCTTAAAGAACACCGGTTGCAGCCCATCATCACCCTTGAGCCCCACACCGAGGATGATCTGTGGGCGAGCCTGGACGCTCTGAAGAGGATGCGGTTCAGTACTGAATAAACCCTAAACCCACTCTTCGACTAACTCAGGGCGGGCGCCAAGTATCGTTAATTCATTGATTTCTTTCGTTCGTGGTGAGCCTGTCGAACCACAAATTAAACTTTTTCAAATAATCTCATACAGTTGGAACTACATATGCCGGAAACCCCGCCAGCCAATTTCGTTCACCTCCATGTCCACACCCAGTACAGCCTGCTCGACGGCGCTATACGGGTCGGCGACCTCCTGGCTAAGTGCAAGAAATACGGGATGGCCTCCGTGGCCATCACCGATCACGGCTCCATGTTCGGCGCCCTGGAATTCTATGTCCAGGCCAAAAAGGCCGGGATCAAGCCCATCATCGGCTGCGAATTCTATGTTTCCCCCAGCCACCGCTTCGACAAATCCGCCAAAAGCGCGGGCAAGGCCGCCTTCCATCTCGTCCTCCTGGCCATGAACAACACCGGCTACCAGAACCTGCTCAAGCTGGCCAGCCTGGCCCAGCTGGAAGGGTTCCACTACAAGCCGCGCATCGATCTCGAAGTCCTGGGTGCCCATGCCGAGGGGCTCATCGCCCTCACCGCCTGCCTGCACGGCGGCATTCCCCAGCGCATCACCGCCGGCGACATGGAGGGTGCCCGGGAAGAGGCACGCCAGCTCATGGCCCTGTTCGGCGACCGCCTTTATCTCGAGATGCAGGAGAACAATATCCCCGAACAGGCAGTGGTCAACCAAGGGCTCAAAGCGCTCTCCAAGGAGCTGGGCATCCCGCTGGTCGCCACCAACGACTGCCATTACCTCAACCGAAACGAAGCCCAGGCCCATGAGGTACTGCTCTGCATCCAGACCGGCAAAACCATGCACGATGCCAACCGCTTCCGCTTCTCAACCGACGAGCTCTTCTTCAAATCGCCGGAAGAGATGAAAAAAGCCTTTGCCCATTCGCCCGAATCCATCGCCGAGACCGTCCGTCTGGCGGAGCGCTGCAATGTCGAGCTAAGCTTTGGCGAGTCCCATTTTCCGATCTTTCCGGTGCCCGAGGGCGAAACCCTTGACACCCTGTTCGAGAAAGCCGCCCTGGCCGGACTTGAAGAGCGTTTGGCCGACATGCGGGAGATCGACCACCTCACCCCGGAGATTGAAAAAACCTACCGGGATCGACTGACCCACGAGATCGACGTCATCATCAAGATGGGCTTTCCCGGCTATTTCCTCATTGTCGCCGACTTCATCAACTGGGCCAAGGACCACGAGATCCCGGTGGGCCCTGGCCGTGGCTCCGGCGCCGGCAGTCTCGCCGCCTATTCCCTGCGGATCACCGACATCGACCCCCTTCCCTACGGCCTGATTTTCGAGCGGTTCCTCAACATCGAGCGCAAGTCCATGCCCGACTTCGACGTGGATTTCTGCCAGGAGCGCCGCGGTGAGGTCATCGAATACGTGCAACAACGGTACGGCGGCGAGGCGCATGTCGCCCAGATCGTCACCTACGGCTCCATGAAGGCTCGCGCTGTTATCCGCGACGTGGGCCGCGCCTTAGGCGTTGCCTATGGCGATGTGGACCGCATCGCAAAACTCATTCCGGAAGAGCTCAAAATCACGATCAAGAAGGCGATCGATGCCGAGCCCCGCCTCCAGGAGCTGATGAAACGCGACCCCCAGGTGGAGGAGCTCCTGCACATCGCCCAGACCCTGGAAGGCCTCAACCGCCACACCTCCATCCATGCCGCCGGCGTTGTCATCTCGCCAAGGCCCATGGTGGAATACCTGCCGGTCTGCAAGGGACCCAAGGGCGAGGTCCTCACCCAGTACGACATGATCCACACCGAGATGACCGGATTGATCAAGTTCGATTTCTTAGGCCTCAAGACCCTCACCGTCATCGACCGGGCCCTTAAGCTGATCGGTGCTGATATCGGCCATAAGCCCGACATCAACCGCATCCCCCTGGACGACACCAAGACCTACGACCTTCTCGCCAAAGGCGACGCCCTGGGGGTGTTCCAGTTGGAAAGCTCCGGCATGCGCGGTCTGCTGATGAAGATGAAACCAGAGGTCTTCTCCGACCTCATCGCCCTGGTGGCCCTCTACCGCCCCGGCCCGCTGGAATCCGGCATGGTGGATCAGTTCGTCGATACCAAGCACGGCAGGATGCAGGCCATCTACCCGCTTCCCCAGCTGGAGCCGATCCTCAAGGAGACCTACGGGGTTATCGTCTACCAGGAACAGGTCATGAAGATCGCCAACGTCCTGGCCGGATATTCCCTGGGCGATGCCGACAACCTGCGGCGGGCCATGGGCAAGAAAAAAGCCGAGGTCATGGAGGCGGAAAAAGAAAAATTCCTGGCCGGGGCCAAGAAGAACTCCATCCCACCGGACAAGGCCGAATACGTTTTCGACCTGATGGCCAAGTTCGCCGGCTACGGCTTCAACAAGAGCCACAGCGCGGCCTATGCCCTGATCGCCTACCAGACCGCCTGGCTGAAAGCGCATTACCCCGCCCAGTTCATGGCTGCCCTCCTTTCCTGCGATGTGGGCAACACCGACAAAGTGGTACGCTACATCATCGAATGCCGCGACCATGAGATCGAGGTGCTGCCGCCTGACATCAACGAGTCGGACAAGGACTTTGCCGTGGTCAACGACCGCATCCGCTTCGGTTTGGCCGCAGTCAAAAACGTGGGCGGCGCTGCATTGGACTCCATCATGGAGGTGCGGGCTGCGGACGGTCCCTATGCAGGGCTGGAGGATTTCTGCAACCGGGTCGATTCCCGCAAGGTGAACCGGAGGGTCATCGAAAGCCTGATCAAAGCCGGGGCCTTCGATTCTTTGGGAGCCAAGCGTTCCCAACTCTTTGCCATCCTGGACATTGCCATGGAACAGGCGCAGTCCGCCCAACGGGATCGGTTAAGCGGCCAGATCTCGCTCTTCTCGGCCATGCCCCAGGCAGAGGGAAGCAAGGCCAACACCATCGACTTGCCCGATATTGCGGAATGGAGCGAAAAAGAACGGCTCGCCTTTGAAAAAGAGACCGTGGGCTTTTATCTCACCGGCCATCCCCTGGACAATTTTTACCAGGAGATCATGGCCGTGGCCGACACCGAACTCACCGGTCTTGGCGACTGGGGCGATAACCAGCCGGTGCGGGTGGGCGGCTTGGTCCGGGAATACAAGGATCACCGCAGCAAAAAAGGCGACCGCATGGCCTTTATCGTATTGGAGGACCGGGCCGGAGCCGTCGAGGTGGTGGTCTTTCCGGACGCTTTTGCCAAATGCTCCCATCTCCTCACCACCGATGAACCGCTCATCATCCTGGGCACGGTCAAACAGGAAGAACAGGGCGCCAAGATCATCGCCGAATCGGTGGACAGCTTAAGCGAGGCCCGGAGCAAATACACCAACGGCGCCCGCATCCTGCTCAAGTCCGATCAGGTGGGCAGACAGAAACTGGAAAGTCTCAAAAACAAGGTGCGCGAATTTCATGGCACCTGCCCGGTTTCCCTGACCCTCAATTTTGCCGGGCGGGGCGAGGTGGACATCGAGCCACCTTCTGATTTCACCGTCCGGCCCTGTAAGGAATTCGATATAGCGGTGGAAGGGCTGCTGGGCTATAGCGCGGTGATGTATCTGAAAACCAAGGCAGAGATCCAACCCCGGAACGGGGGCAAGGGTGGACGTTGGCGGCAGAACGGGCAGGGATGAAATGAAGCACGAAATTCATGATCGAGCACTATTCGTGCACAATGGACCTATCCACCTTTAAGGAACGTCATATAATGAGCGAAACCCTCCCCCCAGCCAAACCAGCCAAGCTGTCGGAACTGCCGGCCACCGCGATCTGCGGCAACGATATCTCCTCATCGGTCCTCTACGTTTCCGCCCTGGCAATTGTTGCTGCAGGGCAGTATGCCTGGATTACCCTTTTGATCGTCGCCGGGGTCCTGTACCTGTTTCGAAAGATATACGGGGAAGTCGTCGGCGCTCTGCCCTTAAACGGCGGGGCCTACAATGCTTTACTGAACACAACCAGCAAATCCATGGCTTCCCTGGCCGCCACCCTCACCTTGCTCTCGTATATGGCAACCGCGGTGATCTCCGCCTCCGAGGCGATGCATTACCTGCACGGAATCATCCCCTCTCTGCCCATCATCGCGGCCACGGTGCTCCTGCTCGCCATCTTCCTTGGCATTACCATCATGGGCATAGGCGAGTCTTCCATCGTCGCCCAGATCATCTTCCTCTTCCATCTTTTTTCCCTGGTCTTTCTTTCCGGGGCGATCACCCTGTACCTGTTCCAAAACGGTATGGATGTTTTCTACAGCAACAACCAACTCCCGCTCCAACACGGCAGCATCACCATGGCCATCTTTTGGGGCTTTGCCGCTGCCATGCTGGGGATATCCGGCTTTGAGAGTTCGGCAAACTTCGTCGAGGAGCAGCAAGACGGGGTCTTTCCCAAGACCCTGCGCAATATGTGGATCGTGGTGAGCATCTGCAATCCCCTGATGGCCTTTCTAGCCCTGGCTGTCGTGCCGATCCCGGAAGTAAGTGCTCATCAAACCAACCTGCTTTCCCACATGGGCCGGTTATCCGGCGGCGACTGGCTGGCCACGCTGATTTCCATCGATGCGGTTCTCGTCTTAAGCGGTGCCGTTCTTACTGCATATGTGGGTGTCACCGGCTTGCTCGAGCGCATGACCCTGGACCGAATCCTGCCGCTCTATCTGCTGAAGAAAAACAAATGGGGGAGTTCCTACCGAATAACCATTGTCTTCTTTCTTTTAAGTGTTTCCATCCTGCTGATCACCAACGGCGCGGTCTCTGCTTTGGCCGGAGTCTATACCATTTCTTTTTTACTGGTCATGGGGCTCTTCGGCGTCGGCAACATTCTCCTCAAAGTAAAGCGAGCCAAGTTGCCAAGGCCGGAAAAAGCCTCGTGGAGTGCAGTGTTGCTGGCTATTATCGCGGTACTCTGCGCTCTTTGGGGCAACATCATACAAGAGCCGCTTCCCGGCGAAACTTCCAATCTGGCCATTTTTGCCGAATATTTCATCCCAGCCATGATTTTTGTCACCATTATGCTGAACCGCATCGCCTTGCTGGATATCCTGATGCAGTTCATCGAATATCTTTTTGTCCCGATCCTTAAGCTGGTAACCAAAACCAACGAGGGCATCCGGTCAACCATCGACAGAATCCAAGACCAAGAATTCGTCTTTTTCACCAGAGGCGACAACCTGTCAAACCTGAACAATGTGCTGCTCTACATTCAAAACAATGAACACACCCGCAAAATCAAGATTGTTACCGTGACACATAATGGGGACAACGAAGGAGCGGAAAGCCTTGGCACGGATATTGAATTCCTGGATCGCGAATACCCGGAAATCAAAATAGAATTCGTTTGCATCAA
This sequence comes from Desulfurivibrio sp., assembly GCA_013791995.1. Classification (GTDB taxonomy): domain Bacteria; phylum Desulfobacterota; class Desulfobulbia; order Desulfobulbales; family Desulfurivibrionaceae; genus Thiovibrio. The sequence continues at coordinate 1,430 of VMSS01000266.1, read as the reverse complement.
GGGATTTTTCGGACCGGAGTTGATTCAAGAACTATCGCATCAGTGGAATATTCCGGTCAATTTCATGTTCATCGGCTCACCCGGCGATCATTTTCCTTACCGGGTTGCAGAACTTGGCGGGGTCCGGCTGATCATCTAGCCTCACCTCCAAAAATATTTGATTTAACAAAAAGAATGGCATCACAAAAGCGACCAAGGGGGAAGCTATCATGTCCCGTTTCCTGTTTATATGCATTGCCGCCGTGCTGACCGCCTGTGCCACTACGGCAGGGTATGAGAAAGCTCTCAACACCTGGCTCGGCATGCAGGAGATCGACCTGGTCCGCAGTTGGGGACCTCCGCTGCAAACATACGAAACCGGGGGCCGCAAGTTTATCGTTTACTCCTCGCGACGCAATGTATACCAACCCGGAACACCTCCGACGTACCAGACAACGGTCGTGGGGAACACTGCCTACACGAATAAAATTGGCGGGAGCCCTGGAATAATTATCGATAGGTCGTGTACCACCACTTTTGAACTTGATGGCACAAAGGTTGTCTCGTGGTCCTACAACGGCAACGATTGTAATGCTGTGGAATGAACACCTGATGCCGGACTCCACAGGCTATTTGCGCAGGATTTCTTCGATGACAGGGATGTTCTTCCCTGCCTCGTCGCCGAGCGCGGAGCCATCCTTGCGCAGATCTTCCGGCTCTCCCATCCCGGGATTCCCTTTGCGCAACTGCTCTTCGGAAACCTTGGGGGCTGCCTCCTGCTTCTCCGAGGGAGGAACTTCCTCCTGGACAGGGCTGATCGCCGGCATATCCTTCGCCGGTTCAGCGGCTGGACTTGCCTGCTCCTGCACCGGGGGCTTTTCCTTCTCCGGAACAACCTTATCGGGCACAGGGCCTGCGCCCTGATCTGGAAGTGGCTTAGGTTTCACCTGTTCTTGATCCCTCTTCGGAAAGATCTTCTGTAGCGTCGGCTCTTGCCCCTTTTCATCCACAGGACTCAGCGGGGATTTCCTTTCCTTAATGCGCGGGTCTCCGGTTTCGACACAGGTAAAAAACAACTCGTAGGTAACCATGTCGATACCCAGGTTACTGCCATACTGAAAGATGTTTTTCACAAAGAGGTATTGCTTGTTTTCCTGCGCGCAGCGCTCATTGGCGCTTTTTACGGTTTCATGAATAATTTTTTTTGAGGTCCCCCAAGCACTGATACGGTAGACATCGGGACCCATCGCCTCGGGAGGGACCACATGCACCGAGCCGCAGCCGCTCGCAATGAAGGCCGTGACACTGAGCAGAATGCAGAATGGTATTTTGTTCATCCAGCCATTGATCCCGGGAGAAGTCAAAGTGATTGTCGCAGGGGGTAATGGACAATAACACATACGCGTTAGCGGAAAAAAGAGAAAAGAGCCTGCCGAGACGATCTCCTCCGC
>VMSS01000092.1 GCA_013791995.1 Desulfurivibrio sp. | reverse complement strand
GACAACGGGTGCAGTGGCGCATCTGCGGCAGGAACTTCTCCGCCTCGGTGCGCAGCACGCTAATTTCCTCCTTGGATGGCTCACGGATTTCGCCAAAGGGGGTGCCAACATTGGGAAACATGGCCATACAGTTGAGGAGATCCGCCCCCAACTCCTTCATGGTTTCCGCCACCTTAATAATATGCTGGTCATTGATCCCCGGGATCATAATGGAGTTGATCTTCACCGTGATGCCGTGGGCCTTCAAGGATTTGACCGCCTCCAACTGCCGGGAGAGAAGCAGCTCCGCTGCCTGACGGCCGTGATAGGCAACCTTGCCGTCCCGCACCCAGCTATAGATCTTGGCGCCCACCTCCGGATCAACGGCATTGATGGTGATGGTCACATGGGAGACATTGAGCTCCGCCAACTCAGGGATATAAGGACCGATGGCCAAGCCGTTGCTGGCAAGGCATAAAATCATCTGCGGGTAATCTTTATTGATCAGCCGCATTGTTTCCATGGTCGCTTCCCCATTGGCAAAGGGATCGCCGGGCCCTGCAATGCCGGCCACGGTGATGCGCGGCTCCTTTTCAAGAACCTTGCCCATGTAGACTAGGGCCTGCTCGGGGGTCAGAATGGTGCTGGTCACCCCGGGTCGCGATTCGTTGACGCAGTCGTACTTGCGGTCACAGTAATTGCATTTAATATTGCAGTTCGGGGCCACCGGCAGATGGACGCGACCGGCCTGTCCTTTCATGGCCGGATTAAAACAGGGATGTTTGTTCAGGTCTTTGTGCAGTTCGCTCATGATTTTCTCCCTTATTTCTATAAATTGACAGACTGAGCTCACCCAGCCCCTTTCCTACATTCACATTTCTGATTCCCAAACAACCTCGGCAACAAAAGGGATACGCTTCGCTCTCCTGTTCATTTCTTTGCTGGACTTTATGCCCTTCAGGGTACAAAGAAACGAACCAAAGAAAAGGCACCCTGTGTCTCTTTTCCCGCCGTTGGAGGGATGCCCGGAGTTTATGCCCCGGAGGGGTACTCCTCGATGCTGCCGGGGCTTTGCAAACTCGGCGGAGTTTATACCCCCTTACGGGGTGCCTCAAACAGTCGGAGTCTTCGCCACGATGTGGCTTCGCTTACCTAAATCCCCTTTTCGGCAGCCTCTCCGGTGCTCGGCTACGTGCCAATGGGATTTTGAATCCCGGGAAAACGACACCCCTTCGACAGGCTCAGGGCGAACGGAATGACTTAATCTACTGATAGTCCGCTCGTGCTGAGCCTGTCGAAGCACCGATTTGAAGCATTAATTACAACCCCATCACATATAGCTGTAGCCAACCTCCGACCCATCCTGCTTTGCCATGACCATCGCATTGGCGATCAGGTCGAAAAGCTGCTGGGCGCCGTGGTAGCCGATGTGCAGCAGCCGCTGGCCGCCCACCCTGTCGTGGATGGGAAACCCCACCCGGATGAGCGGGATATTCAAACCCCGGGCCAAGGCATAGCCCTTACTGTGACCGAGAAAAAAATCAGGTTTGAGTTCCGCAGCCAGCTCGCCGATCTCGTGAAAATCCATGCCCTCATGCACCCTGGGCATTTCCACGGGAAAGCCCTCCACCGCATTTTCGATGGCCTTGATAAATCCTCCGCTGGTGCCGCCCGAAGCGCACACCACCGGCTGCACCCCGATCTCGGCCAAAAACGAAGTCAACCCGATGACCATATCCTCTTCGCCGTAGACCACGGCCCGTTTACCGAACACGTATTTATGGCCGTCCACCAGACTGTCCACCAACCGCCCCCGGGCCATGGCATACTTCTCCGGCATGGGCTTACCGGAAAGCTCACTCAACACCTCAAAGAACCGGTCCGTTTCCCGGATGCCCACCGGCATGCCCAACCGGTGCAGGGGCACCTTGTAAGTCTTTTCAAGATGGATGCCAGCGGAGAGCTGATCCGGCAGGGTATAGCCAAACTCCACGGTGGCTTTGGCCCCGCTCATCGCCTGGATATCCTTGATCTTCGTCCCCCCCTTGGGAATCAAGGGATAGTCCCGCAGGGCCGGGCCATCAAGGGTTTCGGAAAAATCAGGAAGCACGGTGGCGCTCAGACCGCAATCACAGGCAATCTCTTTGAGGCTCCTGAGGTCCGCAGCCGAGAGAAAACCGGGCAGGATGTTCACCGTACCGTTTGACCCTGCTTCCTCGGTCAACTGCTCCACCAAAGCCCGCACCGCCGCATGAAACCCCTCCATATGGGTACCCGAATAGCTCGGGGTGGAAACATGCACCAACATCGGGCCGCCGTCCTGCATAAACTCCTGGCGATACTGATAGAGCAGCATCTTCACATCGTCGCCGATGGTTTCGGTGAGGCAGGTGGTGGCTATGCCGATGAGGGCGGGGTGGTATTTCTCGGTTACGTTTTTTAGCCCCAACTTCAGGTTCGCCCCGCCGCCATAGACCGCATTCTTCTCCCCCAGCGAGGAGGAGGCGATGTCGATGGGCTCGTTAAAATGACTGATAATGTAACGCCGCATGTAGGTGGCGCACCCCTGGGAGCCGTGGAGAAAGGGCACTGCCCCTTCCACGCCCCGGAAGGCGAGACTGGCGCCCAGGGGCTTACACAGCTTGCAGGCATTGGTGGTGGAGACATAATTCGGCAGTATCTTGCCCATGACAGTCCTCATTTTTCTAGGCCACGAAATCCACGAAAGACACTGAAGTTTTGTGAACTATCCAGCGGCATCACCTCTGCTTCGCCGCCAATCGGGAATGACGAATGAGATGTTGAGTCGTTACAAATTTCGTGTTGTTTCGTGGGGTTCGTGGCTATTTTTCCCCTCTGGGGACAAACTTCCACACCGGGCTCATCACTGAGCCGTAGACCTCACGGGCAAAGTTGAGCATGCCGCTGAATCCGGCGAGCATCTCCTTGCGCTCGTGGTTATGGTCGCAGAAGGCAACGCCCAGCTTATAGGCAATGGGCCGTTCCTTGACCCCGCCGACAAAGATGTCCACATCCTTTTCCTGAAGAAAAGCGGAGAGCTCCAGGGGGTTGGAATCATCGACAATGATTGTGCCCGGGTCGGTGATCGCGGCGAGTTCCTCGTAATCCTCCGGGGTTCCGGTCTGGGAGCCGACCATAACCACCTGCATGCCGATGGTGCGGAAAGCCTTAACCAGGGAAAATGCCTTGAAAGCGCCGCCCACGTATATGGCTGCCCGCTTGCCGGCCAGCACCTTCCGGTACCGCATGAGTTCCGGCATGATCAGAGAAAGTTCTTCTTTGACCAGTTCCTTGGTGCGGGCCATCATCTCCTCGTCCTTGAAAAACTCGGCCACCGCATAGAGCGATTCGGCCATGTCTTCAACGCCGAAATAGGAGACCCTGAGCGAGGGAATGGAATAGTCTTTCTCCATCATCTTGGCCAGATCCATGGTGGAACCGGAGCACTGCACCACATTGAGCGCGGCTCCGTGGGCCCGCTGGATATCTCCCACCCTCCCGTCACCGGTGATATTGGCCACCACCTCGACACCCATCCGAGTAAAGTATTCGCGGATCAGCCAAATCTCCCCGGCCAGATTGAAATCGCCCAGGATGTTGAGGCTGTACTTGGAGATGCCGCTGATATTGCCCATGCCCACTAACTGCCGCATGGCATTGCAGGCGGCCTTGTAGCCGGCCCGCTTGTTGCCCTTGAACCCTTCCGACTGCACGGGCAGGACCGGGATGCCCTTTTCTTCACTCACCTTGCGGCACACCGCCTGCATGTCATCGCCGATGATCCCGACGATACAGGTGGAATAGACAAAGGCCGCCTTGGGGCTGTGCCGGTCGATGAGTTCAACCAGGGCGTTGTAGAGTTTTTTCTCGCCGCCGAAGATGACGTCGATCTCCTGCATGTCCGTGGAAAAGCTCATCCGGTGCAATTCCGGGCCGGAGGAAAGGGCGCCCCGGATATCCCAGGTGTAGACCGCGCAGCCGATCGGGCCGTGCACCAGGTGCAGGGCGTCGGCAATGGGATAAAGCACCACCCGGGAACCGCAGAAGACGCAAGCCCGCTGGCTCACCGCCCCGGCCAGGCTGTCCTTGTTGCAGTCCATGACAAAGGGGGCCTCCCCTGTGCGATGGATCGAATCTTGTCGTTCCAGTAAGGCTGCTTCCATGACGTCCGTACTCCTGTAAGCGATCACAGGGCACCACCTCTGCTTCGCAGTCTCGCTTTGCTTGCTTAGCTGTCATCGACCTGTCCGCATACCTGGTGTATGGCGGACAGGTCGCTTTCGCGCATCTGCGGCATCCTGTAATCGCTTATTAAGGGGTTATGCCCCTTTCCGGGATTCACACACCCGTGCTTAGTTCCATGCTCCTGTGTAAGGATTTGCAAAGGTATAAGAGCAAGGGGTGTGCCACACAGGGAAAATATTATTTTATCAAGTGATTACTTGGTGTTAGCCAGCTGGATCTTCGTGGACTGGATCGGAAGAGAAGGGAGGCGAAGGAGGGTTGTGTAACCTTTGCGACAAAAAAGAAGGGGCCAGACATTTTTGTCTGGCCCCTTCGGGTTTTTACAACAACAGATATCTGCTCAGGCAGACCAGTGGGGTGGCCTGCACGTCAATGCACCTTTTCTTGCCATTCGCTTGCGCATTGGAAAAACAGTATGAGGTCCCCCCTCACACCCACCAAATCTGTCGCTTGGCAGGATTGCCGTTTTTTTCAAAGACATCGCCTGACTCTTTAAGCACCACGTCAAGCTCCTCTACCGTGAAATGATAACCGTCTTCCGCAGCCAGAACGACAAACTCCTCTCGGGTCCCAGGGACATCATATTTGGCCCGCACATGTTTATCTTCGCCGCCGGCAACCAACAATGCCTCTACATCTTTTCTCGCCATGGTCGTTCTCCTTATAATGAAATCAATACGTTACAAATTCAGCTGCCACCGACAAAGCCGGTGACTTGACGGTTGCTGACCCCTCAAAGGGGCCTGATCGCGACCGGCTACAGTCACTACTTGTGCTTTCTGCCGTCATTCCGGCGAAAGCCGGAAACCAGTGCCTTTTCTGGGTCCCGGCTCTCGTCGGGATGACATGTTTGCTATTAATACCCGTTGCAATCGCTCCTTTTCTAACTCCTTGCTTCTCTGTGATTTCAACAATCGGCAACAGAGATCGTGATTCGCGACTGAACTTCCAAAGCAAGGTTGAGCATGCCGTCTATCTGCTCCATGGTCGGGGGGGTGATGGAGTAACTTTCTATATCGCAAATATCCTGAAACCCATCCCAGGCCTTAAGATCCGCCCCAAGACCCGCCAGTTCGCCGGGCAGAAACTCAGCAACAGATTCCACCAGATCGTGCATGGTGTGGTTATACGGCAGCTTGCCGCTTTTCATGAGCAAGGCCATGATCAGTTTTTCAACGGCCATGGCCACCAGATTGTAAAGAATTTCGGTGGTGAACGGTTTTCGCCGTTTCGTATAGGCATTGTTCGCCGTGGCCAGGAACTGATTGCCCTCCTGGAGAAACTCCTGCCATCCCTTGATGGGTTCGCTTTTGACCTCGGGAAACCCTGCCAGGGTAACAACCTTCCCTGATTCCTTCATGGTTCTCCCTCCTTGGGTTATAGTCGTCTGCGTTGGCAGATAAGCTCGGTGGGCTGCCAACCGAGCTTACGGTAAAACTCCAGAGCCGCTCCATTGTTCCGGTCGGCCAGAAGCTGAAGACGCCCGACCTTTCTGCTTGCAGCCCATTGCTCCAGAGCCGTCATCAATTCTCGTCCTATCCCCCTCCCTTGCCATGGTTCACCAACCACCACATCCTCCACCAGCAGAGCAAACCCCCCCTCGGCCGTGGAAATGGTCAGTTGCCCGGAGCACATACCAATGACCTGTCCCGCTGTCTCGGCAACCAGAATAACCGCTGTCTCATGGGCCAAAAGCATCGCCAGCCCTTGGTGCTGCCGGGCTGCATCAAAGTCAAAGTCCGCCTCGATGGAAAAAAGAATCCGGAGCAGATCAACCAGGGCAGCAAGATCCCCAGGGTTGGCGGGTCGTATCACTGCTTGTGCCATGGCCCACCCTTCCGGCCTAGCCACTGAACTCGATGCGGATAGCATCCTCTCCATCCGGAATCAAGGTGTAACGCGTTCCGCGGCTAAATTGCATGGCCTGCTTACAAGCGACCTCCTGCAGTCGCTCTATGTCGCTCTGCACCGTGGCCTCGTCCGCCTCGCTGTTCACAT
>VMSS01000009.1 GCA_013791995.1 Desulfurivibrio sp. | reverse complement strand
GTTGTTGTTGAACTGGAGGTAGGACACCGATCCGATCAACAGGGTTATCAAGGATGCTAAACCGAAAGCAATCTTGAGCAATGTTTTTATGGTTATTTTCTTGCTAGGCGTGCTTTTCATGGCATGTCCCCTTGTGGTTGCATTGCTTGAATTCAACATGAGTATTTTCTCTTTTTATATTGTCGGCCGTCAACTAGGCAGCAAGCTGCAGGGCCGCGGAAGTTTCACTGTTTATCACCTGATCGATATCCAGCAGGATCTTGACCCCGCTCTCCACCTTGGCTAAACCCAAAACACTTTCAGAGTGGAGGTCTCCCAGGGAAGAATGCTCTTCGATCTGTTCGCTCTTGATATTGAGCACCTCGGAAACAGCGTCCACCACCAAGCCGGTCAAGCAGTGAGTTCCGTGCCGGGCAACCTCGACCACGATGATGCAGGTGCGCTCGGTCTCCGCCTGGGCGGGCATGGCGAATTTTATTCTCAGATCAACAATGGGGATCACCTTGCCCCGCAGATTGATTACCCCTTTCAGATAATCCGGGGCCTGCGGCAGGGCGGTGATCGGCATCATGCCGATGATTTCCTTGATCTTCAAGATCCCGAGGCCATACTGTTCTGTCCCGAGACTAAAGGTCAGGTATTTTCCTTCTTTGCTGAATGCTTCTGTTTGTTCGTCCATAATCAGGCCCCTTGAAGATTGTGAAATTAATGCGCTCATGTTCGCGTGCTCTTCTTTGTTTGTCTTATATAGCAAGGAGGATGCCAGTGGTGATTATGTTGCCATTAAAGAATGTATCATACTGAAATAAATAAGTTTTTTTGAATATTAGGAGTGTGGGTGATTGGGAGAGTGACGACATAAATGTCACTCGGTATTCGTTTGGATCAGGGCAAAAAAGGCAGAAAATTGGGGGAACAGCCGGGTTTTCTAGGGAATATTAGGTGCGACATTCTGTTCATCTGTGAGCGACATGAATGTCGCCAGTCAGCCTGGGCTACGGGATTTTGTTTTTTTTCGTTTGGCAACCTTCTCTGCTGTTAGGTGAAAGCAACTCCAAGGATCTTTGCCGTCTGCTCGTGATACGCTTTGGTTTTCAAAAGAGAGAATTCGATCGTTATCGCGAATCCTAGGAAAGGCGATGAGGTGCTGCCAATACTCGATTCAGGGCAAAAAAAGGCCTGCCTGGATTTCCCAAGCAGGCCTTTTTTTGTGGACTATATGATTCCCGTCTTATGCCTTTGCGGCAAAGTCGACAAAATCATCATCTGCATCAAGCGGGATAAAGCGTTGCGCAGCAGCCCGTTTCGGGAGCAGATTGGGGCGGGTCTTTTGCCGACGGGTTTCTGCGGAACGGGTATGCTGAGCTGTTCTATCGTTGGCAACATCCCTGTTGAGGCCAACTACCGCGATCAAATCCTCAGTGATGCTTCTCATGGCTTCTGTCTGGGCGCTCAGTTCTTCCGAGGCGCTGGCGGATTCCTCAGCGGTTGCCGCGTTCTGCTGGGTTACCTGATCCATTTCGGTAACTGCCTTGTTGACCTGGGAGATGCCGTGTGCTTGCTCGTTTGAGGCAACCGCGATTTCAGAGACAAGGCTGCCTACTTTCTGCACGCTTTCAGACACCCCTGAAAAGGCCACTCCTGTTTTTTCCATGAGGGCGGAACCGGCATTGACTTTTTCCAGGGTTGATTCGATGAGAAGGGCCGTATTCTTGGCCGCTTCTGCCGCCCGCATGGCCAGGTTGCGAACTTCGTCCGCCACCACTGCAAACCCTGCGCCTGATTCGCCTGCCCGTGCTGCCTCTACCGCAGCGTTTAAGGCAAGGAGATTGGTCTGGAAGGCAATCTCGTCAATGGTCTTGATGACCTTGGATGTTTCCTTGCTTGCCTGGGCAATGTCTATCATGGAGGCGCTCAGAGTGGAAATCGTCTCACCTGTAGTATTGATGGTGGAAGAGGCTTCCTGCATCATGGTGTTTGCCAGTGAGGCATTTTCGGCATTCTGTTTGGTTGTGGCAGAGATCTCTTCCAAGGAAGCAGAGGTTTCTTCCAGGGAGGCGGCCTGTTCCGACGCGCCTTCCGCCAAGACCTGGCTGCTGCTTGCAATCTGGGCCGACGCACCGTTGATCTGATGTGAGCTTTCACTCAGGTTTTTGGTAACGTCGCCGATTATCCTCAAGATACGGCGATTGATCAAAACACCGGTCGCCACGATAAAGGCAAAACCGATTGCCGCCATCACAGCAATAATCAGTTTCGCTGTTCTGGCCGCGCTCAGCATTTCGGTGGCGTTATCGGTAAACATCGATTTAATGGCTTTTTCCTGCTCGGGAAGAGCTGTTTCCATATCATGGATATTTTGTTTTATCGGCGCCATCAATTTGTTGGCCTGCTGGGGAGTGATGGATTGATCTTCCTGGACCTGCTTCACAACTTGCAAAAAACCAACGTTATAGTCGTTGAGATCTTTTTTCAGAGTGACAAAAACCTGCGCCTCTTTGTCTGTCAGATCCTTATCGCTTTTGACCATGGCTATCATTTTGTCAAGCAGCTCCATGTTGACCGTCACGTCTTCGGTATGTTTTTTAAGGTAGCTCGCCTGTTTTTCAGGGTTTCCGATATTCAGAAAAAAATCTTTTTCGTAACGGCGCAAGGTAAGCAGCCCAGCTACCAGACTCTCGGTGTCCATAAGAAGCGGTGCCTCTTTGCTCAGGATTTCATCCGTGGTTGCTTGGGTATTGTTGAACTCAAAGTAGGATACCGATCCGATTACCAGGGTTATCAAGGCCGCTAAACCGAAGGCCATCTTGAGCAATGTTTTTATGGTCATTTTCTTACTTGTCGTGCTATTCATGGCATGTCCTCTTGAGGTTGCATTGCTTGAACTAAACATGATTGTTTACTCTTTTTATATTGTCGGCCATCAACTAGGCAGCAAGCTGCAAGGCCGCGGAAGTTTCACTGTTTATCACCTGATCGATGTCAAGCAGGATCTTGACCCCGCTCTCCATCTTGGCTAAACCCAAAACACTTTCAGAATGAAGGTCTCCCAGGGAAGAATGCGCTTCGATCTGCTCGCTCTTGATGTTGAGCACCTCGGAAACCCCGTCCACCACTAAGCCGGTCAAGCATTGAGTTCCGCGTCCGGCAACTTCGACCACAATGATGCAGGTGCGCTCGGTCTCCGCCTGGGTGGGCATGGCGAATTTTGTTCTCAGATCAACAATGGGGATCACCTTGCCCCGCAGGTTGATCACCCCTTTCATGTAATCCGGGGCCTGCGGCAGGGCGGTGACCGGCATCATGCCAATGATTTCCTTGATCTTTAGGATCCCGATGCCATACTGTTCCGTTCCGAGACTAAAGGTCAGGTATTTTCCTTCCCTGCTGATTTCTTCCGTTTTTTCATCCATAATCATGCCTCTTTGGTTTTGTGGAATTCAACGCGTTCTTTTTCGTTTCGACATTTGAAGGGGAGAATTTCTCCGGAGTCCTCCGTCATCGCTCTAATTTCAGGAAGCTTCCGTTTCTTTTTCTCTATGGCAAGAATGGTTTCCTCTATCTCATGGGGCAGTACCGGTTTTTCACGAAAGAAGTCTCGGTCCGGCCTGAGAAGGGTGTTGAGCAGGGATGCATTTCCAAAGCCGGAAACCACCAGCACCGCGATTTCTGGATGGTGCGCATGCAGCCAGTTGATCAAGGCGATTTCGTTTTGGCCTAAGGTGAGGATCTCGCTGATCACCAGATCAAAGGGCTGACCCGATTTTTTCGTAGTCTCTATTATGCTTTTGGCCTGATCAACCTCACAGGTTCTGCAGACACTGAACCCCTGCCGATAGAGATGAAGGGCTATGGAACTGCCCATGATGTCGTTGTTGTCTGTCACAAGGATTTTTTTGATCAGTGTCATGGTCATGGTCGTCATTTGCTCCTCTTTGCAGCCCGTATAAAGCAAGGAGGATGCCAACGAATAAAAATAGCCCATAAAAGAAGATATCCTGCTGAAATCAAATGGTTTTTGTGTTGGGCTTGGGAGGCAGGCAGGGTGGAGCGTGGCGACATAAATGTCGTCAGTTTTGCTCGGGATCAGGGGCGGAAAAGTGATGGGTGGGGAGGGGAAAGCCTGTTTTTTCAGGGAAAAGAGAGATGTGACATTGCGGTCACCGGCCGGCGACCTCAATGTCGTCAAACAACTTCTGCCAGCGGGGCTCTTTTTTCATCTCGGCAATTTTCCGTTGTACCTGGCGGACAGTCACTCCGAGAATGTGTGCTGCTTGATTGCGATCACCATTGCTCTGCCGGAGGACAAAGGCGGTATGCAGGTCGGCATCTTCCTTGAGGCTGCATAATCTTCGGGCAAAGGTCGGGACAGGTGGGGCCTCTTGCCCGAACGCCTCGGGCGGCAAATATTCTTCTTGGGAGATGAGCACAGCGGTTTCCACCTTCTGGGCCAACTCACGGATGTTGCCCGGGTAGCTTTGCTGCTGTAAAATTTCCAGAGTATCCGGCCTAAAGCCCTTGGTTTCTTTGCCATGTCGCAGGGCGGCTTTTTTAAGAAAATGGTCGGCAAGAAGGGGAATATCCCCTTCCCGCTCTCGCAAGGGCGGCAGATGCAGATGGACGGATTTGATCCGGTACATGAGATCCAGGCGAAAGGCGCCTTGCTGGCACGCCTTATCCAGATCCACGTTGGTCGCGGAAACAATCCTGATATCCACCGGAATCTGTTGCGGGTTGCCAAGGCGCATCACCTTTTTATCTTCCAGGACCCGTAAGAATTTGGCCTGGAGCGAAAGGGGCAGTTCCCCGATCTCATCGAGAAAAAGGGTGCCGGTGTGGGCCTGCTCAAAAAAACCGGGATAGTCCATGGTTGCCCCGGTGAAGGCGCCCTTGACATGGCCGAAAAACTGGCTTTCAAAAAGAGACTCGGAGACGGAGGCGACATTGACCGGCACATAGGGGCCGTCCGGGGCAGGCCCAGCCTCATGGACGGCCCTGGCCAGGAGTTCTTTGCCGGTCCCCGACTCGCCGGTGATCAGCACCGGGTTCCCGCTTTTGGCCATGGTTTGCGCAAAGCGCAGCAGTTCCTTCATGCGGGGGCACTGGGTGATGATCGAAGCAAAGGCGTCGGACAGTGCCACCGGCTTGCCTGAGCTGGCCCCGGCAAGCCCGGAGAGCAGACCCTTCCGCTCATAGGCATGCTCCAGCACCAGAACCAGCCTCTCATTGTCAACCGGCTTGACCAGATAGTCATAGGCTCCGAGCCGCAGAGCCTTCACAGCCGTATCCACTTCATCCACCGCAGTGAGCATGATGAATTCGGTGTGCGGACAAAAAGGCTTTGTTGCCTCAAGGACCTGCAACCCATCCATTTCCGGCATGAGCAGATCCAGGAAAACCACATCGAAATCAATCGATTTTATTCTTTCCACGGCTGCGGGAGCCTGGTCGCAAATCTCGACATCTTTGTAACCGCGTCGCCGCAACAGCCTCTGTAAAGAGTTCAGGGCTATGGGTTCGTCGTCAACCATCAGTATTTTCATAACCGTTGCCTGCCAATGGTGTTGATCACCGTTATCAGTTTGGGAAAATTCAGGGGCTTGGCCATGAAATGATCCGGCGGATATTTTTGCTTTTTGAGTTCCTGCGGCGCCGTCGTGTCTCCGGAGATAAGGATGACCGGCAGCAGGGGGAATTTTTCCTTGATACTTTTAAGAAGCTGCCAGCCATCGATCCCCGGCATAACAATATCGCTCAGTACCAGATCAACCTCAGGATGCTCTTCCAGGAAGCGGAGAACCTCGTCCCCGCTTTTCATTAATTCCACCGGCATCTTCTGCACTCCGACAAAAAATGATTTTAACAACCCAAGGACCAAGGGATTATCATCAACACAGAGGATGGTCGGGTGCAGGTCAAGGGGGCTTTCCCGTCGGTCAACGGGCAGAAAGAGTGTGAATTTTGTGCCCAGACCGGGCCGGGATAAGACGCCGATTCTGCCGTTATGCTCCTGGATCAGGCTGTAGGAAACGGAAAGGCCTAAGCCTGTGCCGCCGATATTGCGCTTGGTGGTGAAAAAAGGATCAAAGATATGGTCCATATCCTCCGGCAAAATGCCCCGGCCATTGTCTTCTATCTCAATGAGTATGGTATCCAGCCTTTCTATATAACGGCTGCGGAGGGAGAGAGTCCCCTCCGTCTTGCTGGGGACAGCCTGGGCTGCGTTCAAAATCAGGTTGGCAACGACCTGTTCCAGCTTTAGGAAATGACCATAAAAGAGCGGTAAGTTTTCTGCCAGTTCAACCGTGATAGTGCCGATCAGCTTCCGGGCCTGGGCGCCGACGATGGTCAGAGAGTCATTGATCACCTTATTGATATCCACAAGCTTGCTGGGCGTGGCCTCATCAAGCCTGGCGAAATCCTTGAGTTTGGCAACAATGGCATTGATCCGGTCGGAGCCTGTTTTTATGGCGGTAATGATTTCCCCCATGTCTTCAGCCATTTCCGCAAAGGTAATGTGGCCGGCCATTTTATTTGGATGTTTTTGGGTGAACTCCCTGATAATAGGTGAAAAAGCCTCCCATGAGTCCTCAAGCAGCGGGACATTGTAGGTGATAAAGCTGTTGGGGTTGTTGATTTCGTGGGCAACCCCGGCCACAACCTGTCCCAGCGAGGCGAGCTTGTCGGCCTGGATGATCTGCTGCAACCGCTGCTCGGACTCATGCTGTTTTCTTTTTTCCTCAGAGATATCCTGCCAGGTCCCTACGATATAGCGCAAGCCGCCATCACCATCCCGCACCGCCCGTAGGTTGCTGGCGAACCATTTGTAAGAACCATCGGCCAACTGAAAACGGCATTCGCTTTTTCGTTCTTTTTCCGCGCGTAAAGAGTCAAGGTCGACAACGGCGCGAGTCCGATCTTCAGGGTGCAGATTATCGAGCCAGAATCGGGGGTTATCGAGAAACTGTTTAGGGGGGTAGCCGGTAATTTCCTTGACCGTGTTGCTCATGTAAGTGAAGGTGAAATCTGTGTCCCCTGCCCTGGTGAAGGGGATGATCGGCAGGGCGTCCAGGAGCAGGGCGAGCTGCTCGTTGGTCCGCACCAGTTCTTCCTGCGTGTGGTCAACTCTCTCCTCCGCCAGTTTGCGCTCGGTAATGTCGGTGGCGACCTGTAGGCGGACCAGTCGGCCATCAACCCATTCGATTACCTGATCCACCATCCGGTACCAGTGGTTGTTCCGGGTGTTGCAGAACTCCCAGATATACTCGCCCACCGGTTGGCCGTTTTTGTCGACCAGTTTGTCGTTGCTGCAGAAGGGGCAGGGGCCGGTTTGATCCTTCTGCAGGGATTGCCAGCAGATTTCTCCCTCGATGTCTCCGAAGAGATCGCGGGCGTAGCTGTTCACAAAGAGCAGTTCGTAACTCTGCATATCCGCCACATAGACAATGGCCTGGAGGCTGTCGAGAATCTTGAGGAGTTTCAGCAGATCGGCTTGGGTATCGGGCCTGGGGTTTTTCCGTGGGATCGGCTTCCGGCATCCTGATGCCCGGTTTTTTTTCGGTGATGAAGATTGAGCTGCCACGGCACTTTCTCCCGTTGGTTTACGGTGATGTTTCCGGCAATTGTTTTAAGTATAGCGGTTTTCTCTCAGTTTTTTGCAGGAAAACGTCAAGGGTGCCACGATACATGCTTTCTGAAACCAGAAAACCGCTGTTGTGATCGCCCCGGATTTCCAGAAACTGCTTGGGCGCATGGGCTGCCGCATAGAGTTTTTTGCCGTGGGCAAAGGGGATGATTTCATCATCCGGGCTGTGTACCACCAGCAGCGGGCAGGAAATTTTGGCAAGGGATCTCAGGGTATCGTAGCGATATTTGCAGAGCAGGCGTGCGGGCAGCAGAGGGAAAAGTTCTGCGGCAAGGTCCGGCGCCGAGGTGAAGGCCGATTCGACGATAAGCCCGGCCGGGGTGACTTCGGTGGCAAGGTCTGCGGCCACTGCCGCGCCAAGGGAGCGGCCGAAAAGAACGATCTCCTGCGGAGCAAAGCCTAAATTGTCAGTGAGATGGCGCCAGGCCGCCCGGGCATCGAGATAGGTTCCTGCCTCGTTGGGAAAGCCTTCGCTTTCCCCGTAGCCCCGGTAATCGAAGATCAGGGTGGAATAGCCCAGGGCGTGGAAGATGCGCAGGGAATCGAGGCGGTGGGAGATGTTGCCGCCGTTGCCATGACAAAAGAGGATCGCCCCTTTGGGTTTTTCCGCCGGAACAAACCAGGCGGAAAGGGCGAGATTATCCGTTGTGACAAGCGTTACTGTGCTGAAGGGCAGGCCAATGGCGGCCGGGGTTGCTTCAATCCTTGCCAGGGGGTAATAGAGGAAACGATCCTGCATGAAAAAGAGGATGAGGCAAAAGCCGAGATAGGCCAGAGCGATGATCGTCAGCAGGGAGGCAAGCATGCGGTTTCTCGGCTGCTCGGACAAGGGGTGTCCGCCTCAGCCCAGCTCGGCATGAACGGTTTTCAGGCAGCGGTCCATGACCACGATCAATCCGGCATTCCGTGCCTTTGTTGCAGCCGCGTCATTGATCACCCCTTCCTGCATCCACACCGCTTTTGCTTTGATGCGGATTGCTGCATCCACAATGGGCTCCACGTCTTCGGAGCGGCGGAAGATATCGACAATATCGACAGGAACTGGCACCGCCTCCAGGTCTGCATAGCAGGGCAGACTCAGGATTTCCTCCTGGCCCGGATTGACCGGAATCACCGTGTATCCTTCGTTAATAAGGTAGCGGGCCACCATATTGCTCGGTCGGGATTCCTTGGGGGAGAGGCCGACCACCGCCACGGTTTTGGAGGCGGCAAGAAGGGCTTTGAGAGCGCTGAAATCAAGAAGCATGTTGGGTGTCCTCGGGATAAGTTGCGGTGGAACTACAAATCTGCATGAAAAAGCAGGGAAATCTTATTATATTCTGATTACCATCGAACTTCAGTCGGCACGCGGGTGCTATGCGTCAGCCAGTCGATTGTCCGTGTTTTGTATCAAAGGCTCATTTGCGAACAAGTCCTTCCGGCGAAAGCCGGAATCCAGGCACGGTAGCTCATTTCTCTGGATTCCGGCTTTCGCCGGAAGGACGGAAAAAAATTTGCTGAAGATTAGTAGTAATTAGATAGTATATTGTATTTTCCCTCGCGGCAAAGCGAAAAACACATAGACGAATGAGGCAGGCCATGTGCCAGATGAGCATAGTCCTTGAGCATGACGGCAAGGAAGAGATGATTCAGGAAAGCGCCACCCTTCTTGAGGTGACAAAGGATGGGTTGATGGTTTCCGCCCTTTTTGAAGAACCGAAGCTCATCCGAAACGCCTCGGTTCGCGCCATTGATTTTCTCCATGGCAAGGTAACCGTGACCCAAACAAAAGGAACAGTCTGAAATGGACGAGAAAACAACGATGGAAAAGCTGCAGATTCTTCTGCCCCACTGGATCGAACATAATCACAACCATGAGGCGGAATTCAAGAAATGGGCGGCTCTGGTGCGGGCCGAGAAACAGGGTGCGCTGGCGGATCTGTTAGACAGGGCCGTTGCCAGTATGGGGGAGACCGATGGTATTCTGAAAAAGGCTTTGGCGGAAATCGGCGGCCCAGGGAAAGGGCATCATCACGATCACGATCACCATCATCATCACGATTGAACCGTCTGTGAAAGTCGTCACCTCGGCGAAGGGTGGGGTTCAGGATTGATGTGTTTTTCCGAGGAAACTGGATTCCGGCCTGCGCCGGAATGGCGGGAACAGGGCTGGCGGAGTTTTGTAAGAGGCTTGATGCGTTCTATTTCTCAAAGGAGCGCAGGGCGGAGACGCTCCCGTGTTCAAGGGCTTCCAGGGTCGCCACCACTTTGATCAGCCAGAACTCTTCCGGTGATTCCTCAATCTGACTGCGGGTGGTGTCGCTGAGCCAGTGGGAATCTTCCGCCAGGCTGTAGAAGGCGCTGTCGATGCCGAAAAATCCGTCGAGCAGATGAGCGATGGTGTGGATGATCTTGCTTTGAAAACCTTGGGGCAGATGGACGAGATCTTGAAAATCCCTGGTTCCCGCCGCGCGCAGATCAGCCAGGAGTTTTGCAAGAACCTTCCGGTTTTCGCCAATGCCTTCTTCCAGCCAGGGCCGGAAGCGGTTGTCCAAACCTGAGCAGGATTCGGCCGTGATCACCCGAACCGTGTCATATTGGACCAGAGGAGTGCGGTCGAGAAAGCGCAGGGCATGCGCCGCACTTTTTTCCAGGTCCGGCCCCATCACCAGAATCCGATGCGATATCTCCAGTCTCATGGCGTTTTTGTCTCCCTTCAGAAAATAGGCAGCTGGGTGATTTCCATGAAGCTCTTCACATGGTATTCCGCTGATAGGGCCTGGTTTTTAAAGGCGATGAGCCGCATGCCGATGGCTTCGGTATGCTCGCGGTCCACCTGGGAATCGCCGATGTAAATGCTCTCTGCCACGCTGCACTGAAAATGGTCAAGGATCTGGTGCAGCGCTTCCGGATGCGGCTTGGGCTGGGCCACGTCAAGGGGGGTGACCACCTTGTCGAAGAGGTCGGCCAGGCGAAACATCTGCAGCACCGGTTGCATGGTCGAGGTCCGGTTGGTGCTGATGGCGGTTTTGCGCTCCGGCCTGAGGAAATCGAGGAATTCAAGGAGATCCGGTTCCATGATCATGTGCTGCAGGTAGGGGGTGTAATCGATCCCTTTGCGGAAGGTGTCCGCCGCGGCCAGATCCTCGGGGTAATTGCGGAAGATGTGGCGGACGGAATCCATCACATGGTGCATGTGCACGTATTCGAGCTCGTCCGCATCCATGGGCGGGTGGCCGAATTTTTCCAGCATATGATTGTAGTAGACCCGGTTGGCGTTTTTGGAGTCGAACATCACGCCGTCGCAGTCAAATATTACCAGTTTCAGAGCAGTCATTGTGAAGAATCCTTGTCATCTTGCCACCGCCGCGCTATGTAAAATCCGTAAGCGATACAGGGCACGGCATCTGCTTCGCCGCTGCGCTGCTGTTATCGGCCTGTTCGCATACCGATGTATTGCTCTCAGGCCTCTGTCGCGCATCTGCCGTGCCCTGTATCGCTTACTGTCTTGGATTTCAGCGCCTGAGTGGTCGTATCCACCGGGATAAGTAAACAGGGAAAAGCAGGGCAGGGGCAGATAAAAGGTGTGCCGGAGAATGCGCCTCATCTTTACAGAACAAAACCGGGTACTGTCAAGTTGTTAACCTGGAATCAATGCTGTTGGTAGCCTTGATTCCATCTGATTGCATAAGGATGCCATGAAATACAGTACCGATTTTCTCGTGATTGGCAGCGGCATCTCCGGGCTTTCCTTTGCCATCAAGGCGGCGCGTCTTGGCCGGGTGACCATCATCACCAAAAAGGCCAAAGTGGACACAGCCACCAATCTGGCCCAGGGCGGCATCGCCGCCGTTTTGTCGCCGGATGATTCCTTTGCCCTGCATATCGAGGATACCCTGCGTTCCGGGGCAGGCCTCTGCCATGAGGATATCGTCCGTCTGGTGGTGGAAAACGGCCCGGAACGGATCAAAGAACTGGTCCGCCTCGGCGTTCAGTTTCAGAGTGAGGCCGGCGATCCCAGCCATCTGGATCTGGGCAAGGAGGGCGGCCACTCGGCCCGCCGCATCGCCCATGCCATGGATCTCACCGGCCGCAAGATCGAAGAAGGCCTTCTGGCTCAGGTGGCGGCCAACCCCAAGATCACGGTGCTGGAAAATCATCTGGCCGTGGATCTTCTGGTCAGTTCCAAAACCGGCACCCCGTATCAGCCCCACGACAGCTTCAGCGACCAGTGCCTTGGCGCCTATGTCTTTGACCGGGAAACCGGGGGGATCGACACCTACCAGGCCAAGGTCACGGTGCTCTGCACCGGCGGCACCGGCAAGGTCTATCTCTATACCACCAATCCCGATATCGCCACCGGAGACGGCATTGCCATGGCTTACCGGGCCGGGGGCAAGATCGCCAACCTTGAGTTTGTTCAGTTTCACCCCACCTGCCTCTATCATCCCCAGGTGAAGAATTTTCTGATCTCCGAAGCGGTGCGCGGGGAAGGGGGGCGGCTCATCGACAAGCACGGCCAGGCCTTCATGCAGAAATACGATGCCCGGGGGGATCTGGCAACCCGCGACACAGTGGCCAGGGCCATTGACAGCGAGATGAAGGGGAGCGGCGATGATTGCGTCTATCTGGACATCACCCACCAGTCCGCTGATTTTCTTAAGAAAAGGTTTCCGACTATTTACGACACATGTCTTTCCCTGGGGATCGACATGACCAAAGAGCCCATTCCGGTGGTGCCTGCGGCCCACTACATGTGCGGTGGGGTGGTTACCGACCGGTGGGGGCGGACCAATATTGAAAATCTTTTTGCCTTTGGTGAAACTGCCTGCACCGGGTTGCACGGCGGCAACCGGCTGGCCAGCAACTCCCTGTTGGAGGCCGTTGTTTTTGCCCATCAGGCCTTTCTTGAGTGCGAACAGGAGTGGCCCGCCCTGCAGAAGACCGAGCTGCCCGAGGTGGAGGAATGGTCTGCCGGTGAGGCCCAACGTATCGAGGAAAATGTTCTGGTCAGCCATAACTGGGACCAGATCCGACGGCTGATGTGGAACTATGTGGGTATTGTCCGCACCCAGAAACGTCTGGCCCTGGTGCAGGAACGGCTCCGGGTCATCGTCGAAGAGGTCAACCAGCATTATCACGACTATATCCTGACTCCGGACCTCATCGAACTGCGCAACATTGCCCAGGTTGCCGAGCTCATCGTGCTCTGCGCCTGCATCCGCAAGGAATCCCGCGGCCTGCATTATCTGGTGGATTTTCCCCAAGCCGATGATGCCCACTGGAAAAGAGACACCATCATCTGGCGTCTGGACACCGAACTGGGCCAGTCCGTCCCTGCCAACTAGCCGGATAGCCGTTGTAACTCCCTCAGAGACCACCTGCAGAGTTCAAAACCCCCCGGAAAAGCGCAAGCTTTTCATTAAGCGCTTGTGCTTCCCATCACGCTGATTTTCCGTGTAAAAATTCACAGCATCCTTTTCTTTCGGTACGGTTCTTTTTTCCTTGACGAGAACACCACCTGTAGTGCAATAATGGTTATCGAAACACTACATATCGTGTTTCAAGGCAGTATGCAGGGGAAGATTTTAACTAATTTCTTAATCAATAAGGAGGAGCACAGGTATGGGAGTTGTGATGCCACTCAATGCGGAGACCGCCCAGGCCAGAACACACCAGGTAGTGAACGAGGACAGCACCGATATTGCCCTCTTTGTCCGTTCCTCCCAGGATGACATGATCGGCTGGAACCGGCAGCGCATCGTCGATGCCCTGCTTCGCGAGACCTTTCTTGACCGTGGCACCGCAGAGAAGATCAGCCGGGATATCGAGGTGACTATCCAGGCCGGCAAGGTGAAAACCATCACCGGGCCGTTGATCCGTGAAATGGTCAACGCCAAGCTCCTGGAGATGGGGCTGGAAGAGGCCCGGCGCATGCACACCCGTCTCGGTGTGCCCCTCTACGACGTGGACCAGCTGCTGGTTCAGCACAACAAGGAAAACGCCAATGTTCCCCATGGTCCGGAAGCGACCAACCTGACCCTGGCCGAAGGCATTAAGAAGGAATACGCCCTGCTCCAGGTCTTTACCCCGGATGTGGCGGACGCCCACTTAAGCGGCGATCTGCACCTGCATGACCTTGGCTTTATCGACCGGCCGTATTGTTCCGGCCAGTCGCTGGAATACATCAAAAAATTCGGGCTTAATCTGCCCCATGCCCTGTCCATGGCCAAGCCGGCCAAGCATGCCGAGGTGCTCCTTGCCCACATGGTCAAGTTTGCCGCTTCCCTGCAGAGCCATTTTGCCGGGGCCATCGGCTGGGACGCGATCAACCTGTTTTACGCACCCTATCTGGAAGAGCTTGATGACAACGGGGTCAAACAGCTGGCCCAGATGATGATCTACGAATTTTCCCAGCAGGCTGTGGCCAGGGGCGGGCAGGCGATCTTTTCCGATGTCAACATTTACTGGGAGGTGCCCAAGCATTTCGTGGACGTACCCGCCATCGGGCCGGGCGGGGTTTACACCGGTAAGACCTATGGCGAATATGAAAAGCAGGCCCAGCGTTTTGCCTGGGCGTTGTTTGAGGTGTACAAAGAAGGCGATGCCGCCGGCCGCCCCTTCTTCTTCCCCAAACCGCTGGTGCATATCACCGAGAAATTTTTCAAAACCGAAGGCCACATGGACTTCCTGCACCATATCTGCGAAGTGGCCTCGGTAAAAGGCAACACCTATTTTGTTTTTGACCGTGGCGACACCGCCAAGATTTCCGAATGCTGCCGGTTGAGTTTCAAGCTGGAAGCCTCGGACCTGGAAGACGCCAAGCAGCCCTGGAAAATGCGGTACTCGGCCCTGCAGAACATCACCATCAATCTGCCGCGTCTTGCCTTCAAGGCTAAGGGCGATGATTCGGTTCTCTTTCAGCTGCTCACCGAAAAACTCCAGCTTGCGGCCAAGGCCCATGGGCAGAAGAAAAAGTTTATCGAGCGGTTGATGAGCCTGGGCAAGGGCGGGCCTCTTTCGCTATTGGCCATGGACCTTGATGGCGAGCCCTACCTCAAGCTGCACAAGTGCTCCTATCTGATCGGGATGGTGGGTTTGAACGAACTTATCAGGGTGCATCTGGGCGAGGAGTTGCACGACTCGGAGGAGTCCATCAAGTTCGGTCTCAAGGTCATTGCCCACATGAACATCGTCTGCAACAAGCTGGCCGAATCCCTGGACATGAAATTTGTCCTTGAGCAAACCCCGGCCGAATCCACCGCTTTCCGCTTTGCCAAGCTGGACCTTGCTCATTTCAACGAGGAAGCTGAAAAAGTTGTCCAGGGCAATCGGGAAAAAGGAGAGGTTTACTACAGCAACTCCACCCTCTTCAACGTGGGCGCCAATATGAGCCCCATCGCCAGGGTGGAGAAGGAAGGGTTGTTCCATCCGCTCATCGAGGCAGGATCCATCACCCATATCTGGCTTGGAGAGGCCCAGCCGGATAAGGAGGCCCTGGCCACTTTCGTGATCAATGTTTTCAAATATACCCAGAACGACCAGATCGCTTTTTCTCCGGAATTCACCGCCTGTCTGGAGTGCGGCAAGACGAGCCGGGGGTTGAGCGAGGCCTGCCCCTACTGCCAGTCGAAAAACGTGGACGGGATAACCCGGATCACCGGCTATTTCACCAAGATCTCAAGCTGGAACAAGGGGAAGCTCGGCGAACTGCACGACCGTTACCGGAACATGGATCGTTTCAACAATTAAAAAAAGGGGGAAACCTTATGACATTGTTTACCAAGGATGACTGCGACCTCTGTGAGAAGCTGAAAAAGCAGTTTGATCTTTCCGCCATGGATATTCATGTGGAAGTGCTCGGCAACAACGATGCCGGAGCCCTGGCCCACCTTGCCTGGCATGGTCTGGTGGAACGGGCGCGGAAGGCGCTGCCCATTTTGGTGCTTGACGATTCTTCGGCCCTGCATGAGTTTGTACATATTGAAAGCCATCTGCTGGATCGTGCCGCCCGTTGCGGCGTAGTTGCAAAACGTGCAGGCAAACAGGCAGGCTGCGAGTCCGGCAGCTGCGCTCTGCAATAGTCTCGTTGTGGGAGCTGGTGTGCCGCAGCCTCAAGCCTTCGGTTCTTGTAATCTCGAAGCTTGCCTGCCGCCGATAAAAGGATTCCTTGAGACTTCCTTTATCGACTGGCCAGGCAAGCTGTGTGCAATTCTCTTTGTAGGCGGCTGCAACTTCCGCTGCCCATTCTGCCACAATCACCCGCTGGTTCTTGCCCCGGAAGGTATGGAGACCATCCCTTTCGAGGAGATCATGGATCGTCTGGCCGCCCGGAAAAACTGGCTGGCAGGGGTCTGCATCTCCGGTGGCGAACCGACCCTGTCCCCTGGTCTTCCCAAAATGATCACCCGGCTCAAGGCAGAGGGCTGGGCGATCAAACTCGACACCAACGGCACCAGGCCTGAAGTGTTGGCGCAACTGCTTGGCGACAATCTTCTGGATATGGTGGCCATGGATGTCAAGGCCCCGCTGGTGCGGGACAAATACGAGCGTTGCGCCGGTGGTCCTGTGAATCTGGAAGCAATCCAAGAAAGCATCGATTTGTTGAGCCGCAGCGGTATCCCCCATGAGTTTCGCATGACCATTGCACCCGGGCTGCATACGGAAGAGGACATTGTTGCCTGGATCAAGCAATTTGACCGGGCCCGTTCCCGGCTCTCCCTGCAAAATTTCAATCCCAAGACCACCCTGGATATTTTGTATGAAAAGGAGCAGGGTTTTTCCCAGGAAATATTTTCCCGTTTTGCCGCAATGGTCGCCTGAATGGGGGAGCGCTCATCGAGAAAGATACTGTTAAAACAGTCTGTTTATGGGGAATCCGTGTTGAAAAAAAAAGACGAGCCTCTGCTTGACAAAGGGAAAAGCATATAGTAATAAGTGGCATCCTGAGTTAGCGAATACGTTACATTCACAATAATTTATTTTTTGTTAAAATTTTAACTGAAGGAGAATAAATATGCCTACGATCGAGCATAATGGTTCAAGCTTCACCGTTGACGAAGACGGCTTCCTCACCAAAGGTATGGAAGAGTGGAACGAACATTGGATTGACTACGTAAAGGGTGTTGAGGGAATCGGCGACCTGAGCGACGAACATCGCAAGGTTATCGATACCCTTCAGGACTACTATAAGAAGAACGGTATCGCTCCCATGGTTCGTATCCTTTCCAAGACCACCGGCTTCCCGCTGAAACGGATCTACGAGCTGTTCCCGTCTGGTCCCGGTAAGGGCGCTTGCAAAATGGCAGGTCTGCCGAAACCGACCGGTTGTGTGTAACCACCACGCCAGTCGATTCGTTCAGGATTGAAAAAAGGAGAAGGCATTTGCCTTCTCCTTTTTTTTTGTCAAAAATCCACACACTCCCCGCTGAATCAAGCAGAGAAATTCCTAGAAAAGCATTTCCAGAAAGTGGTTGTGATACTCGGAAAGGTCCTGGTTGCACTCGCCGCAAAAGAACTTGATCTCGCCTAAAACCTGCGACTCGTCGCCTTCCTGGGTAAAGCTTCCATCGTCATTCTGTTGATAGCGGGTGGTCAGGACAACCCCGTCGGCGATTTCAAAGAAATCGGTATCGTTACCGCAGTGCGGGCAGCGGATGTGCGCCCGGCTTTTTTGTGGAACCCTGCGGGGGGGTGCAATTTCGGTTTCCATTCAGCTCCTCGCCGGAAAAAAGTATTTTCCTTAACATAAAAGGGCGGATTCTACGGCAGATGCGGGAAAATGTCAATTAAGATGGTCTTCCAGAGTCCACCATCAAGTGAAGCCGCTATACTCAAAATCAAATGATTGTGGGTAATTTTGTTTTGTTTTGTCTCAATTATACCGAATGGCAAAGGCGGTTTTGTCGCCCAAGGGCTGCTCTTCTGTCACCTGGACCTCCCGGACCTCAGCCTGGGGCGAGCCGATGTGCAGCCAGGCCAGCATTTGCTCGACCTTTTCCGCCTCACCCTCAAGCACCGCCTCCACCGAGCCGTCCGGCCGGTTCCGCACCCAACCGCTCAACCCGAAGCCTCGGGCCTCTTTTTGGGCATAATCACGAAAATAGACTCCCTGGACCAATCCTTTAACGTGTGCCACCACCCGCTTTATTGCCATGAACTGCTCCTCTCTCGCCGTGCGTAACGATCAGAAAATAGTCAGCGGCCAATAAGCCGCAGAAATTCGTCCTCTGTGATAACGGTCAAGCCCAATTCCCGGGCTTTGCTCAATTTGCTGCCGGGGCTATCCCCCAAAACCACATGGGTTACTTTGCGGCTGATGCCGGTGGCCACCTGGCCGCCCAATTCCTTGATCCTGGCTTTGGCCTCATGCCGGGAAAGTCGGGTAAGTCCCCCGGTGAAAAGAAAGACGCTGCCTGCCAGCCCGCCGCCAGCTTCCGCACCCTGTTTTTCTTCCTGAATGCTGATCCCCAACGCCTTAAGACGGTCCAGCATCTCCAGAACTGCGGGGTCCTGGAAGTAATCCACCAGGCTTGTGGCCATCTGTGCGCCGATCCCTTCAATTTGCAAAAAATCAGCTTCTCCCGCCGGCACGAGGCGGTCAAGGGAGGTGAAATGGCGGGCAAGAAGCTGGGCGGTTACTTCGCCCACATGCCGGATGCCGAGCGCGGCAAGAAATTTAGCCAGGGTGGGATTTCTGCTCCCCTGAATGGCGCGCACCGCATTTTCCGCCGATTTGTAGCCCCAGCCGTCAAGGGCGGCCAGGGTCTCAATCTGCAACTGATAGATATCCGGGATATCCTGAATAAGCCCTTGGTTGACCAGTTGTTCCACTGCTTTTTTGCCCAGACCCTCAATGTCCATGCCGCTTTTGCCGGTAAAATGGATCAAGCCCCGCACCCGCTGGGCAGGACAGTTGGGATTGGGGCAGCGGGTTATCGCCTCTTGCCCGGCTCGAACCAGAGGTTGTCCGCATTCCGGGCAGGCAGTGGGCATGGTGATGGTCTGTTCCTGTCCGGTCCTGTTTTCCACCACCGGTTTGACCACTTCGGGAATCACATCGCCGGCCCGTTGGACCAGGACAGTGTCCCCGAGCATCAACCCTTTCCGGCGCAGTTCGTCCTCGTTGTGCAGGGTGGCCCGACTCACCGTGACCCCGCCGACCCGTACCGGTTCGAGGATGGCCACCGGGGTGATTGCCCCGGTCCTTCCCACCCAGAATTCGACAGAGAGCAGCCGGGTGGTGGCTTGGGAGGCGGGAAACTTGGCAGCGATGGCCCAACGCGGACTGCGGGCTTTGGCGCCCAAGCGTTCCTGCAGGGCAAAGGCATCGACCTTTACCACCATGCCGTCAATATCGTAGGCAAGTTCCGACCGTTGGTTCTGGAGCTGGGTGAATTGGCTGATCGCCTCGGTGATGTTTCGGCAGAGATGGACCAGGGGGTTGATCTTGAAGCCGAGGCTGCCGAGATACTGCAGCAGCGCATGCTGATGTGCGCAAGGCAGCGGCCTCGGATCGCTGACTCCGTAAACGTAAAAATCAAGGGGCCGGGTTGCGGTTATTTTGGGATCGAGCTGACGCAGGGAACCGGCCGCCGCATTTCTCGGGTTGGCAAAAAGGGATTCTCCTGCCTTGGCGCGCTCTTCGTTGAGCTTCTTGAAATCCGCCAGCCCGATAAAGACCTCGCCCCGTACCTCAAGGCGTTGTGGAATACGTGTTCCATCCGGAGTTAAAAGTCGCAGGGGGATGGCCGGGATGGTTTTCAGGTTCCGGGTGATGTCCTCGCCGAGCACGCCATCTCCCCTGGTGGAGCCGAGGGAGAACAGCCCCTCTTCATAGACGAGTTCAACGGCCAGCCCGTCGAGCTTCGGCTCGGTCACATAGGAGATCGGCTCGGTGCTGTGCAGAAACCGGAAGAGGCGCTCTTCGAAATCGACGAGGTCGTCACTGTCAAAGGCGTTTTCCAGGCTCAGCATGGGCAGGGTATGCGCCACCGTTTCAAACTGGGCAAGGGGAGCGCCGCCCACCCGTTGGGTCGGCGAATCGGCGGTGATCAGCTCGGGATGCTGTTTTTCCAGGGTTGCAAGTTCCTGAAAAAGGCGGTCGTATTCCGCGTCGGCAAGGGTGGGGGCATCCAGCACGTAATAGCGGTGGGCATGCAGGTTCAGTTCCTGCCGCAGGGCCTGGATGCGTTGCCGGACACCGTCTTTGCCGGAGATGTTCAGCAGGGAGTGCTGGGCCATCAGGCAGGTTTTATAAGGAGCTTGCCGCCTTTGGCGATATTGTCGTGCTGATCCTCGTCCACGAAAATCAGGATGGAGTCCTCAGGTTTTTTGGTCACCTCGGCGATCACCCTGGTCACCCCGGCGCACATTGCTTCCTTTTGTTCTCTGGTCAACGTGCCTGCAAGGCGGATGTTTACATACGGCATGGCAACTCCTCTTTTTGGTGTTCAGGATGTTCCCCGGCAGGGGGAAAGTTTCTGCCAATATACCGTACAAGTGAGGCACTTGCAAAATGACTTATTGTGCTTCGACAGGCTCAGCATGAACAAGAGAAACTATAATGATTTCACGATGGCGACCATCGCCGTTGACACTGCGCGCCATGAGCCCTTCGACAAGCTCAGGAGAGCCGTGGCGAAGGGTATTTTTATCTTTTTGCAAGAGGGTCAAGGGATAAAAAAGAAACAAAGAGAGCGGTGTGATTCCGGACTGAAATGCTTTTTCGCAGGAAACTCCCAAGAAAAACTCCCGATTTTTTGCAAATATGACTAGATTGAAAGCTGATGCGATGAGGGGAAAAAATGACGCCATTGATACTTGTGACCAACGATGACGGGGTTCGCGCTCCGGGGCTTGCCATTCTTGCCCAGGCCTTGCAAAGTATTGGCCAGACCGTGATTGTCGCTCCGGATCAGGACAACAGCGCGGCCAGCCATTCGCTCACCATGACGCGGCCCCTCAGGGTGAAAGATCTTGGGCAGGATCGGTATTCCGTTGACGGCACCCCCACCGATTGCGTGACCCTTGCCATGGGCAAGATTCTTAGCCGCAAACCCCAGCTGGTTGTTTCCGGTATCAATCCCGGGCCGAATCTGGGAGACGATGTCAGCTACTCCGGCACAGTCTCCGCCGCCGTGGAAGGCACCATGCTCGGTGTGCCATCTCTGGCGGTTTCCCTGGCCGGGGAAGATCCCTTCTCCTTTGAAACCGCAGCCGCCTTTGCCGCCAAACTGGCCCGGACCATTCTCGATAAGGGTCTGCCCAAGGACACCCTTCTTAATGTCAATGTCCCCAACCGCGAGCCCGGAGAAATACAGGGAGTGCGTTTTACACGGCAGGGACGGAGGGTCTATGACGGCGCCATCAAGGAAACCCTTGATCCGTGGGGCAGGCAGCATTACTGGATCGGCGGCGGCACGCCTTTTTGGGACGAGGGCGAAGACACCGATGCCCAGGCCATTATCGCAGGATATGTTTCCGTTACCCCGCTGCATCTTGATCTCACCAACCATAAGGCGCTCAAAAAACTCGGCGCGGAGTGGACCCTGACCATCTGAGAAATTCTGATATGAGGCGCACCTTTTTTCCTGCAACGCTTTCATTCCCGGAAAATCACGGCTGTTTTCCTTCCGGAGTCTGGTCAACCAGGGCGCATTGCTTGAGAAAAGGAAGATCGCTTTCCCCGTGGATTTCCTGCAGGAGCTGGTCCGGGAGACGAAGAAATTCCTCAGCCCGCCGGCGGGGATCAAAAAATTCCTTGTTGAACGGTTCGATAAGGTTCAGGTGCTCCCATCGTGTCACGTAATATTCAATAATAACAGGGAGTTCTGTAAATATTGTCGCTTCCGGTGCGGGATCGCTGAAGCTTGAATTCCGTAATTTGACGGCGGACAGTGTCTGGGTCTCGTAGAAATTTTTCAAAAACATCAGCTCGGCCGGCATGCGCGCATCGATGCCGAGGCGGGTTATCAGCCGAACCAACCGGGTCATGATTCCCATGCCGAAAAGTGCCACAGGGAAAGGCAGGTATATCTCCCGTGGGGTTTTCAGCTCAAGATAGGACTTGATGGTGAGGATGAGCTGGCTTAAGGAAACGGGGTTTGGGTCGACGAAGTTGTAGGTCTGGCCGGAAAATTCCGGCCGGTTTTCCAGGGCATGCGCCACGAAATAGGGGAGTTTCCCGGCGTTGGAATAGGAGTGCAGGGCATTCTGCCTGGTGAACAGCACCGGCATGGACCGGTCGGCAATGGCGAAAAACAGCCGGTGAAATCCCTGGATTTTGTGATCGTGGGCGCCATAGACAATGCCCAGCCGGATCGTGGTGTAGTCGAGTCCCCTGGTCTCGCGCAGATGTTCGAGGGTCAGCTCGGCCATGAGCTTGGCTTTGGTGTAGTTGTGCAGGTCCGGCACCAGTGACAGGCGGTTTTCCTCGTCAAGATTCAGGCCTGTGGGCATGACAGCGGCGGAGCTCAGATGAATATAGGGGATGCCCAGCTCCTGGGCGGCCTTGGCCAGGTAAACCGTGCCCAGATAGTTGATTTCGTAGGCAAGCTGCGGGTCGCTGTCAATGGCGGCAATGGCGCAGTTGATGATAAAGGCGGGTTTGGCCTTTTCAAAATAACGGCGGATGTCGTTCGGATCGCGCAGACTGAGCTTTTTGCTGTTGGGGGCAAGGACATTGATCCTCCCTTCGGCCTGGGTTTTGAAGTAGTAGACCAGGGAGCCGCCGATCAGTCCCGAGCCGCCGAGGAGCACGCCTGTTTTTTCAGAGCCGGGTTGTGTCATATCAGTCTTTTCGAGAATGGGGTGTTGATGGAGGTTGCCGGGTTTTTCCGGGATTTTTTCAGTGACAAGGGCAACGAGACACATTACTTACTAAGAGAGTAGCAACTAGGCTTTGGCCAGTCAACAGGAAGCGTGTTCGGCCCGGCAGAGAGTCAGGAGCGTTTTAAGGAAAGCAATGACGGTTTATAAACGACAGGAAGTGCAGACGCTGTTCAAGGGTGTGGAGCGCGGGGAAACATCACCTGTGTATCTGCTCTTTGGCGAACGGTATCTCTGTCAGGAGATCGCCAATAACTTGGTCTGCCGTCTGTTGCCCGATGAGGCCCGTCGCCAGAATAGCCTGAAGACCATTGATGGCGACCAGGAAGAGGTGGGCGCCACCGTCAATATGCTCAAAACCTACAGCCTGTTCGGCGGTCGGCAGGTTTTCCGGGTTATGGATTCCCAGATACTCTATTCCAAGGTCGTGGCCGGCGCCCTCTGGGACAAGGCGCGTAAGAGTTGGGCCGGCAAAGAGCCGAAAAAGGCTTTTCGGTATCTGGCACAGATGCTGGCCCTGGGTGATCTTGCTCCGGCTGATTGGGAGAAAGAGGAAATGGTTGCCTGTGCGCCCGGCCGCTGGCAGGAGCTGTTCGGTTTTGCCAAGCCCGACGATCTTGTCTGGGTGCAGGAAGCATGTGCGGCCGGTGAGAACACC
>VMSS01000228.1 GCA_013791995.1 Desulfurivibrio sp. | reverse complement strand
GCCGAAGGTGGTGGCAAGACCTGCCACGGTGGGAGCGTGTCAGAGTCGGGCGCAGTGGTCCACGTTGTTGGTATTCAGCGCGGTGCGGGCGAATTTTTGCAACAGGTAGTTTTCTTCGTTGGTGCATTTGGCCGAAGTCAGCACACCGATGGCTGTGCCGGTGTGCTGGTCGCGGACACGGCCGAGTTGTTGGGCAGTGAAATCAAGGGCTTCCTCCCAGGTGGCCGGGGTGAGGACGTTGTTTTTTCGGATCAGCGGGGTGGTGAGTCGGTCGGGATGGTTGACGGATTCGTGGATGTGCCAGCCCTTGACGCAGAGATTGTCCCGGGAGACCGGGTGGTGCCGGCTGGGCTGGCTGCCGCAGACCAGACCGTCTTCCACATGCAGGTACAGGCCGCAGCCGCAGCCGCAGTAAACACAGGTGGTCAGCACATCATACATCGGAATATCTCCTGTTTGGTCCAGGTCGGGACACGGATTGGTCCTGACACCCTGCAACGATTGTAGCAGAGAAACAACAGCGGATCAAAAGGGATAATATAGCGGAAGTCTCATTCCAGTCTCTTTAATGACGGCACAAACACATTTCTTATTCTGATTACCACTAATTTTCAGCCAGTTTTTTCCGTCATTCCGGCCTCCACCGGAATGACTTGTTCGCAAGCAAGAGATTGACACAAATTACGAATTATCAGCTGGTTAACACATGCCATCCGTGTGCTGGCTGAAGTTCGATGGGAATCAGATTTTTTATTGTGCTTCTTCCTTTGAAAACTTCAGGCTGGGAACGATTTTGTTGATGAGCCAGAAGAGGATAAAAGGCGTGGTGGCAACGGTCAGGGCGCCGAGCAACCCTTCTTTGTAGGTATCCATATTGTGCGGCAGAATCGGCAGATGGTAAT
Organism: Desulfurivibrio sp.; assembly: GCA_013791995.1. Taxonomy (GTDB): domain Bacteria; phylum Desulfobacterota; class Desulfobulbia; order Desulfobulbales; family Desulfurivibrionaceae; genus Thiovibrio. The sequence goes on along the minus strand of VMSS01000228.1, from coordinate 4,911 downwards.
GCATAAATCCGGCAAAAGAGAGTGAGAAGGCCTGTCCGCCGATGACAACGTTCCACCGCATCATGAACACGCCGTAGAGAATGAAGATAAGGGCGACAACGGTGCGACGGATGGTCAGTCGGGGCAGGAGCAGGAGGATGAAGGGCAGCAGGTTGCCGATGCCGTACTGCAGGACAAAGATATTGACGAAGTCCTTATGATACAGAACGGAACGCAGAATATCCCAGGACTTCATGGCAGTGTAGCCACGGAAGATAAGGTCGAGCAGTTCCAAGGAAATGGCCGCCACCAGAAAGCCGATGAGGTAGCGGGAGGCCTTGCCGATAACATCCATCTCCACCCCGCCGATAACATGCAACGAGCCGTCGCCACTGCCTTTGGCCAGGGCGGTACGGAATTTCTTCCATTCCATGATGGCAATAAAGGTGAGCATGCACAGAGCAATGCCAGACACCACCGCAGACATGATGAAGATCACCGGCATGAGCGGCGACATCCACAGAGCATTGGCCTTGACCGAACCGAAGATAAAACCGGCATAGCCATGCAGAAAACAGGCCACCGGAATGCCCACGCCCGCCAGGATTTTGACGGCTTTTTTATCCTGGGCCACGGCTGCCGCGCTGGTATCATAGGCTCCCAGGGTGAGGATATGGTACAGCCGCCGCTTTGCCGCGACACCGGTGCCGGGTTGGCCTTGCAGGGCCACAGTTTGCTCGACGAAATACTGTCGGTATACAAACCAGATTTCGCTTAAAACGATGGCGCCGTATGTTAAGAAGACAATGCCGAAGGCGGAGATGGCGGAAGTGAAATGGGGGGTCATCATGACGTTTATCCCCCGCAACGGCTGCTGAAGATGAAAGAGCAGCGGCATGAGCGCCGTCGGCAAAAGGGCCAGGGAAAAGACCAGTGAGAAGCGGGCAATGTCCTTGAGATCCTTCTGGCCAAAAACATGGTACAGCGAAGAGAGCACAAAGGCACCGGCCACCAGCCCGGTCATGTAAGGGTACATGACAATCTGGATGGACCAGTAAATGAATTCGTTGGGATAAACGAAGAGTTCCTTGGTGGTCCATTCCATGCCGTGAATTATCAGAGGATCCATCATTTCACCTTACGTTTCTGTCCAGGCCGATGTAGAAGACCTGCGGTTTGGTGCCGTATTCGTCTTTAAGGACAGCTACCCTCTGGGTCATGATGATGCGGGTGACCGGATCTTCCGGATCCTTGAGGTTGCCGATTTGCCTCGCCCCAAAGGGACAGGCTTCCACGCAGGCACTCTTCAGCCCTTTGCTGATGCGGTGGTAGCAGAAATTGCATTTCTCGGCCACCTTGTGAACCGGGTGAAAGAAACGTACACCGTACGGGCAGGCCATAATGCAATAGCCGCAGCCGATGCACCAGTCGCGGTCCACCAGGACCACGCCGTCCTTGGTCTGGTAGGTGGCGCCCACCGGGCACACCTGCACGCAGGCAGGGTTGTCGCATTGGTTGCAGAGCTTGGGAACGAAAAAGGCTTTGGTGATTTCGCTCGGGTCAATGACCTCGTCGCGGACTTTGGGATCGGTAAAACCGTTTTGGCCTGCCATGGGAGAATCGATATGCGTCTGTCCATCCCTGGTGACGATGTAACGTTCCACCCAGGTGCGGCTGACGGGAGCTTCATAGGGGATTTCGTTTTCGAGCTTACAGGCCTTGACGCAGAATCCGCAGCCCACGCATTTTTCAGTGTCAACCAGAAAGCCCCAGCGGAGGGCAGGATCAGCCACAGCCGCCCTGACTTCCGCCGGGCTTAGGAAACGGAAGGCGGCAACGGGCAGAGCCGCTGCCACTGCAGCCTTGCAGACTGTTGTTAAGAGATCCCGGCGTGAGCATTTCATTGCATCTCCTCCAGGTCGGGTTTGTGGGGGTTGTGGCAATCGATGCAGGGTATTTCCGGGTTATGGGTGTCCGGGGAAATTCCTTTGATTCGGGAGCGTTGGCTGCCGGGGGTGGGCAGGGCACCATGACAACGCAGGCACAGGTCCCGGCTTGTATCAATGGTGAGTTTTTCCGGATTTTCAGGATGATTCAAGGCAGGTCCGTGGCAATTTTCGCACTGGATAGGACCATGTTTGGATGAGGAATTGGTTGCGACATTTTCAGGATGGCATTCATTGCAGGATTCCCGGCCTTGGTACTTGATCGACACAGCCTGCCAATCCATGATATTTCCGGCACGGTGAAAGCCGTAGGTGAAATTTTTTCCATGTACGCCGAAATCGCTGGGAACCAGAAAGTATCTGGCTACCAGAAGAAGAGCAATAACCACCAGGACCACATAGAGTGGTCGCCACACATGGTTTTTCACAAACACACCTCCCTGGCAATCTGGCTCCTGCCGCCTGAACAGAGCGGTTTTTCCTTTTGCTTGTTGGCTACGGGTTGTGCAACATTGTCACAGTATCACATTGTGGTACAAAACAAGAAGAGGAAAGATGATGTATTGCAGCGGATAGTCCTTCTCATTTGTGTACTTGGTCGGGGTGAGAACGCTGTTTTTGCAGATCAAAGGGGTGGTGAGCCGGTCGGGATGGTTGACGGATTCGTGGATGTGCCAGCCCTTGACGCAGAGGTTGCCCCGAGAGACCGGGTGGTGGTGGCTGGGCTGGCTGCCGCAGACTTTGTCCTTCTCCATGTGCAGGTAAAGGCCGCAGCTGCAGTAAACACAGGTGGTCAGCACATCATCCATCAACGTTTCTCCTGTTTGGCACAAGCCGAAACACGGATGCGTCCCGCAAGCCTGCAATAAGTGTAGCAGAGAAACAGCAAGGGAACCAAAGGGCTAATTGGGTTTCAGTTGACAGGGGCAGGGAGGTATGGTTTGCCTGTAGCCACAATTTATCGGCAATGCAGGAAGCTTGCCCAAGGAGGATGAAGGTGGCAGTAAAACGTGATTTTAGTTATTCGGTGACCTGGAATCTGATCCTGATCATTGTAGGCTCTCTCGTGCAGACCGTCGGCTTTAAGGCCATTGCTGCGGCGCACGGCTTTGTTCCCAGCGGATTGTTCGGGGTGGCCGCGCTCATGGAGTACAAGACCGGCCTAATGAACGCCGGCGGCTGGTATCTGCTGCTCAACGTGCCCATGTTCGTCCTCGGCTATCTCCTCATTGGACGGCGTTTTCTCGGTTACAGCTTCGTCTCCATGCTGGTGATTTCCCTGGGCTATATGGTGATCGATTTTCAGCTTCATATCCAGAATCAGCTCTATGCCGCAGTCTGTTTTGGGGTCATCGTCGGCACCGGAGCCGGGATCGTGCTGCGCTCGCTGGGTTCCAACGGCGGCTTGGACGTGGTCGCGGTTATTCTCAATCAGCGGTATAATATAGGGATCGGCAAAACCTATTTCGGTTTCAATTTGGTGCTTTTCTCATTCAGCTTTGCCAGCCTTGACAACGACCTGGTGATTGCCTCGCTGATCGCCGCCTTTGTTGCGGCGAGCGCAGTTGAGTACAGTCTGTCGCTGTTCAATCAGCGCAAACTCTGTCTCATTATCTCCACCCAAAATTCCGATATTGCCGACAAGGTAATGGAAAAACTCAAGGTGGGTGCCACGTTTCTCGAAGGGGTGGGGGCGTACAAGAAGGAACCGCGCCGGGTCCTGATGGTGGTGACCAATAACATTCAGCTCAAGCGTCTGGAGGAGATCGCCTTCACCATCGATCCCCATGCTTTGTTCATCGTCGAAAACACCTTCAACGTGATCGGTTCGACCTTCTCCCGGCGCAAGATATATTGAGCCGGGAAGGGGAGCCGTTTTTCTGCCGGGATGCGTTTTATTGCTGGTCGGATTCGTCGTCTTTTCGGCGACGGGTAAAAGGCAGATGCGGAGGGTGTATTCCCTCCCGCAGCATGATAAAACTGGTTTCGAGAAGCTCGACACCGGTCAGCACCCCGACTGTAAGCACGGCCAGTGCCACCCCGCCACGCTCATAGCCGAGACCGATGACTGAGCCGATGGCAGCCAGCATCCAGATCACCGCCGCCGAGGTCACTCCCTGCAACAGCCCTTCCTTGGCCATGATTACCCCGGCGCCGAGAAAGCCGATACCGGTAACCACCTGACCCACCACCCGGCTTGGGTCGCCGCCGGGTTCCGTGGTGAGCAGGGCGCCCAGGGCGACAAAGATCTCGGTGCCCAGGCAGATAAGAATGCTGGTGCGGATGCCCGCCGGTTTGCCGCGCAGCTGGCGTTCCAGGCCGATGATGCCGCCGCAGAGCATGGCAACGAAGATGCGCTGCCAGAAAATCGGGGTGAATGGGTCGAACACTGGCATGGTCAGTGGCTCCATTTGGAGTATTTCAGAGTGATTTCCCCGCTGGGGGAAAGACGTTGTCTTTCTTTCAATCTATTCCCGAAAGCGCACGGTGTCAATCCGGCGTATGTTCCTGACCGCCACGAATGGAAAAGAGCGGATCGTTAATTGCCTCGCTGCGGCAGACCGGGCATTTGCCGGGCGGGGTAAGCCGCTCCCGCTTGGCGAAAACGAACCCACAGCTTCGGCACTCGGCCGGCGCAATCTCAAGCACCGCTCCGGTTGCGTGCAGGCTTCGGCGGATATGTTCGAGATGGGAACTGACCTCTTTTTCCGGGAGGTGGACCGCCACAGAGATATCATTGGCCGAGACGGACCCCTCGCCGAGCAGCTTCATAATGGCATGGCGGGTCGTTTCCTGGGCTGTGCGGGGAATCACTGGTTTTCGTATTTTTTTCTTCATGGCGTTTCTTCTGAGGTTGAGTGTACGTCACCCAAACAACAACGTCTTACTTGTGAACAAGTCATTCCGGCGGAGGCCGGAATCCAGAGAAATTAGCTCCCTTGACTGGATTCCGGCCTCCGCCGGAATGACGGATAAAAACTGGCTG
>VMSS01000067.1 GCA_013791995.1 Desulfurivibrio sp. | reverse complement strand
TTCACCTTCCTCGACAAGTACGACATGCTTGGCAACCTGGAGACCGGTGGCACCTTCCTGCTGACCACCGCCCTTAATAAGGACCACGGGTGGAAGCAGCTGCCCTCCTCGGTCCAAAAGGATCTGATGGAGAAAAAAGCCAAATTCTACATCATCGACGCCATCACCCTGGCCGAAGCCATCGGCCTGGGCGCCAGGATCAACATGATCATGCAGACCGCCTTCTTCCTGATCTCCGGCATTCTCACCAAGGCCGAGGCGATCAAAGCCATCAAGGATGCGATCAAGAAGACCTATGGCAAGAAAGGCGACAAGGTTGTCACCATGAACTACGGTGCGGTTGATGTGGCCGTAAACAATATTGTTGAGGTGAAAATCCCCAAGACCGCAGGGGGCCACGAAAGGCCTCCCGTTGTTCCCTCGGATGCCCCGGACTTTGTTAAGGAGGTCACTGCCAAGATGATCGAAGGCAAGGGCGACCAGGTCAAGGTCTCCCAAATGCCCTGTGACGGCACCTGGCCCACCGGCACCACCCAATACGAGAAGCGTAACATCGCGGTGCATGTGCCCGAGTGGCTGCCCAAAAACTGCATCCAGTGCGGGCGCTGCTCTCTGGCCTGCCCCCACGCCGCCATCCGCATGAAGATCGTCAAGCCGGCAGATCTCAAGAAAATGCCCAAAAGCATAAAGAGTGTCGATGCTGTCGGTACCCAGTTCAAAGGAAGCAAAACCATCATTCAGGTCTTCACCGAAGATTGCTGCGGTTGCACCCTCTGTGTAGACGCCTGCCCTGCCAAGGAAAAAGCTCTGAAGATGATCGAAAACAACGATACGGTCCGCACCCAGGAAATCCCCAATGTTAAATATTTCCTGAGTCTTCCCGAGGTCGCAAACAAGGAAATCGATCCCTCCACGGTCAAGGGCAGCCAGCTGATGCGCCCCCTGTTCGAGTTCTCCGGCGCTTGTGCCGGTTGCGGCGAGACCCCCTACATCAAGCTTGCCACTCAGATGTTCGGCGACCGGATGATGATTGCCAATGCCACGGGCTGCTCCTCGATCTACAGCGGGAACCTGCCAACCACCCCATACTGCAAACGGGCAGATGGCCGCGGACCGACCTGGTCCAACTCCCTGTTCGAGGACAACGCCGAATTCGGCCTTGGCATGCGCAACACCGCGAATAAGTTTGCGGCCCAGGCTGCCGAGTTGTTGGTAAAAGCAGTAGCGGAAAAAATCATCACCAAGAAAATGGCGGACGAGATCACCTCCGCTCCCCAGAAAACTCAGGATGAGATCGAGGCCCAACGCGATCGGGTGGCCAAGTTAAAGGCTGCCCTTGCCAAGAGCAAGTCTGTTATTGCCAAACGTCTCATGTCGATTGCTGATTATCTGGTTAAAAAATCCGTCTGGATCTTCGGTGGCGACGGCTGGGCATATGATATCGGTTATGGCGGTCTGGACCATGTTCTGGCTTCCGGCGAAAACGTCAACGTCCTGATCATGGATACCGAGGTATACTCCAACACCGGCGGCCAGATGTCCAAGTCTACCCCACGTGCAGCCACGGCTCAGTTCGCCGCCGGCGGCAAGAAGATGCCTAAGAAGGATATCGGTATGATCTTCTCCACCTACGGCAACGTCTATGTGGCCAAGATCGCCCTGGGCGCCAACCCAAGCCAGGTGGTTAAGGCGTTTGCCGAGGCAGAGGCATACGACGGCCCCTCCCTGATCATCGCGTACGCACACTGCATCAACCACGGCATCAACATGGCCAAGGGCTTTGAGCAGCAGAAGAACGCAGTGAATTGTGGTCACTGGCCGCTGTACCGTTTCAACCCGGAACTGGAGGAACAAGGCAAGAACCCCTTGACCATTGACAGCAAGGCGCCGTCCATTCCCTTTGCGGAATACGCCTTGAACGAGAACCGTTACCGCGCCCTGAAGATGATGAATCCGGAGCACGCGGATGAACTCATGGCTTTGAGCCAGAAGGATGTGGATAAATCCTGGAAATTCCTGGAAGGTCGGGCCAAGGCTCTGGAGCCGGAAAAGAAATAAAACATGGCTTGACCAAGTCTTGTTTGGGAATCCTGCCTTGCCTTGCAAGGCAGGATTTTTTTTGATGCTTTACGCTCGGAAGTATGAGTTTGAAATACGCAGGAGGGAACATGACTTTAATAAATGAAAACTATCTCAAACTGAAAGCAGGCTATCTCTTCCCTGAAATCGGCCGCAGGGTAAAAGCTTTTACCGATGCCAATCCCGAGGCCAAGGTTATCCGCCTGGGTATCGGCGACGTAACCAGGCCTCTTGCTCCCGCAGTCATCAAGGCCTTTCATGACGGGGTGGACGATCTGGCACGGGGCGAATCCTTCCACGGCTACGGACCGGAACAGGGGTACGATTGGCTGAGCAAGATCATCATTGAAAAATCATATAAGCCGCTTGGCGTAGAGCTTATGCCCTCCGAGGTCTTCATCTCCGATGGCTCCAAATGCGACAGCGCCAATATCCTCGATATCCTTGCCTTGGATAACAAAGTCGCCATCTGCGATCCGGTCTATCCGGTGTATAACGACACCAATGTCATGATCGGCCGGAGCGGCGAGGCCAACGACAAGGGGTACTACGAGGGGCTGGTCTATATGCCCTGCACCGAGGCAAACAACTTTGCCCCTGCCATCCCCAAGGAAAAAGTTGACATCATCTACCTCTGCTACCCCAACAACCCCACCGGCATGGTGGCAACCAAGGCAGAGCTTAAGGCCTGGGTTGATTATGCCAATGCCCAAGGCTCGATCATCTTTTTTGACGCGGCTTACGAAGCATTCATCAGCGAGCCTGGCATCCCCCACTCCATCTACGAGATTGAAGGAGCGAAGACTTGCGCCATCGAGTTTCGCTCCTTCTCAAAAACCGCAGGTTTTACCGGGGTGCGCTGCGGCCTGACCGTCATCCCCGAACAACTGATGGCCCTTACCAAAAACGGCGAAAAAGTTGCCTTGAACAAACTCTGGAATCGCAGACAAAGCACCAAATTCAACGGAGTTTCCTATCCGGTACAGCGGGCTGCGGCTGCAGTCTATTCAGAGGAGGGCTGGCCTCAGGTGCAGGAAACCATATCCTTTTACATGGAGAATGCTCGTCTTATTCTGGAAGGACTAAAAGCTGCGGGCATCACTTGCTACGGTGGCGTCAACGCCCCCTATATCTGGCTTAAAACACCGGAAGGCATGAAAAGCTGGGATTTCTTCGACAAGCTGCTCACCGAATGCCATGTCGTGGGCACACCGGGCAGTGGGTTTGGACCCAGCGGCGAGGGTTATTTCCGCCTCTCCGCTTTTGGCTCTCTGGAAAATGTGCAGGAAGCCGTGAAACGCATCCAACAAAAATGGGGTACCAATTAAAGCCAACTACTACCGTTCGCCGAACAACAAAAAAGGGGACTCGATAATTTTGAGTCCCCTTTTTTGTTGTTCTTAGCCGGTAAAACTAACGAAATGTCACCTTGCAAAAACGCCGCTTGCCGACCTTAAGGATAACTTCACCTTGGGTCATCACGAGATGATCAATATCACTCACCTTATCACCATTGAGAGAAACCGCATTCTGTTGGATCATCCGCCGCGCCTCTCCGGTACCACCGACCAACTGAGTATCCACCAGGAGCTTCGGTAACCAGATCCCCTTTTCCGATGAGGACATAACAACCTCGGGCATGTCTTCCGGGTTATCATGCTGACTAAAAATCCTCTCGAAATTATCCTCTGCCCTCTGGGCTGCTTCAGCGTCATAAAAACGGGCAGTCAGCTCTCGGGCCAACTGCTGCTTAACCGCTTTAGGATGAACTCTGCCAGCCTGCATCTCCGTTTTGAGTGCATTGATCTCTCCGGCAGGGAGATCGCTCAACAGCTCATAGTAACGAAACATGAGATCGTCAGAGACAGACAGGGTCTTTCCATAGATATCATCGGCCTTTTCAGTAATGCCGATATAGTTGCCCAGTGACTTGCTCATCTTGTTGACCCCATCAAGGCCTTCGAGCAAAGGCATGGTGATGACCACCTGGGGTTCCTGTCCCCATACGCGTTGAAGGTCCCGGCCCATGAGTAGATTGAAAAGCTGGTCCGTGCCGCCCAATTCCACATCCGCCTCAAGAGCAACAGAATCGTAGCCCTGAATAAGCGGATAGAGAAACTCATGGATACTGATGGGCCGCTCGTTTTCAAAGCGAACCTTAAAATCCTCACGCTCAAGCATGCGGGCCACGGTAAGTTGCGAGGCGAGCATGATGAAATCCTTGGAAGTAAGTTTATTCAGCCAGGTGCTGTTAAAAACGACCTTCGTCTTTTCTGGATCGAGAATCTTAAATATCTGATCTTTATAACTCTCGGCATTTTTCTCCACCTGCTCGACGGTCAATGGTTTCCTGGTCTCGGATTTCCCGGTAGGGTCACCAATCATGCCGGTAAAATCCCCGATCAGAAAGGAAATCTCATGTCCGAGATCCTGGAAATGCTTCAATTTCTGAATAAGAACAGTATGTCCCAGATGAAGGTCAGGAGCTGTTGGATCAAAACCTGCCTTGATCTTTAGCGGCTTTCCGGTCGCTTGCGATTTTTCCAGTTTTTTCACAAGATCCGGCCTGGAAATAACGTTGACAGCCCCGCGCTCAATCAACTCGATCTGTTTATCAATTGATATTTTCATGTGATGGTCAATAATAGATGGTCGCCCAAAAAAAATGCTGATGAAGCCCGAGAAACAAGGGTTCCATCAGCATTACGGATAGTAATTATTTAGCGTATTCCACTGCTCTGGTTTCACGGATTACAGTTACCCGAATCTGCCCGGGATAGGTCAATTCCTGCTCGATTTTCTTGACTATATCCTTGCTGACTATCATTGCCTCAGCATCGCTTATCACTCCGCTGTTCACTATAATGCGCACCTCACGGCCGGCCTGGATGGCATAGGATTTTTCAACCCCCTTGAAGGAATTGGCGATCTTTTCAAGATCTTCAAGCCGCTTGACATATGATTCAAGCATTTCCTTCCGCGCTCCTGGACGAGCGCCGGATAAGGCGTCAGCAGATTGCACGAGAACATCAAGAACTCCATCGGGCGCAACATCTTCATGGTGGGCAGCAATAGCATGGACGATAACCGAGGATTCGCCATATTTTTTGGCCAAATCAGCGCCAATGCTGGCGTGTGACCCTTCAATCTCGTGATCCACAGCCTTGCCGATATCATGCAACAATCCGGCTCGTTTTGCCCGCTTCACATCAATCCCGAGTTCGGCAGCCATCACACCGCACAGAAATGCAACTTCCAGGGAATGCTGCAGGACATTTTGGCCGTAGCTGGTCCGGTATTTGAGACGGCCAAGCAACTTGATCAACTCCAAATTGACGCCATGGGCTCCCACATCAAAGGTTGCCTGCTCACCTGCCTCACGCATGGTTACTTCAAGTTCCTCACTCACTTTTTCCACAATCTCTTCGATTCTGGCAGGATGAATACGGCCATCGGTAATCAGCCTCTCCAATGACTGGCGGGCAATCTCACGCCGGACAGGATTAAAGCCGGAAAGAATGACCGCCTCCGGGGTGTCATCAATGATGATGTCAATGCCGGTTGCGGCCTCGATGGCCCGGATATTGCGGCCTTCACGACCTATGATCCGCCCTTTCATTTCTTCGTTTGGCAAGGGAACGACGGAAACGGTTTTTTCAGCAACATAATCGCCTGCATATCGAGAAATGGCGAGAGCAATAATATCCTTCGCTTTTTTGTCGGCCTGCATCTTCATTTCACTTTCGATCTTGACCAACATCTTGGCGGCTTCCATCCTGGCTTCGCTTTCGATGCTGTCGGTCAGCTGTTTTTTCGCTTCCTCGCGAGATATTCCGGAAATTTTTTCAAGCTGCACCCGTTGTTCTTCAATAACGAGATCCATCTCTTTTTGACGACGCCCCAAGGCCTGTTCCTCTTGGGCAAAAGCCTGTTCTTTTTTCAGAAAGTCCATCTCGCGCTTGTCCAGAAAGTCCATTTTCCTTTCAATCTGTTCAAGCTTCTGAATGAATTTTTTCTCCTCCTCAAGGACATCTTTCTTAAGCGCCTTGATATCCCTTTCCGCATCCTGCTTCAGGGCAATGGCTTCATCCTTGCTTTGCAGAACGGCTTCTTTTTTAATTCGCTCTGCTTCAGCCAAAGCATTTTCAATAAGTTTGCGTCCCTGTGCCTCGAGATTCTCGGTACGATCTTCAAGAAATTTCTTGCGCACCAGAAAACCAAGGCCAACTCCACTGCATATGCCAAGTACAATCGCTAATATTATCTGTACAGTCACGGAGACAACCTCATATCGAATTTATCTAAAAAGCGCCCATGCCCGCGGGGGAACATGTCGCACTCATGCCTGAAAGGAATACGGGGTGTGATTTTGCAGGCTATGATACAAAGCATGCAATTACGCTACCAACCCTTATGTACGACCGGGGATGCATCAGGAGGAGACTACAACGGAAAGAAAAGGACTGCTTCAGGTAGAACTTCTTGTCTTGGCTAAAATCCTCAGACGACTGGTTTCACGATATAAATATAATATCTCCCAACATAACCGGGAGCTTTTCTGTCGTATGATGCAAACAAGTGACCTGAACCACAATCCTATGCACAGTTCCCAGTTAAGGAAAAAGCGGCAAATCTTACCGTTCTCGCATCCTCTTGATGGGCAGACTAATTGCAATCTACTCTGCCTGCCCAAAGGTCTTCGCAACACATTATTATATGAATGCCCTATCCATTAGGATGAAGGACAGTATAAATAATAACAAATCCCCCGCCATTGAAGTGTCCAGCAGTGACATCGAACCTAACTGCGTTAGGTGGGCGGTACCTGAATTCCCTTTAAGGAATTCCACCGAAATGGATTCCTTTCCAGAAACAACAAAGTCGCCCTCAATCTCAATGTTGGCTCGAGACACTCTCCCGGATCACTAACAAGGCAGGGGAAAGCTCTGTGTTCTCTAAAAATTCTTCTCTATTTTATCACTGAGCAGAGAAATTTGTTCCTCAACCCGTTGCTTATACTCTTCGTATTCCCTCTTCATCTTCACATATTTACTTGCTATGTTCAAACTCGTCAAAATACCAATCTTGTTGGCAGGCAAAACATGCTGAGAGGCTTGCCCGACATTTTCCAATTGTGTCTTAACCAGAGACAATATTTCCTGCACATCTTTTTCCGGGGCATCTGTATAGAGAGGATACTCCTGGCCAAGCACTTTAAAGGAGACCAAACGTTCCACAATGCACCATTAATGAAAGGGTTAACAGAATAAGTCCCTGAAAGCAATATATTTCCACAATCAGTTGCCTATCAAAACCCCCTGAACAGGCTCAACAGCTTCCTTGCCAAGAGGACTCGATGACGATGGCTGTCCAATTTCGACTGCGGCCGATTTCTCCCACTTCTCAATGGATCCGAGCAGACCTGAAACTCTTTGATGGATACTCTTCTTCTCATCCTTAAGGCGTTTAACCTGCTCCTCCAATTCCTTCTTGTCCTTTTCAAGACGGACAATATCGGCGTGTAGTTTTACCTTGTCACCTTGCGCAGAATCGAGACTGTTCAACATCTTTTCGACGTTGCTCTCAAGTTTCTTTAAATCATCCTCATACTCCATACTGAACTCCTCTTCTCCCAAAATAGCTGGGAATGGATAGAATTGACACACAGAAAAGCCCGCGTTCCAGCCTCAAGATCGCAAGCAAAAAAACAAAAAGATCTTATTTCTGCAACTACCGAATGAACTCGAAATTTACTCTTTCTGAAAAAAGAAAGTCAAGGCCTTTATCGGGAGAAACAAGAGGAAACAGCAAAAGAATACAGGACATATCCGTCAGGAATTACAGCATTTTCACATCCATGGTATACGGCGCGACAGTACTCCATGATGGAATATTCGCCTGCTGCAAATACGAGAAGGAACAAACGTGAACACAATCCCCAATCGTACATTCATCTATTTTCACAAAAGAGTCAATGCGAACACCAGAGCCAATTGTGCACCCTCCCGTCAGGGATGTGTTGGGATGTATCTGTGAATCTTTTCCTATTGTTACAGATTTTTGTACGGTGATAGTTTCGGGTTGGATAAGGGTGACGCCAGACTCCATCAGCACAGTGAGATACCGTCTCTGCAAAACGGAATGGGCATGCGCAAGTTCGCGCCTTGAATTCACTCCCAAAACCTCTTCACTGTCTCTACAAATAAATTTATGGACATGAACCCCATCACCGGTGGCAATTGCTACTATATCAGTAAGATAAACCTCTCCCTGCATATTGTCAGTACCAACTCTGTGAAGCGCACCTAACAAAAATTGTGCATCGACACAATAAATACCGGCGTTTATTTCACTGATTTCTTTTTCTTCAGGTGTAGCATCTTTTTCCTCAACAATTTTCACAATATTTCCGTTCGCATCGGAAACAATCCTTCCATAGTTGGCTGGCTCCCCAACACTGGTCGTCATCACCGTTAATTTGGAGGCACTTTCAACATGGATCCGAAGAAACTCCCTGAGCGTTTCAGTCCTAATGAGGGGAGTGTCACCGCACAAGATAAGAACGGGTCCCTTATGAAGACGTAGCTCATTTTCGCAAGCCAGAACAGCATGACCCGTTCCAAGTTGTTGCGGTTGGTGGACAAATGATATGGAATATCCCCGTAGAGCTTGCTCGACCAATTGATGCTGATGACCTGTTACAACTATATTTTTCCCAAGAAATATAGGTTCAAGCGTATCCAGGACATGGTGGATCATAGGAGAGAAAAAAACTTCATGCAGCACCTTCGGGATGTCCGATTTCATTCTGGTTCCCTTCCCGGCCGCCAACACAAGACCAACAACTGAAGAATACTCCATAGCCCCTCCACTCGAAGAATACTCGGATGTTACACTGCGCAAAGACCATACCCGAGATTTAGGCAAAAAAAAACCCTTCCTTTTGAGGGGAAGGGTTTACTACAAAAATGAATCGGCGGCGACCTACTCTCCCACCAAGCTTCCCTGGCAGTACCATCGGCGCTGAGAGGCTTAACTTCCGTGTGCGGAATGGGAAC
>VMSS01000273.1 GCA_013791995.1 Desulfurivibrio sp. | reverse complement strand
GGCCAGCCGGCGAAGATGGCATGATGAAGGTTTTTTTCTGCCAACAATGTGTTGCACAAATTGATCTGAGAGTTTCATAGTATGTTTAAAACTGTTACCCATCTCCCCGAACAGGTGTTACCTATGTCTCCGGTCTATACAGGGAGGGGGGAAAGGGGGTTCAAGGGGAAGGGAACAACGGAGAAAAAATCGCCCCCTCTGCGGATTTGGCAGCGGAGGAGAGGAAAACCATTTTTATTTCAGGGCGTCGTACACCTTGCCCACCAGATCGGCCCCGGGAGTCAAGGTCTTGTCGCCGGCTTCCCAGTGAGCCGGACACGCCTCGGCAGGATTGGCCGCCACATACACGCTGGCCTTGAGTTTTCTGACAAGTTCCTTGGCATTGCGGCCGACGTTATAAAAATTCACTTCGGAGGCGACCAGTTTGCCTTCTGGACTGATGATAAACGTGCCGCGCAGGGCCAACCCCGTATTATAGTCATAGACGCCGAACAATTTTGCCACCGTGCCGGTTGGGTCCGCAGCCATGGGGTACTTGGCGTTTTCCAGGAATTTCTCTTCCCGCTTCCAGGCCAGATGGGTGTAAACGGTATCAGTGCTCACCGTGATCACCTCGGCACCGGCCGCTGTCAGCTCCTCGTATTTATCAGCCAGGTCGCCCAGTTCGGTTGAGCAGACAAAGGTGAAATCCGCCGGGTAAAAAACCAGAATTGTCCACTTGCCTGCTTTTTTAAGCTTCTCCAAAGACACCGTGCCGAAACCGTAGTCGGTGGTCTCATAGGTTTCCATGGTGAAATCCGGGACATTCTGACCAACCTGCAAACCGCCGCAACAATTTTCCGACATGATATATCTCCAAGTAAAAGGTGTGAATAAAATTAATTAGCTCGTGTTTGATAAAAATTATCACTTGGGAGACCTAAAGTCAAACCTTTTTTGTCCTATTTGTGCAAAAAATAAAAGGTGCAATTATTCTGACATGTTACAAACTGTATAGTTTTCTGCCGGCTCTAAACCCCCCGACAAAGCGCTATAAATCCCTTGTACTTTTTCGCACTTCGCGGTCTATCAGGGAAAAGAAAGAGAGGGGGTGCTTGACACTCTCCCTCTTTTTCCCGTAAATTCACTATATGTTTATACCACGGAGAAAAATAATCCTGACCGGCTACCGGGCCACCGGCAAAACCCTGGTGGGGCTGATGCTGGCCCACCAGCTGAATCTCGAGTTTATCGACATGGACGAGATGCTCGTGACCAGGGCAGGACAGTCCATCCGCCAGATCGTCGCCCAGCAGGGCTGGGGACAGTTCCGCCTCTTGGAACGCGACCTGCTGGCCGAAATGGTCTGCCGAAAAGACGTGGTCATTTCCACGGGGGGCGGAGCGATCCTGCATCAGGATATCTGGAACCTCTTGCGGCAGACCGGTCTCACCGTCTGGCTCACCGCTGATATCGATACCATCTGCCACAGACTCTCCGCAGACGCAAACAGCGCAATCCAGCGGCCAACCCTCACCGACTCGGACATCTATGCCGAGGTGGCCCAGGTGCT
Source organism: Desulfurivibrio sp. (assembly GCA_013791995.1). Taxonomy (GTDB): domain Bacteria; phylum Desulfobacterota; class Desulfobulbia; order Desulfobulbales; family Desulfurivibrionaceae; genus Thiovibrio. The sequence continues at coordinate 6,543 of VMSS01000273.1, read as the reverse complement.
GGCCGAAAGGGATCCCCTGTATGAAAAAGGATCGCATCTCTCCGTGGATACCAGCAACAAAACCGCGGGTGAAATCGTGCATATTATTGAAAAGGCCTTGGGAGACGACGAGTTTCTTCGCACCGTCGAAGCCTCGCTTCCCAAAGACCCCATATACTGTTAGTTATCGCGCAGATAGGCGTACAACCCGAAAATAAGCGATTGCAGGGTGCCGTAGATGCGCGAAAGAGGCCTATCCGTTATACACTCGTATGCGGACAGATCGATGACAAAGCAGCTGCGGTGCTCTGTGACCGCGTACCCCATATACTGTTAGGTGCTGATAATGGCTGGAAATACCTTTGGCTCTGTTTTTCGCGTGACCACCTGGGGCGAATCCCACGGTACAGCCGTGGGCGCCACCTTGGACGGCTGCCCTCCCGGTCTGCCGCTCACCGCTCTGGATATCCAGACGGAATTGGACCGCCGGCGCCCCGGCAAGGGCGGGCCTGCCGCCAGCCCGAGAAAAGAACCGGATGCGGTGGAGATCCTCTCCGGGGTCTTTGAGGGAAAAACCACCGGCACCCCCATTGCCCTGGCCATTTTCAACAAGGATGCCCACAGCAAATCCTACGACAATCTCAAAGATATCTTCCGGCCGGGGCATGGCGACATCACCTATCTTGCCAAATACGGCCTCCGCGATCACCGGGGCGGCGGCAGGGCCTCGGCCCGAGAAACCGCAGGCAGGGTGGCTGCCGGAGCCGTGGCAAAAAAGCTTCTCGGGCTGCATGGCATCACGGTTCTGGCTTACACCGTGGCAATGGGCGAGGTCACCACCGCCAATCGGTATCTGACCGAAATCAACGAAAACCCGCTGTTCTGCCCGGACAACGAGGCGGCAGCCAAGATGATCAGCCATATCGAGACGGTCCGTAAGGAGGGAGACACTCTGGGCGGTATTGTCGAGATTCTGGTCACCGGTTGTCCGGCAGGCTTAGGCGAACCGGTGTTTGAAAAACTCGACGCAGCCCTGGCAGGAGCGCTGATGTCCATCGGCGCGGTCAAAGGGGTGGAGATCGGTGCCGGTTTTGGAGCTGCTGCCATGCGGGGTTCGCAGAACAACGATGTCATCCTGCCCGATGGTTTTGCCACCAACAACAGCGGCGGCATCCTCGCCGGGATTTCCAACGGCGACGCCATCGTGACCCGGGTTGCGGTCAAGCCCATCCCCTCCATCAGCAAGGAACAGCAAACCATCAACCTGGCCCACGAGCCGGTCACGGTCAGCATCGGAGGGCGGCACGACATCTCCGCCATCCCCCGGATCATCCCGGTTTGCGAGGCAATGGTGGCCCTGACCCTGACCGATCATCTGCTCAGGCAGAAAGTCATTGCCTAGCCACACATTGCAAGGAAAACGACATGAAACCAGCCTCGCTTCTTCTTTGCGTTTTGCTTGGTTTTTCATGCGTCGGCTGCACATCAAAAGAACAGATGTATGAGCATCTTTACAATGGTGTCACGATGCGTGAACGAATGGAGCAGCATCCGGTTGATCTCCCGCTGCAAGACAATGTCTCCTATGATCGATACACAAAAGAAAAGAACCCGGCCCTCAACAAAGAGCCGTCGCTTCCTCTTCCTGCGTACAATATGGAATAATTGACACAGCTTTCTTCACAAAAACTCAAGCCCATCCATTCCGGCCGGAGAAGATATGCCCTCTGAGTCTCGTCATTATAAAAAAATCAATAACGTCTGGATGCTGACCCGAGAATACGACGGGCTGGCCGGAGCCGGCGGGGTCAAGGATGTTGCCCGGCAGCTGGCCGAAGCCCTGGCCCGCTCGGGCCGCAAGGTCAGTGTGGTTCTGCCGCTCTACGGCTTCATGGACCCTCAGCAGCTCGGCTTTACTCCCCTGGATCTTTCCTTTGAAATCGATCTTGACTATGCAACGGAGCCGCGCCGGGAGTATGTGCGGGTCTTTGCCAAGCTCCGCGCCCCAGAAGGGAAAAAGGGATCGCTGGCCATCTATCTGGTCGATGCGGCCCGCTATCTGGAAAAAAAGAGCGTCTACACCTATACGGCGGAAGACGAAGCACTGGACCCGTTTCACCATCAGGGCTCTGGCCACTTCGACTACTTCGCCATGAACGTCCTGCTGCAAAAAGCGGCCGCCGCCCTGATGATCCGCCTGGGCGAACGACCCGACATCATCCACTGCCACGACGGCCATACCGCGATCCTGCCGGCCATACTCCGCGAGACCGAAGGCTTTCGCCACTACTTTGCCAAAACCGGCTGCGTGGTGACCATCCATAACGCCGGGATCGGCTACCATCAGGAAGTGGGCGACCTGCCCTTTGCCGAGGCGATCACCGGCCTGCCGGGGACGCTGATCACCAACAACCTGCTGGACGAAAAATTCGACCCCTTTCTCGCCGCCTCGCCCTATGCGGCCATGAATACGGTGAGCGAAAATTATGCCCGGGAACTGCGGGAAACCGATGACGACGTGCTGACCGGCTGGCTCGGCCACCGGCTCCTGGCCCGGGGCGTGGTGCTCAAGGGCGTGACCAACGGCATCAACCCGGCGGATTTCGACCCCAGAAAACCGAAAACATTGGGCCTTACCGCCGCCTTCAACCCCGCCATCGGCGATCTGGCAGGCAAGGCACAATGTCGCCAGAGCCTGCTCCGGGCCATTAACAGACACAGCCTGAACACGGTCCGTCAAACCGGCACCTTGGAAAACCGGCCGGGCAACCCACTGTTCACCTTTGTCGGCCGCCTCTCTTCCCAAAAAGGGGTGGACAAGCTGCTGGGCGCCCTGGAAACCCTGCTGCCCCTGGACCAGAATTTCCAGGTCCTGATCCAGGGCTCGGGCAGCAAGGATATTGAGGATGCCCTTGCCGGGCTGGCCGCTTCGCCGAAAAATCTCGGCCGGATCTGTCTGCTGCGAGGGTACGACCAGCAGCTTGCCACGCGCATCTACGCGTCCGGCGACTTCTTTCTCATCCCCTCCCGCTACGAGCCCTGCGGCCTCACCGACTATATCGCCCAGCTTTTCGGCAACCTGCCCATCGTCCATCACATAGGCGGCCTGGTCAAGGTGAAGGATGGGGAAACCGGATTTTCATACCCGGAACACAAATCCGCGGCCCTGATGGGTGCCATGCAGACAGCCCTGCACACCTTTCGCAAAAATCCCAAAAAGATCCAGGCCATGCAACAAGCCGCCATAAAGGAAATTCACGACACCTACACCTGGGATAAAGTGCTGACCCGCTATTTATCGCTTTATCACGAGGCGCTTTCACAGGTACAATAGAATATCTGCAGAAAAATAGCCGCACGGACGACAGATATCCTCAGTAAATAACCCCCAAAGGAGACTGGCATGACGATACGGATAGGCATCAACGGTTTTGGCCGAATCGGCCGCAACATCTTTCGGGCCATCGACAAGGACCCGCTCTTTGCCGACATCGAGGTCATTGCCATCAACGACCTGACCAACAACGCCACCCTGGCCCATCTGCTCAAGTACGACTCGATCATGGGCGTGTATGATAAAGCCGTAACCTCCAACGAGGAGGGCATTGTCGTTGACGGACGCCCGGTGAAAATTTTCAGCCACCGCAATCCCGCCGACATTCCCTGGGGCGCACTGGACGTCGAGTACGTGGTCGAGTCCACCGGCCTTTTCACCGACGGGGAAAAAGCATCCCTGCATCTTGAGGCGGGAGCCAAGAAGGTGGTGATCTCCGCTCCGGCCAAGGGCAAGGTCAAGACCATCGTCATGGGAGTCAATGAAGACGAATATGATCCCACCGAAGACCACATTATCTCCAACGCCTCCTGCACCACCAACTGCCTGGCACCCATGGTCAAGGTCATTCTCGACCGCTTCGGCATCAAGACCGGGTTGATGACCACGGTCCATTCCTATACCAACGACCAGTCCATTCTTGACTTCCCGCATAGCGACCTGCGCAGGGCCCGGGCCGCGGCGCTCTCCATGATCCCCACCAAGACCGGGGCCGCAGCAGCAGTCTCCCTGGTTATCCCGGAATTGAAAGGCAAGTTCGACGGGCTGGCGGTGCGGGTGCCCACCCCCAACGTTTCCCTGGTGGACGCGGTCATGGAGGTGGAAAAACCCACCACAGTGAGCGAAGTGAACCAGGCCCTCAAGGAAGCGGCCAACCGCTATCTGGGCTATTCCGAAGAGCCCCTGGTCTCCATCGATTACCAAGGTAATCCGCATTCCTCTGTGGTTGATGCCCTGTCCACCAAGGTAATCGGCACCTCGGTCAAGGTGCTCTCCTGGTACGACAACGAATGGGGCTACTCCAACCGGGTGCTCGACCTGATCCTGATGATGGAGAGCCAGAAACCCTTGTAAAGGCGGTGTCCGGAGCCTTGGAATAACATATCGATGTTGTGGTTTTACTTCTATTTCTCGCTTACAGGAGGGCTACCATGGAAAACAACGATCAGGAAAAAGACAAACTTGCCCAGAAGTACGATATGCTGGCCGGTAAATTCAATGAATTCTACCTGGCCGGAAAGGAACGGGGTCGCGAATCAATGTCCGCGGCGCTGGAAAAAGCCCAGGAGAAATTGACCAGCCTCGGGGAGTTCAGCGCCGAACAGGGGGAAGAATTGAAACAATTCCTGGCCCGCGACCTGGACCAGACCATAGCCGATGCCCAGAAGCTGGGCGAAGAAGCCAAAGAGCGGTTTCACCCATCCCGCTTAGGCGCAGGCGCGCTTTCCTCCCTCGCCACCGTGCTGGAATTGACCGGCAATGCCCTGCGCTCCCTGAGTGACAAAACAAAGGAAACGCTGACCTACAAAACCGGCGAAATGACCTCCGCCGGCACATTGGCCTGCCAGTCGTGCGGAGAGAAAGTGCAGCTTAAAAAAACAGGACATGTCCCGCCTTGCCCCAAATGCAAGGGCACCACGTTCAGCAAGGGCTATTGAGTACACGAACAATGGTAATAGAGAAATTGACGCCACGTCTCGCTCGCACCATGTTCTTGATCTTTGGTGCACTCCTGTCGGCAGCATCTCTCCCATTGCCGGCTGAAGCGCAGATGGGCGGGTTTGGCCGCAAGGGCATGGGTGGAGGCACAGAAGCCCCTGCCGACACCGTTGAAAAACGGGATCACGCGATTACGGCAACGGGCTTTACTGCAGACTTTCCTTCCGGTTTCGAGTGCGAACCTGTTGCCTCCCCCTTTGGTTCGCCCTACCGTTACGACGGCAGCAAACGTCGCGATGACCGCAACAGCGGATTGCACGGCGGCATGGATCTCAGCCTGAAGGAAGGCACGCCGCTCCTGGCGGTGGCGGCCGGAGAGGTAATTGCCCGGGGTGAAGGCGGCCGGCTGGAAGGTATCTTCCTGTGGCTGCGGCACGCACCGGCGGACACCGGCCTGCCGTACTGGATTTTCAGCAAATACCAGCACCTTGCAACTCCGCCGGAGTTCACGGAAGGCACCCGGGTGCAAGTCGGTCAAATCGTCGCTCTCTCGGGGGCAACCGGCACTGCGGGCGGGCACTACGGGGCGGCCGGGTATCCTCACCTGCATCTTTCCACCTTTTATGGACCAAGCAAGGAATACACGGCAAGGGGAATGTACAACTCCATGCTGCAGGGCAAGGGAGCGGTTCCCGATGATCCCTTGATCCTGTACCTCCGGGAGGTCAGTGATCTGGCCCTTGTTCGCGGTTTTTCAGCGGAAAACAAGAAGATCGGCGTTGCTGTGGTTGGCGAGGATGGAAATGTTCATCCCGCAGGTAGCAAGACGGTTTGGCCTGTTCACTGCAAAGAGAATTAATTGCGGGAGATTCACTGTGTTTCTTGAGAAAGAGACCAACATTTTGAGCTCAAATAAAACTGAAAAAGTGAGAATGGAACAAAAAATACAATTGCCTTTGTACCAAATGTAGAGACATTACTGGACAAATTCTGGTAAACCAAAAAAATGGCCGCGCTACGGGCCGAGGCAAAGTACATATTCCGAAGCCGAAGGAGAGAATTAAACCAAGGGAGGAAGTGAGAATGTCAAAGGCCAAGGCTACATCTAAGGTTGCCGCAAGCAAGTCAACAAAAACCGTGGCAGCGAAAAAACCGGCGGCCAAAGCAAAGGCTCCCGCCAAAAAAGCTGCAGCTAAGCCTGCGGTAAAAAAAGCTGCGCCAAAGGTTGCCGCAAGCAAGTCAGCAAAAACCGTGGCAGCGAAAAAACCGGCGGCCAAAGCAAAGGCTCCCGCCAAAAAAGCTGCAGCTAAGCCTGCGGTAAAAAAAGCTGCACCAAAGGCTGCCGCAAGCAAATCAGCAAAAACCGTGGCAGCGAAAAAACCGGCGGCCAAAGCAAAGGCTCCCGCCAAGAAAGCTGCGGCTAAGCCTGCGGCGAAAAAGGCTACATCTAAGGTTGCCGCAAGCAAATCAGCAAAAACCGTGGCAGCGAAAAAACCGGCGGCCAAAGCAAAGGCTCCCGCCAAAAAAGCTGCAGCTAAGCCTGCGGTAAAAAAAGCTGCGCCAAAGGTTGC
>VMSS01000222.1 GCA_013791995.1 Desulfurivibrio sp. | reverse complement strand
TGGTTTCCACCGGCTAACAGTTAGATTGCCCGGATTTTCCGCCAGATGGGCAGGGAAGGGCTGAGTTTTTCAAAACGGCTGTCCTGGCCGATTGCTTCGCTGTTTTTGTGGTTGGCAATGAGAATAGCCCCAGTCTTCATACTGTCTTCAATGAGTTTTTCAAAGCGCAACTGCTGAACGCGTCCGGAAAATGGCCGGTAGTAGTAGATTACCTCGTACTCACCGTAGCCCTCATAAGTCCAGATGTCCGCCTGGGCAATGCGCTCCTCACCGATGAGCTTGGCCGCCACCTGAAAGGGATATTCATCCTTCTCAATGCCGTATACGTCAAAGCCGAATTGCTCAGCAATGACCAACACATTGCCGATACCGCAGCCCACGTCGAGGAGGCGGGGCATAGGTGCTGCCGGGCTTTCCTGGTCAAGGTCGAGAAAAGCGCTGACAAAGCCGAGTTGGGAAAAGATCTGCCTGGTGTCCATGGCCACAAAAGGATATTCGCAATCGGTGTCATTGCGTGTTTCCTTGGCTGCATCGCGGCTGTAGAACCCGACAAACCGGTTGATGACGTTAAAAAAAATATCGTTGTGTTCTTCGTGCATGGATTCCTTGTAGTAAACGGATCAGCGAGACGCTTCCATCTTGTTTGCCGAGATTATGGCGTGATCGGCGATTATTGGGGAGAAATATATGGCTGTCCTGTCTCACAGGAGAACTCTAACCACGTTTTTTCGGCAAGAATATGGAGGATGCATCCGGGTTCAGTCTGTCGCGCAGCATGACATCAAACTCTGCCGCCGGCACCGGCGGGCTGAATAGGTACCCTTGAATTTCTGTGCAATTGCGGCTTTGCAGAAATTTAAGCTGTTCGACGGTCTCCACACCTTCCGCCACCATTTCCATTCCCAGACTGTTGGCCAGGGTAAGGATGGTCATAGCAATGGCTACGCTGCTCGGCTCGTCAGGCAGATCTTTTACAAAAGACCGGTCCATCTTGATGGTGTCGAAAGGCAGCTTACGTAGATAGTGCAATGAGGAATAACCGGTTCCGAAATCGTCCAGCGCCAGGCGTATTCCCAAGGCCTTGAATTCCAGCAACAAGGCGATAGCTGCCTCCTCGTTGACCATGACCGCACTTTCCGTGATTTCCAGCTCCAGCCGGTCGGGAGGAAAATCTGTTTCGCGTAAAATGGTGACCACGCTTGAAAGGAGATTTTTCTGCATGAACTGCTTGGGCGAGAGATTCACCGACAAGGCCAGGCGATCATCATGGTCCCGCAGCCATACCCTGGCAGCCAGGCAGGCCTGGCGTAATACCTGCTCGCCGATGGAGACGATGAGGCCGGTTTCCTCGGCAAGCGG
>VMSS01000168.1 GCA_013791995.1 Desulfurivibrio sp. | reverse complement strand
GTTCCCATTCCGCACACGGAAGTTAAGCCTCTCAGCGCCGATGGTACTGCCAGGGAAGCTTGGTGGGAGAGTAGGTCGCCGCCGATTCATTTTTGTAGTAAACCCTTCCCCTCAAAAGGAAGGGTTTTTTTTTGCCTAAATTCCCTTCCTTATTTTCTCGCTCACCTTCTGTTCCGACACAATTTACAATTGTAAACAAAAAATCTGATACGATAATGTGACAGGAATGAATTGAAGAATATTCTTCAGTCCAGCGCTGAATATTCTTCAATTCATAGCCGTTTTTGTTTTCTGTCGTTCTTTAACTATTTGATTTTTTGGAAGATAATTCTCTTGGCATGCACCTTGCTTTTATCTTGAATAAGCGCCAGGCGGAATCGTGGGAACACCAGTATTCCCTTGGATTTATCAGCAATACGTATCCCACGGGATACGCCACACAAGGAGAAGCAGATGAAGAAAATGGCTGTGTTTACCCTTATTTTTCTGTTGAGTGCAGGGATTGTCTGGGCCAAGGATTATCAGATCCAGAAAAAGGCGGGCGATCTGAATGTGTCGGTGAGAATGGATAGAAATCCAGCGGTCATGGGTGACAACGGCATTTTTGTAACCGTGAAAAACTCCGCCGGCCAGGAGGTTACTGATGCCGAGGTGAGGGTGGAGTATTCCATGCCTGCCATGCCGGGAATGCCGCCGATGAATTATAAAACCGTACTTGCCTTGAAGAAAGATACCTATGAGGGGTCCGTGGATTTCTCCATGGCCGGCCCATGGAATATGGCGGTGAAGATTGCCCGCGGTGGCAAGACAGTGTCAACAAAGTTCAGCGTGGATGTGCAGTAGCCTCTTGGGCAAAGGGAGGAGACAGCTCGTGGAACATGAAACCAGAGGTATGAAGAGGCTGTGGGCTATTTTGGCCGCCGGAGTTTTTCTGCTTTTCTCGCAGGCAGCGGCTCTGGCCGGAGAGTTACATCTTCAAGACCTCATCGATGAGGCATTGAAGGGCAGCCCGGAGATACAGGCGGCCCGGGCAAAGGCCTCTGCCTCCGGGTTTCGTGTTCCCCAGTCCATGAGCTTGCCGGACCCGATGGTTATGGCTGGATACCAGAATGTAGGGACCAGTCGTTTCACCTATAACGAATCGGCGGATTCGCAGTTTGTTTTTTCCGCTTCCCAGCAGTTTTTCTTTCCGGGCAAACAGGCTTTGCGGGGAGAGGCTGCCTCCCGGGAAGCGGAAAGCCTTACCGCCTCATCTAAAGCGGTGCGGCTACGCACAATCGCAACAATCAAAGAACTGTATTATGAGTTGTTCCTCGCCCATCGGAGCATGGAACTGGTCAGGGAAAATTCCGCCTTCCTCCACAAAGTCGAAGATGCGGCTCTGGCCCGTTATGCTTCGGGGGGTGGCATGCAGCAGGACGTCCTCATGACGCAAACTGAGAAGTATATGCTTTTGGGCCGCGACGAGATGCTGCAACAGAAAATTAAAACCCTGGAAGCCGCCCTCAACGCCATGGTGGGCAGGGACCAGGCCGCGCCTTTGGACAGGCCGGTGTCGCCTGTTTTTGCCCCGTATTCCCAGCCCCTGTCCGAACTGATTGCCCAGGCTTACGAGAATTCCCCGGAAGTCAAGGCCAGAGAGAGAATGGTGGCATCACTCGGCGCCAAGGTGCGGGTGGCCGAGAGAGAATATTATCCCGATATCACCGTTACCGGCAATTATGGGCTGAAGGGCCAGGATTACGAGGATATGTGGAGCTTGAGCACCACCGTCAACATCCCCTTGTATTACACCACCAAACAGAGGCCGGCGGTGCAAGAAGCCGAAGCCTCCCTGCGTGAAGCGAAAAATGAATTGCAGACGGTCCGTTTGCGTCTTGCTTCCGCCATCCGGGAAAATCACGCTTTGCTGCAGACATCGGAACGGTTGATGGATCTCTACCGGCAGGGACTCAACCAAAAGATCCATCAGAATTTCCAGGCAGCCCTGGCCTCGTATGCCACAGGCAAAACCGACGCCCTGACCGTGATCTCCCGGATTAAAACAATTACCGATATCGAGACCTCCTATTGGGGGCAACTGGTTGAGCGGGAAAAGGCAATGGCCAGGCTGGATGCTTTAGCAGGGATTTTCGATTCCCCCACGGAGGATGAGCGGCAATGAACAAGAAGAACAGCATGATCATGGTGGTTCTCTTTCTTTTTATCGGGGTAGCCCTGGTTGTTGGCTTTTTCGGCAAGGATGGTTTTTTTCGTGAAAAGCCGCCAGAACCTATGGTTCAAATCGCGCCGGAAAACCATGAACAACAGGCTCTTTCAGCACAATCGGAAACAGGCGGCGATACCGCCTCTTTGTCCGAGCAATCTTCTGCGGAGAATCCGGACAATGTTGCAGTGACAGAGGAAGAACCGCCAACTGTCGAGATTCCCGAAGAAGGGCAACGCTTCATTGGGGTGAAAACCACCGTTGTTGTCGAGAAAATTCTCAATAAAACCATCAGGACCGTTGGCAGGGTTGAGTATGACGAAAGAAAGATTACCACGGTCAACACCAAGATTGAGGGCTGGATTGAAAATCTCCCGGTCAACTACACGGGTAGGTATGTGAAAAAAGGCGAAACACTGGCCGAGATTTACAGCCCGGAACTGGTGGCCTCCCAGCGGGAATACCTCAATATCCTCAAGTGGTCGCAACAGAACGCTTCTCCCGGTGGAGCAGAGGACGCCTCCGTCATGAACCGGATGCTGGCGCAGGATGCGGAATCATTACGCCAGGCCGCGCGCCAGCGTTTGAAATATTGGGATATCACCGAGGCGCAGATACGAAAAATCGAGCAGACCGGTTCGCCTCTGCGGACCCTGGCCGTATTCAGTCCGGTGAGCGGGTATGTGGTGCAGAAATCAGTGTTCCAGGGCATGAAGGTGCAGCCTGGCGAAAAGCTGTTTGATCTGGTTGATACTTCCACGGTCTGGGTGGTGTCCGATATCTACGAGCATGAACTCGCTTTGATACGAACCGGACAGAAAGCGGAGATCAGCTTGGCGTCTTTGCCGGGCAAGGTGTTTTCTTCCGCCATTGAGTATGTGTCCCCGATTCTTTCCGGTGAAACCAGAACCGCCAAAATCCGTTTTACTCTGGATAATCGCGCCGGAGAGCTGAAACCCCAGATGTTTGCCAATGTGGAAGTCAAGATCGGTCTGGGCAGCAGACTCGTCGTGCCGGATTCTGCGGTGATCAATACCGGAGTCCGTCAGCTCGTTTACGTGGATAAGGGCGACGGCTATTTTGAACCCCGCGAGGTCAGGCTGGGGGTTAAGGCAGACAGGATGTTTGAGATTCTTGGTGGTGTGCAGGCAGGGGAAAAAGTGGCCTCAGCCGCCACCTTCCTCATCGATTCTGAAGCGCGTCTCAAGGGGGTGGTACAGTAATGATCGCTCGCGTCATCGATTACAGCGCTCGGAACCGGTTCTTTATCTTCCTGCTGATTTTTTCCCTTGTCGGCTGGGGGATCTGGGCCATCCGCAACACACCGCTCGATGCGATTCCCGATCTGAGCGACACCCAGGTCATTATTTTCACCGAATGGGAAGGCCGCAGCCCCGATCTCATCGAAGACCAGATCACCTACCCGATCACGTCAACCCTGCTTGCCGCGCCAAAGGTGCAGGTGGTGCGAGGGTTTTCTTTTCTGGGCGCCTCATTTGTCTACGTTATTTTTGATGAAGGAACCGATATTTACTGGGCCAGAAGCCGGGTGCTGGAATACCTCCAGGCGGTCCAAGACAAGCTCCCAGGCGGTGTAAATCCCGTTCTGGGACCGGACGCCACCAGCGTTGGCTGGGGATTTTCCTATGCCCTGGTGGATGAAAGCGGTCAGCAAAATCTTGCTGAACTTCGCTCCATTCAGGATTGGAACATCAAGCTCGCCCTTGAAAGTGTGCCAGGGGTTTCCCAGGTCGCAAGCATCGGCGGCTTTGTCCGCCAGTATCAGGTCAACATTGATCCCAACCGGCTCCAGGCTTATAACCTTCCCATCACCTCTGTCATGGAAGCCATCCGCAAGAGCAACAAGGATGTTGAAGGGAGGGTGCTGGAATTCTCCGGGATCGAGTACATGGTCCGGGGCCGGGGATATCTCAAGGGGCTTGAGGATCTCGAAAATATTGTGGTGGGAGGCAACAACAGGGGAACCCCGGTTTTTCTCAAAGATGTTGCCTCCATTCAGCTTGGCCCGGAGATCAGGCGAGGGCTTGCCGAACTTGACGGAAAAGGAGAGGTTGCCGGGGGGATCGTGGTGGTCCGCTTTGGTGAAAATGTTCTCAAGGTCATTGACCGGGTCAAGGAAAAGATCCGTGAGAACGTCGAACCCAGCCTGCCAGAAGGGGTGAAGATCGTCACCACCTACGACCGGTCCGACCTTATCCTGCGGGCCATTGATACCCTGACCGAAGAGCTGATCAAGATTTCCCTGGCGGTGAGTGTGGTCTGCCTGGTGTTTTTGTTCCATCTGCCCAGCGCCCTGGTGGTTATTTTCACCCTGCCCGTGGCGATCATCGTTTCGTTCATCTGCATGTACTATCTGGGGGTGACGGCAAATATCATGAGTTTGAGTGGTATTGCCATCGCCATCGGCGCCATGGTGGACGCTTCGATCATCATGGTTGAGAATGCCCATAAAAAACTGGAGGAATGGGAAGATGCTGGCAGGCCCGGCAATCGTGTCGAGGTGATTATCGAGGCGGCTAAGGAGGTGGGACCCTCCCTGTTTTTCTCCCTGCTGGTTATCACCGTGGCCTTTCTGCCGGTCTTCACCTTGCAGGCCCAGGCAGGTCGATTGTTCAAGCCCCTGGCCTACACCAAGACCTTTGCCATGCTTTTTTCGGCCTTTCTTGCCATCACTCTGACTCCGGTTCTGATGACCATTTTCATTCGGGGTAAGATCCTGTCCGAAGAAAAAAATCCGATCAGCATTTTTCTGCACATGGTGTATGAACCCGTCGTGGTGTTTGTCCTGCGGTTCAAAAAAATGGTGATCGTTGCTGCGCTCATCGTCATGGGGGTGAGCGTTTATCCATTTCTCAAGCTTGGCACCGAGTTCATGCCTCCGTTGTACGAAGGGGCGCTTTTCTATATGCCGGTCACTTCTCCGGGGGCATCCATCTCCGAGGTTTCAAGGCTTCTTCAGATCCAGGACAAGATTTTAATGGAGATTCCGGAGGTGGCCCAGGTCTTCGGCAAGGCCGGCAGGGCCGAAACCGCCACGGACCCGGCCCCCATGGAGATGTTTGAAACCGTGATCAATCTTAAGCCCGAATCGGAATGGCGACCGGGGATGACGGTGGAGACCCTGAAAAATGAGATGAACGACGCCCTTTCCCTTCCGGGAGTGGCTAATTCCTTTACCATGCCGATCAAGGCCAGGATCGACATGCTCGCCACCGGCATCAGGACCCCGGTGGGGATCAAGGTCATGGGCCCGCGTCTTGACGAGCTTGAGAAGCTTGGGACAGCCATCGAGAGCAGGCTCAACGGCATGACCGGCCTCAGGAGTGTCTACGCGGAGCGGGTGACCACCGGGTATTTCCTCGATTTCATCATCAATCGGGAGGAGACGGCGCGATACGGCTTGTCTGTGGATGATGTGCAGGATGTTATCCAGTCGGCAATCGGCGGGATGAATCTCACCGTGACTGTCGAGGGCAGGGAACGTTATCCGGTGAATGTTCGCTATGCACGGGAGTTGCGGGGGGACATCGAGCAATTGAAGCGGGTGCTGGTTCCGGTGCCAGCGGCCATGGGAGCACCCATGGCGAGCGACATGTCACCGGCCTTGCCAGCTCCTCCGCCCACAGGCGATCTTCTCCAGATTCCCCTTGGCGCTCTTGCCGACATCAAGATCGTCAAGGGGCCGCCCATGATCAAGAGCGAGGCAGGGCTGCTGGCCTCGTATGTGTACATCGATTTCTCAGGCAGGGATGTGGGCGGCTTCGTGGACGAAGCAAGGGAACGGGTTGCCTCGCTTGATATTCCCGAAGGCTATCGCCTGGAATGGAGCGGAGAATATGAGCATCTGGTGAAAACCCATGAGAGGTTGAAGCTGGTTATTCCGCTCACCCTGCTGGCCATCTTCGTGCTCATTTTTTTAAACACCAAGTCCGTGGCAAAAACGGCGTTTGTTTTGCTTGCCGTGCCTTTTTCGTTGGTGGGCTCTTTCTGGCTTTTGTATGTCCTGGGTTACAATATGAGTATCGCGGTCTGGGTAGGGATCATCGCTCTGGCCGGGATCGATGCCGAAACAGGGGTGGTCATGCTCCTGTATCTCGATCTTGCCTGTGAAAAATGGAAAAAAGCGGGAAAATTGCAGACCGTTGGTGATCTGAAAGAAGCAATCATGTACGGGGCGGTCAAGAGGATTCGCCCTAAACTCATGCTGGTGGGCACCACCCTTCTCGGTCTGGTTCCTATCATGTTCAGCAACGGTACCGGTGCCGACGTGATGAAAAGGATCGCCGCCCCCATGGTGGGAGGGATCGGCACCTCAACAATTCTTGAACTGCTCATCTACCCGGCGATTTATATGCTCTGGAAGCAGAGGGATTTAAAAAAGACGACAGATGAGGTCCAGTAAGGGGTTTTCGTCTTTTCATCTGGGCTGACCGGATATATTTGCTTGAGATATCCTGACGCGTTATGAGATCATATTAAAGTAGTGGGAGTTTCTCGGGGGCGAGGGAATTATGATTTTTTAGAGAGCATTTTCTGTTGTCAGGGGGGGAAATGCGTTTAGTCCTTACCGATTTCTTCTTCCTGTATGGTATGAGCGGTACGTTCCCCGTTCGTCTTGACTCGAGTTGTAAACCAAGCGACTCTGTGCTGTACTCCTTGTGTTTTCGCACCAATCGATTTCCCGCACGTATTCATAGCGATGTACAGGCAAAAAAGCCCTTCTCGGCACTAGGAAGGGCTTTTTTGTTTTATATGTGCAACGGCAATTTGTGCGCGATCGCAAGCGGAACATAATATTGAGGGCACGTCATGAATCGCAAATCGCGGTTTCGTATCCAGGCGCTGAAAGTTGCTCACCTTGTCATGCTGGCAGGCGGCATCATTGCCATGGTTATCGCTTCGGCTTTTTTCGGATTGACCATCAAGCAGGATGAGATGATCCGCAATTATATAGAAATCGCCGCGGGAAATTATTTTGACAGCATCGTTATTACCCGTCGCTGGAACGCAGAATATGGCGGGGTGTATGTCTTTAAAAAAGAGGGCATGATGTCGAATCCCTATCTGAAGGATCCGGATATCACAGCTCAGGACGGGCGTACCTACACCATGAAGAACCCGGCCTTGATGACCCGCGAGATTTCTGAAATGGCCAGAAAAAATGGAGGGTATCAGTACCATATCACCAGCCTCAAGCTCTTGAACCCGGCCAATGTGCCGGACCCCTGGGAAAAAGAATCCCTGGCCAGGTTTGAGGCTGGTGAATTCGATGCCTCGTTGATTACTAATATTGAAGGCAAAAAGGTGTTCCGTCTCATGCGGCCTCTGTTATTCTAGGCCGGTTGCGTGGGCTGCCACGGACATCAGGGGTACAGGGAAGGAGACGTGCGGGGCGGGATCAGCGTTACCTTGCCCTATGATGAAATTGCGGCCAGCCTGGAGAAAAACCGTGTGCAGATGCTTGCACTTGCCGCCCTTATTCTCTCCTGTTTTGTTGCGGTGTTTTATCTCGGGGTATGGCGGCTGCTGTCCAAACTTTCCTCAGCCAATGCCTTGCTTGCCGAGGAACAGGAAAAGCTCAGACAACTGAATGCCGAGTTGGACCAGAAGGTGGATGAAAGAAGTGGTGAGCTTCTTGCCGCCAACAGGCAGCTTCGGCAGGAAATGAGCGAGCGGGTGGAGGCGGAAAGGGAAATACAGAAGCTCAATGCCGAGCTGGAGCAGCGGATAGGCATACGCACCGGGGAACTGGAAAAGCAGAATCAGGAGCTTGAAAAACTCAATAAGCTTTATGTTGATCGTGAGTTCCGTATCAAGGAGTTACGGGAACAGGTGGCGAGGCTGCAGAGTAAGGCGGGAGAAGGAGCACAATGACATCATTGGCAAATGGGGGGAATCCTCCAGAGGATTTTGGGCTGTCGGAGGATAGTTGGCGCAATACGTTTGACGCCGTAACCGATTTTGTTTCCGTTCTGGACAGGGATTATCGCATAGTGAAGGTCAACAAGGCTCTGGCCGAGTTTCTTCATAAAAAACCGGAGGAGTTGATTGGAAAATACTGTTTTGAAATGATGCACGGCAGAACCTCGCACTGGGAAGGCTGCCCGCATGACCAGATGATGCAGGAGGGGAAAGCCATCACCCTTGCGGTGGATGATCCCCATATCGGCATCCCTCTTCTAGTCACCGCATCCCCTATCTTCGATTCAGGCGGGAATCTGGTAGGATCGGTGCATGTTGCCAAGGATATTTCCACTGTCAGAAAAATACAGGATGACCTTGCCGTACGCAATCAGCAACTGGAAGTGTTGAACAGGCTCACCCGGAGGGCTATCACAAGCCAAAGCTTGAAAGAGGTGGTGCAGGTTGCCCTCGACGGCGTCATTATGGCCTGTTCTCCAGACCTTGCCCTGTATTACATGATAGCAGATGATTGGCTGATTTTGCAGGGCGTCTTTCCGGCAGAGGAAGAGCACATAGTTGAAAAAAAGAAAGTGGGTATGTGTCTCTGCGGGCTTGCCGCTGAAAAGGGAGTTTCTGTTTTTTCCTACGACATTCACTGCGATGCGCGTTGCACCCTGAAGGAGTGCAAGGAGGCTGGCATACGTTCTTTTGCCGCAGTGCCTATTATGCACAACCATGTTGTTGTCGGCGTTCTTGGTATCGCTTCGAAGAGTGAAAAAAGATATTCAGATGAACAGGAGTTCTTGGAGACGCTAGCCGCTACAGTGGGAATTGTCTCACAGAACGCCCTGATGATCGAGAAAATAAGAAATGAGACGGATATTCTCGAGCAAAAAGTGGTCGAACGCACCCGCGAACTGGAAGAAAAAAATGAAGAACTTGAACGCTTTAATAAATTGTTTGTGGACCGGGAGTTTCGGATCAAGGAGTTGCGGGATCAGGTGGCTGAGTTGAAAGAGAATATAACCGAAGGCAAGGACGAGGGACAGTCGGCATGACAACCGATTCGACCAGGAAAATGAAAAAGCTGCCGATCCGGACCGGGTCGTTCATCCTGCTTGCGGTGTGGTCGTTGGTGGTCGGTTTCTCGCTGGCGTTAAGCATCAAGCAAGCCTACCGTTCCGTGCTCTTGCAGGCAGAGAGCGAGGCCAACGGTCATTTTAACAAGGATACGGTATACCGGAGGTGGGCGTCCCAGTATGGTGGGGTGTATGTGCCACTCTCTGTAAGCACGCCGGCGAGTCCCTATCTTGCTCATGTTCCGGAACGGGACATCACCACCCCTTCCGGGCTTAAGCTGACCCTGGTAAATCCTGCCTACATGACCCGGCAGGTTCAGGAACTGAGCATGGAACAGTACGGAGTCCGGGGGCACCTCACCAGCCTTGACACTCTGCGGCCAGGCAATGAGCCGGATGATTGGGAAAGAAAGGCATTGCTTGCCTTCAACAGGGGAACGAAGCTTGTTTCCTCTGTGGAGACGATCGAGGGGGCTCCGTATTTGCGATTCATGCGGCCTTTTATCACCGAAGAGTCCTGCCTCGGCTGTCATGGCCACCAAGGGTATAAAACGGGTGATGTTCGCGGTGGTATCAGTGTTTCGGTGCCTCTTGCCGGTTATTACGCCCAACGCAGCGAACAGGTTGTCTGGTTTGCTGTCGGGCATCTGTTTCTGTATTTGTTCGGATCTGCCGGTATCTGGTTCGGCGCTCGTCTGTTGCGTATGCGCGAGCAGGAGAACAGGCTGGCTTGGGAATCCCTCACTCTGGATGAGGACCGTTTTCGCTCTCTTCTGGCGCTATCGAGAAAGCAGGGAGAGGAAGAAATCGAGGTTGTGGCCTTTGCCCTGGAAGAGGCGGTGCGCTTAACCGGTAGCCAGGTAGGGTATTTTCATTTCTATGATGAGACGCTTCAGAGCATCAAACTTTCTTGGTGGAGTAAAAATGTTGAAGCGCAGTGTAAGGTGGCCGGGATGGAAAAGGAATATGCCCTGGAAAAGGCAGGGGTCTGGGCGGATTGCCTCCGTCAGCGGCGGCCGGTGATTCACAACGAGTATCAGAATTTGCCCGAGAACAAGGTTTGCCCAACAGGGGATTTTCCCATCCTGAGGCACATTGCTGTTCCGGTTTTTGATGAGGAGCAGATCGTGGCCATCATCGGGGTGGGCAATAAAAAAGCGCCTTACCGGGAAGACGATATCACCCAACTTTCGCTTTATGCGTCAAGTGTTTGGAAGATTGTTAAGAGTAAACAGGCCGAAACTGCCATACAGCAAAGGGATCAGGAATTACAGGCAACCTTTGACCAGGCGGCGGTGGGCGTCGCCCATGTAGGTCTTGATGGTCGCTGGCTGCGGGTGAATGGCAAACTGTGCGATATCGTCGGATATGCTGCCGAGGAACTCATGGAACTCACTTTTCAGGATATCACGCACCCGGAGGACCTGGACACCGACCTCGGGTATGTCCAAAAGGTCCTTGCCGGAGAACTGCAGACCTATTCCATGGAAAAGCGCTATATACGTAAAGACCGTTCCCTGGTGTGGATCAATCTCACGGTTTCTCTGGTTCACGATGCTTCCGGGGCGCCCAGGTACTTTATTTCCATTATCGAGGATATAGACGAGCGCAAACAGGGTGAAGAGGAACTGCGCAAACTGTATGCGGAACTGGAACAGCGGGTTGCTGAACGCACCGCAGCGCTTACGGAAAAGGCCGAAGATTTAAGTCGATCCCAGCAGGCCTTGCAGTATTTACTTGAGGATGTGAACGAGGCAAAGAAGGAACTGGAAACAAAGATTACCGAGATTGAGCGGATGAACAGGGTTTTTGTTCATCGTGAACTGCGCATGGTGGAGCTGAAGGAGAAAATCAGGGAGTTGGAGAAGAAGCAAGATGGCTCCGACCCGTCTGATCCGGAGGGGAAAGCATGAAACGGAATATCCCCGGTACATGGACTCCCTTGCGCATCGCTTGTTTGTATGCATTTTTCGGAGTTTTCTGGATTCTTTTTTCCGACAGCATTCTTCTTTCGCTCGCCCCCGATCCGGAATTACTTTCCCGTTTGCAGACCTACAAGGGATGGTTTTTTATTCTGGTTACCGCATTGTTGCTGTTCGGGCTGATGAACACAATGGTTGCTCGCCGAAACATGGCACTGCATGACCTGCAGGAGAGCGAGCAATACAACCGTCTGCTTTTTGAGTTGTCGCCCATGGGACTGGCGCTGTGTCGTATGGACGGTGCACTTGTGGACATTAACCCGGCATATGCCAGGATCATTGGCCGTTCTGTCGAGGAAACCCTGCAACTGAGCTACTGGGATATAACTCCCTCGAAATATGCGGACCTGGAAAAGGAGCAATTGAAAAGTATCGAGAAAACAGGACGATACGGCCCGTATAAAAAGGAGTATATTCACCGGGAAGGATATTTTGTCCCAGTGCGGCTGCAAGGCCTGCTTATTGAAAAGGACGGTCAGAAATTCATCTGGTCCAGTGTTGAGGATATCTCGGCGAGCAAGGAAGCGGAAAAATCGTTGCAAAGAAACGAGCAGATGCTCCGGCTTTTTGTGGAACATTCTCCCGCTGCGATCGCCATGTTTGATAGAGACATGAAGTATATCGTTGCAAGTATCCGTTTTCGTACGGATTATAATCTGGGGGACAAGGATATTGTCGGTCGTTCACATTATGAGGTGTTTCCTGAAATTTCCGAGCGCTGGAAAGAAATCCACAACCGTTGTTTGGCGGGAGCGGTTGAGAAATCAGACGAAGACCCATTTTCCCGCGCAGACGGCTCAATGGACTGGGTGCGCTGGGAGGTTCGACCCTGGTATGAACCCGAAGGGGGCATCGGCGGGGTCATTCTCTTTTCCGAGGTAATCACTGAGCGTAAGCAGGCAGAGGCTGCGCTGCGTCTGTCCGAAGAGAAATTTGCAAAGAGTTTTCGCAACAGCCCGGACGCGATTGCCCTGACCTCACTGCCCGACGGCGAATTTGTCGAGGTCAACGAGAGCTTTTTGCAAATCAGTGGTTACAGCCTTGATGAAATTATCGGCCGCACCACTGTCGATTTGCATCTATGGGCAAACTCTGCTGACCGGGAGCGCTATCTTGAATTGATGCAAAAAACAGGAAGAGTATCGGGCATGGAAGCGGGTTTTCAAAAGAAATCAGGGGAAGTCATGAGTGGTCTGGTTTCCGGAGAATTCATTGAAGTGCAGAACAGTACTTATATCCTCACTGTCATTCTCGATATCACTGAACGCAAAACAATGGAGGTGGAGCTCAAGCAGCACAGAAAAGGCCTTGAAAAGTTGGTTCAAGAGCGAACGACCGCCCTTGCAGACAGTCAGCAGGCCTTGATGAATATCGTGGAAGATTTGAACCAAAAAACCGAAGAGCTTGAGCGGGTCAATGCCAAGCTCAAGGAACTCGACCGGTTGAAGTCTATGTTTATCGCGTCCATGAGTCATGAATTGCGCACCCCGCTCAATTCCATCATAGGTTTTTCAGGCATTATGCTTCAGGGTATGAGCGGCGAGATCAACGAAGAGCAGCGTGACCAGTTGGGCAGGGTATTCCGTTCCGGCAAGCATCTGCTGTCGCTTATCACCGACGTCATCGATATTGCCAAGATCGAATCTGGAAAGATTACGCCTTACCCTGAAGATTTCGATCTCCATGTCCTCATCGATGAGGCCGTAGGCCAAGTCCGCCAACAGGCCGCGGCTAAAGGGCTTGCCATTGAGGAGCATCTGCCCGAGCATACAGTGGTTATGCGTTCCGACCGGAAACGACTGCTGCAATGTCTGTTGAATTATCTGAGCAACGCGGTCAAATTTACCGAAAAGGGCGTGATCTCTATTTCGGCGAATGAGGTGGATGATGGCCAAGTGGAAATTGCGGTCAAGGATACCGGGATCGGAATAAAGCAGGAGGACATTCCTTTGCTTTTTGGTTCCTTTGTCCGACTTGACTCGCATCTCAAAACCTCCACCACCGGCACCGGATTGGGGCTGTATCTCACCAAGAAACTTGCCACTGAAGTGTTGGGCGGAATGGTCGATATGGATAGCAGGGTGGGCGAAGGCAGCATATTCCGTCTCAGGGTGCCGCTGCATTTGACTGTTAAGTCGGGAGAGCAGTAAAATGAAGGAGAGATCATGCCCAGAGCGTTAATCATAGAAGACACGCCGGACAATATGCGGTTGATCTGTTTTATCCTGAACAGGAACGGCATCGACACCATCGAGGCGGAAACCGGCCAAAAGGGTATTGAACTGGCGCTTGCCAAGCCCCGCCCCGATTTTATTATCCTTGATATTCAACTGCCGGATATTGAAGGCACCGAGGTGCTCAAGATCATTCGTAATTCAGAGGCCAACGGTTCCATTCCCATCATTGCCATGACTTCCTATGCCATGAGCGGTGACCGAGATCGCCTGCTCGCCGACGGTTGCAATGGTTATATCGAAAAGCCCATCGACCCGATGACAGTGATGGATCAGTTGCGGGAAGTACTCGGCACTGAGGAAGAGGCATAGGGGCATGCAGAAGGCATATGCTGAATATAGAATATTCAACAAGGAATGATGAATGTCGAAGGAGAACAGGGAGTTTGACATTGAAGAGCGGTTGATTGATTTTGCCGTGCGGATTATCCGGACGGCAGAATCCTTACCCAAGTCAAAAGCCGGGAGTCATATTGCCGGTCAGATTATCCGCAGCGGCACATCACCTGCTTCTAATTATGGAGAGGCGCAAAGTGCCGAGTCCCGATCTGATTTCATCCACAAGATGAAAATAGCCCTGAAGGAACTGCGGGAAACACGAATCTGGCTGTTGATGATTGGTCGTGCAACCCTGATTAAGCCTGTGTCAAAGCTTGAATCCTTGCTGGATGAAAGCAACCAGCTTATTGCGATTTTCGTAACGAGCATAAATACAGTCAAAAGAAATAAAACTTCATGATTCGAGATTCCTTGTTCGTTGTTCTACATTCTTTTTTTTGATAAGTCCTCTCCTCAAGGAGCAAAAATGAAGATTCTCATTGCCGAAGATGACGTGGATTCCAGGGTGATGCTGCAAAAAAACCTGGAAGGCGCCGGGCATGTGGTGGAGGTTGCGGTCAATGGTCAAGACGCGCTGGACAGGGCGAGAAAGTCTCCGCCCGAGCTGATCATTTCCGATGTCCTCATGCCTGTGCTGGATGGCTATAAGTTTTGCTATGAGGTGAAAAACGACAAAGTGCTGAACCACATCCCTTTTGTTTTTTATACGGCAACCTATGTGGATTTGGAGGATGAGCGGTTGGCCATCGGCCTTGGTGCCTCCCGCTACATCCTCAAGCCGGTTGCGCCGGATGAATTTCTGCGTCTGATCGACGAGGTGGTGCAGGAGGCGCAGGAGAAAACCCTTATTGCGCCTGAAGAGGTGGTGGAAGACCCTCTGGACCTTTTTCGGATGTACGATTCCAGTGTTTCTCGCTAGCTCAATGAAAAGATTCGGGAGCTTGATTTGTACCGGCTGGTTTTTAGCAACTCCACCGAGGCTGTGGCTATTGTGGACAGGGCGGGCTTTGTGGTCAAACAAAATCCTGCCCATTACCAGCTACTCGGCTACATGGAAGAGGATCTGCGCGGAAAGAGTCCAGTCGTGTACCTGGAAGAAAAAACGAGTTCTGCCATCATGGCTGATCTTGCCAAAAGCTCCGTTTCCGAGGGGGAAGGAGTGGCTATTTACAGGGGCGGAAAACGCATTGCCGTAGAATACTCGGTTTTTCCGCTCAGAAATGAGAGTAACGAGGTCTCCGCCCATGTCTGGATGTTGCGCGATATCAGAAAACGACAGGAGGCGGAAAAGCAGCTGCGGCTTTTCCGGACCTTGGTCGATTGTTCCAGTGATGCCATTTTTATTATTGATCCGGAAACGAGCCGGTTTGTTGACGTCAACGAACGGGCCTGTAACCGGTTGCACTACAGCCATGAGGAGCTTTTACAAAAACAGGTCCGGGATGTTGACCCCCGTTTTGACACCATGGAGAAATGGCGGGCGCATGTTGTGCAACTGAAGGCTGATGGTGCGGCGATGTTTGAGTCGGTGCACCGGCGCGCTGACGGAACCGAGTTTCCGGTGGAAGTCAGCCTGGCGTACTCGGAAATCGGCGAGGGTGATTACCTGATGGCTGTGGCCAGGGATATCACCGAGCGGAAGAAAGCGGAGGCGCAACTGCTCCTGGCACGTCAGGAGTGGGACCGCACTTTTGATGCCATCAGCGATGT
Organism: Desulfurivibrio sp.; assembly: GCA_013791995.1. Taxonomy (GTDB): domain Bacteria; phylum Desulfobacterota; class Desulfobulbia; order Desulfobulbales; family Desulfurivibrionaceae; genus Thiovibrio. Next base: position 10,117 of record VMSS01000168.1, on the reverse strand, counting down.
GGTGACCGTGCAGGATCTTGACATGCGCGTCATTCAGGCCAACAAGGCGACCAGCGATCTTTTTCAGTTGCCTGTCGACCAGATTATCGGCAAGCGATGCCATGAGCTGTTTTGCGGCCCAGGAAAAGAGCCATGTCCGGGTTGTCCCATCCCACAGGCGAGGGAGCTTCTTATGCCGCACATGGCGGAAATTGAGCACCCTACTCTGGGCAAGACCTTTCAGGTAACCGTGGTGCCTATTCTTGACGAACGGGGCAGCCTCAAGGACGTGGTTCATTTTGCAAAGGATGTGACAGAGCAAAAAAATCTTGAAGCGCAGCTTCTGCAGTCTCAGAAAATGGAGGCGATCGGCAAGTTGGCTGGCGGGGTGGCCCATGATTTTAACAATCTGCTCAGTGTTATTCTTGGCTATGTGGAAATGGCCCAGCTGCGGTTTTCTCCGTCTGATCCGGTTACCCATGAGTTGCAGCAGGTTGAGGGTGCAGCAAAAAGGGCGGCGGACCTTGTTCGGCAGCTGCTGCTCTTTGGTCGCAAGCAGCATCTTGAGTTCATCCCCATTGATTTGCGCAAGGCCATTGACGAGTTAGTGAAGATGCTGCACCGGGTCATTGGCGAGGATGTCAGGCTTGAGCTGAATTGTGGTGAGGAGTGCTGGGAGGTTGAAGGGGATGCCGGGAACATTGATCAGGTCGTCATGAATCTTGCAGTGAACGCGCGTGATGCCATGCCCGATGGGGGTGTTCTCAGCATGAAAACCGAAAATGTTCTGATAGACGAGGAATACTGTCAGCGTCACCCGGAGGCGCGGCCCGGCAAGTTTGTTTGTCTTTCAGTGAGTGATACCGGAACAGGTATGGGCGTGGATGTGCTCCCGCATATTTTTGAACCGTTTTTCACGACCAGGGAGGTTGGTAAAGGAACCGGGCTTGGGTTGTCCGTGGTGTATGGCATCGCCAAGAGTCATAAGGGTTGGATCAATGTCTACAGCGAGCAGAATCATGGCACGACCTTCCGGCTGTATTTACCTGCAGTTTCATCAACATCCGCAAAGACGGCGGGAAGAGATATTCTTGAACCGGGAACGCTTTTGGGGCATGGCGAAAAAATTTTGGTTGTCGAGGATGACACGGCGATACGCGAACTCATAGTGACCGCGCTGGGCCGAAGCGGCTATGGTGTCACCGGCGCTGCATCGGCAGAAGAAGGACTTGAAAGCTTTGCGGGTCAGGGCGGAGCTTTTGATCTGGTCGTCAGCGATGTGGTGCTGCCGGGCATGAACGGGGTGGCCTTTGTTGAAAAGCTGCGTGAGACACAGCCGGATATTCGTGTGCTCTTGTGCAGCGGTTATGCCGACCAGAAAAGCCACTGGCCCCTTATCCAGGAGCGGGGGTATCCATTTCTGGAAAAACCCTTTACCATTGCCAAACTTTTTGAAGGAGTGCGGAACGCCCTTGGCAAGGCTTCATCCTGATCAGCACGGAGGGAGATTCGTTCAGACAGGCGTGCTCATCTTCTGTGGAAGATGGTCGGCGATTTTTGCGTTGAGATCGGCGATTTTCATCGGTTTGGAAAGATAATCGTCCAGCCCCCGTTCCAGGCATTTTTCCCGGTATCCGCTGATGGCGTGGGCGGTGAGGGCGATGATGGGTGTGTGTTTGCCCGAGTCTTTTTCCAAGTCCCGGATTGCCTGGGTCGCTTCAAATCCGTCCATCATCGGCATCTGAATATCCATCAGCACCAAATCAAACGGCTGCCTGCCAAAGACGGCGACGGCCTCCTGGCCATTGACGGCAACGGTTACCCGATGCCCGGAGCGTTCCAGCATTTTTTGGGCGACTTTCTGGTTGACCAAGTTGTCTTCGGCCAGAAGAATCGCAAGTTTCGGCCCGGATTGTTTTTGGGCGTCGTCAGGTTGCCCGTGCGCAGCGTTTTGATCCGGTTCTGATTGTTCCGGCGACGCTGTTTTCAGCAAGGCGGTGAAGTGAAACACCGAGCCTTTGCCTTCGGCACTTTCCACCCAGATCTGACCGTTCATCAGTCCAACCAACTTGGCGCAGATGGCAAGGCCCAGGCCGGTTCCCTCATATGGGCGGCTGTGGGATTCATCTGCCTGGGAAAAAGCCTCGAAGATCGAGGCTTGGTATTCCGGGGAGATGCCAATACCGGTGTCCGTGATTGAAAAATGGGCGATGAACTCATCGAGTTCGGCGTATTCTTTTTCAACCCGAACCGAAATCCGTCCGGACTGGGTAAACTTGATTGCGTTGCCAATGAGGTTGATGAGTATCTGACTTAACCTGCCGGCATCTCCCATAAAGGCGTCCGGGACTTCGTCCTGAACGGTCCAGTCGAGTTCAAGGCCTTTTTCCTGGGCTTTGAAAGAGAATTCCCGGATTGTCGTGGCAATGGTGTCCCGCAGATCAAAGCGCTGCACTGCCAGGTCAAGTTTGTTGGCCTCTATTTTCGAGAAATCCAGGATATCATTGACCACATTCAGGAGCCGGTAGGACGATTTCTCAATGAGTTCCAGATATTCGCGCTGTTCCGGGCGTGGGGAGGCCAGCAGGGCAAGCTGGGTCATGCCGATCACCCCGTTCATCGGTGTGCGAATTTCATGGCTCATGTTTGCCAGAAAGTTGGATTTGGCCCGGTTGGCCGCCTCTGCTTTGTCCTTGGCGAGCATGAGTTCCCTGGTGCGGTCCAAAACCCGTTTTTCCAGCAGGGTGTGGGCTTCGAGCAAAGCCTTGTTTTTCTCGTTGATCTGCAGGGCCATTTCGTTCATGGTCCGCGATAGCAAGCCCAGCTCATCCCTGCGGTTCAATGAAAAACGGAAGCCGAAATCTCCCTGACCGATCCGTTTGGCGTAATGGGCCAGTTCCAGAACCGGGTTGCTCATGTACCGTGCAAAAAGACAGGCAAGAATGACCCCGATGACGATAAAGCATGCGGAGAAAAAGGCGAGCATGGTCAGGGATTCATTGCGTTTCTGGTGTCCCAGATCATGAAAGGAAGATATTCGCTCTTCCAATTCCAGGTTGACGGATTTCAGGGAAAACCCGACCCGGACTCCGCCAAGGGGAACGTTGTCAACGAAAATGGGCATGAACACATCCATGCTCTCGTTTTGGATATCCACCAGGGGGGTGTTCGCGGTCATTGCGTGTTCTGAATTCGTGGGTGCAAACCGTTTATCCGGGTTGGAGGCATTGCCTCCTCCGTCCTCAAGAATCTCGCCCTGGGAATTGTAGACGTAGAAATACTGCACATCTTTTTGTTCCAGAGCGGATACTGCCAGGAGATGGATTGCCGGCATGTCGGCAAGGGAGAGAGGGGCGGCGAGATTATCAGCCAGCAGATTGACCATGACTGCGCCGCGATGCCTGACCTGGTCGAGCATGACCTCACGCATGGTGTCGATGCTCAGGTGAGTGATGGAACGCGTGACGGAACGCAGGGTTATGAAAAACACCCCGCCCAACATCAAAACAGCGCCAAGCACCAGGGCGAGCACTGAGGCGATGTAGCGATGTTGCAGGCTATATCTCATGGGGACGCGCTTTTTTCTGCCATATTATGTACTAATACCAATTCCCAGGGTTGATGTAAATCAGGGATTGGTCGTGGTGCCGGTTCTTTTTTAATGGAAAACTTGTTGTTTCTGCTTTACGGTAGCCCGAAGACGCTTTTCCTCCCAACCTTTATTTTTTTCGGTACAGTACGTTCATGGTAGGTTCTCTGATTCCCCAAACGGTTCTTGACGCAAACGCGCTTTTGGAAAGCAGGCCGGAAGGCATGGCCCTGGTTGATACCGAGGCGCGTTTTGTCTATGTCAATCCCGCATATGTCCGTTTGTTGAAAGAGGCCTTCAACTTGACGGTCGCTCCCGGTTCTCGTCACCAGTATGTTCTGCCCAACAGTCAGCGGGCCTGGGCCAGTGATTTGTATCAGCGGGCTCTTTCCGGCAAGAAGTTCAGCGTGGATTTCAGCCGTACTTGCCCGGAGGGCGGAGTGTGCACCTTCGAACGTTCGTTCAGCCCAGTGTACCATAATGGCAGGGTGGCCGGGTTTTCCGAAGTGATCCGGGATGTCACCGTGGAGCGAAAAAGGGAGGCTGGATTGCGCCAGGCCTATGACACTCTGGAAAAGCAGATCACCGCCCGGACCAGCAGCTACCAGGAATACAATGCGATTCTGGCCCAGGAGATCATTGAACGGCAGCAGGCCGAGGAAGATCTTCTGGAAAGCGGGGAACGGTTGTCTCAGATTTTGCAGGCCAGTTCCATTCCCACCTTTGTTATTGATGAAAATCATACCATCACCCACTGGAATAAGGCCTGTGCCGTCATGACCGGTTTGCCGACCAGCGAGATGGTGGGTACCCAGTACCACTGGAAGGCCTTTTATCTGTATCAGCGGCCAACTCTGGCAGACCTGGTGCTGGATGCAGCCAAAGAGTCGCATGTCGCCAAATTTTATTTCGGCAAGTACCGGCCTTCTTCACTGGTGAGGGGGGCTTATGAGGTGGAGGATTTTTTTGACTTCGGCCATGTGAGCAAGTGGCTTTTCTTTACTGCCGCGCCCATCAAGAATCTGGCCGGAGATATCATCGGCGCCATTGAAACTCTGCAGGACGTCACGGACCGTAAGCGCATGGAGGCGGAGGTCCGGCAGATGAATGATGCGCTGGAAGCACGGGTCGAGGAGCGGACCAATCAACTGAGCCGCACCTACGAACAGTTGCTGCACGCGGAAAAATTCAGCGCTGTTGGCAAGCTGGCCGCCTCGATTGCCCATGAATTCGGCAATCCGATCATCGGCATTCGTAACTTTTTGCAGGGTTTGCGCAAGTATGTAAAGCTTGAGAAGAGCGATGCCGAGATGCTCGATGTTGCCATTGGCGAATGTGCCCGGGTTAAGGATCTGATCAGCACCCTGCAGGATTTTAACCGACCCACCACCGGCAAGGTTGCTTCGGTCGATCTGCACCGGATCATCGAGGAACTGCTGCTGCTTGGCAAAAAGAAACTCAGCGACAAGCGGATCGAGGTGGATCGGCATTTTGCCCCGGATCTGCCTAATATTCAGGCGGTCCCGGATCAGATCAAACAGGTGCTCCTCAACGTGATCGGCAATGCCGAAGAGGCCATCCCGGAAACCGGCGGGACCATCATCATCACCACCGAGATGGCCGGGGAAAATGTGCGGGTTCTTGTTCAAGATACGGGCAAAGGGATCCGGCCGAAGGATATGAGTTTCATTTTCGAGCCGTTTTTCTCAACCAAGCCTGCGGTGGAAGGCACCGGCCTGGGTTTGTCCGTGAGCTACGGTATTGTCAAGCGGCACGGCGGTGACATTACGGCCAAGAGCATGCGCGGTAAAGGGGCGCTGTTCACCATAACCCTGCCCATTGACGGGGTTCCCGGAGAAGCGGATTCCCTGCCTATTTTCAAGTAGTTGCAGCGGAGGCTCTCGCGGAATTCAGGAAACACCATGCGACAGGGCTCTTCTGAGCTTGGTCGAATGGCTCAGGGTGAGCGATAATCACTTTGGAATTATTGATTTTTCCCGTTGCCGTCAAACACTGCTCGTGGAGAGCCCTTCGTCAAGCTCAGGAGAGCCCTGTCGAGCCATAGCGAAGATTTTTGCATGAGCCTCAACGGGTTTTATTTGCTCCCGCAGTCGCCATCACAACCACAGCCATTTTCCGCCCCATCAGCTTTTTTCTCAAACCAGCGACGTATTGTCGTAACCATCGGCCTGATTGACAGCCCGAGAATGACCATGGCCGCAGCCAGTTGGACCGGATAGGGCATAAGCTCACCGGCCTGACCCACCACGGCTTTGGCCGAGATGCCCATGGTTGCATACATCCAGTCAAGGGCCAGACCGAAGAGCACGGCGGTTATGGCGATGCAACTCAGATAGACCACGGTGGCGCGACGCCCTAGCAGTCCCACCAGCACCGAGAGGGTGGCCATGTTGGTGGCCGGACCCACCAGCAGAAAGACCAGGGCCGCACCGGGGCTGACGCCCTTGAGGATCATGGCGGCGGCGATCGGAGTGGAGGCGGTGGCGCAGATGTATAGGGGGATACCGAAGGCCAGCATCAGGAGCATGGCAACAAAACCTCCGCCAAGATAGCTGGTGATCAGGTCGTCGGGCACCACGGCGGAGATCACCCCGGCCAACAGCAGACCGATGAAAAACCAGCCTGCTAGCTCCCCCCATAGTTCGCCAAAAGCATAGCGCATTCCAGCCCGGATTTTTTCAGAAAAGGTGTGGTGACTGGCGTGCTCTGCGGGCGAGCAGTCCGTTCCGCTGCAACAGCCATCCACCGCGCAGGAAAGATCCGCAGCCATCGCGAGTTGCGGCCTGGGCGGATTGAAGGTGTTTTCAGTAAAACCGGCAAGAATGGCGGAGACAAAGGCGGCCAAGGGGCGGGCCACGGTCATGATCGGATCGAGCAGCGCGTAGCTGACACTGATCGAATCAACACCCGACTCCGGGGTGGAGATGAGAAAGGCGGTGGTGGCGCCATTGTTGGCCCCCTGTCTTTTCAAGGCCGCCGCTGCGGGCAGAACCCCACAGGAACATAAGGGCAGGGGAATCCCGAACAGAGCCGCCTTGAGCACGGAGCTGTAACGGCCCTGGCCCAGATGACGGGCAACATAAGCGGGCGAGAGAAAGACCTTGAGCAACCCGCCAATCAGGATGCCGAAGAGGATGTAAACACCGGCGTCCAGGAGAAGTTTCCAGGATTCTATAAAGATGTTTAAGAAAAGGTGCATGGGTTACTCCCTGATATGGTCCAGTGCCACATGGACAAGTTGATTAACATGATCATCGGTGAGACGGTAATACAGCACCGGTCCTTCCCGCCGGTTGGCCACCAGGGTCATCTGCCGGAGCATCCGCAGCTGATGGCTCACCGCTGATTCGCTTATTCCGAGAAAGGCGGCCAGATCGCAGACGCACATCTCTCCTTGTTTCAGCGCCATGAGTATTTTCAGGCGACTCTGATCGGCCAGCGCTTTGAAGAACAGGGTGAGCTGGTCGATCTCCTGGACGGAGAGTATGGCTTGGTGGGCTTTTTCCACTCGGTCCTGATGGATGATCCGGCAAAGGCATTGATCCGTTGGCATATTTCTCTCTTTGCAATTAACATATGAGCATCTGTTCAGATATTAATGTGTGAGGTGGTTCTTGTCAAGGCACGGTTGCTGATCGGCGTGGTTTTCGTATTTGCTTGGCAAGAATCGTGGATTTGGATGCAATGGTGGAGAACGGTCGGAATATTCGATTTGACTTTAGGACTTGGCTTCGCTAGTTTCAAATCTTTATCCAGGTCGTACCTCTCCGGGTTTTAGATAATCTTCGAAATGAGCGATATCAGATGATGCCTCGATTACATGATTTTGCCGGTGAAGCCATCGGCACCTGTATTCTGGTCTTTTTCGGGTGCGGATCGGTGGCTGGAGCCGTGCTGTTTTCATCCCATGTCGGGCTTTTTCAGGTGGCTGCCATCTGGGGAATCGGGGTTACCCTGGCAATCTACGCAACCCGCCATCTCTCCTGCGCGCACCTTAACCCTGCGGTCAGCGTGGCCATGGTCATCGGACGCCGCATGGTTTTTGCCAAGCTTCCGACCTATCTTGGTGGTCAGTTCGCTGGAGCCTTTCTGGCAGCCTGTCTGCTGTACCTCCTTTCGGACCCTCCATTAGTGCCTATGAAAACGTGCACGCTATTGTCCGTGGCGCTCCCGAATCGGTGCGGACTGCCATGATTTTTGGAGAGTTCTACCCCAACCCCGGTGGTGGCGCAGTCGTTGCGGTAAGCACTTTGAATGCTTTCGGCGCCGAGGCGGTGGGCACATTTATCCTGGTATTCCTCATTTTTTCCCTGACCGAGGGGTGTAATGTCGGGCGACCGGATGAAGCCCTGGCCCCTCTGTTCATCGGCCTCACCGTAACCGTTATTATCTGTATCATGGCGCCGCTCACCCAGGCAGGACTTAATCCGGCCCGCGATCTTTCCCCCCGGCTGTTTGCCTGGCTGGCAGGCTGGAGGCAGGCCGCCATGCCCGACGATGGGTACGGCTTTTTGTCCGTTTATGTGTTGGGCCCGTTGGTGGGCGGCTCTCTGGCCTCGCTTTTCTTCACCGCGGTTGTTCAACCATTGATGAACAATAAAAACCAGACAGGATGCGGTTGCCGTAAATAGCACCCCAGGCTTCATGGACATGAACGTGCCTCGCACAGGATTGGACAGCATATTTGGTCGTTTTTTTGAGCGGAACCGTTTAGAATAGCGCTCCATTATCAAAGAAAGGAGCGGCACATGCATGACATCATTACCTGGCTCGTGGAGAGTATTGGAGCCATGGGATACCCTGGGATCTTTATCCTGATGGCGATGGAGAGTTCGGTAATCCCGATCCCCAGCGAATTTGTCATGCCCCCGGCCGGATATCTTGTGCATGCGGGAAAGATGGATATGCTGCCCGTTATTCTCTCCGGCACCTTTGGCAGCCTCTTTGGCGCCTACCTCAATTATTTCGCCTCCCATTATCTGGGCAGGCCGCTGCTGTTGAAATATGGGAAGTACGTATGGATCACCGAGGAGAAGTTTGCCAAGGTCGAGACCTTTTTCCTGCGGCACGGAGAGATTTCGACCTTCATCGGCCGTCTGCTCCCGGTGGTGCGCCATCTTATTTCACTTCCGGCCGGTCTTGCCGGAATGAATCATTTTAAGTTTTCCCTCTACACCTTGCTTGGTGCGGGAATTTGGGTGACGATTCTCACCTGGATCGGCTATTTCATCGGCAGCAACCAGGACCTGATCATGCAATACTCCCACCAGGCCATCATCGGGGTCCTGATCCTTTCAGCCCTGCTCATCATCGTCTACATCAAGCTGCAGCCTAAAAAAGAAGACGAACGGGGATAAAAAAAGAGGGCAACCCACAGGGATGTCCTCTTTCTCGTCGATTCTGTTGTACCGTTCGCGGTGAGCCCTTCGTCAAGCTCAGGAGAGCCCTGCCGAACCGTAGCCTTTTTGTCACTACGGGCCTTCGACAGGCTCAGGCCGAACGGTACTTACGCAACACGCTGTATCAGTGGCCCTTAACGAACATCTCACCATAGGGCCAATCCGCGATACCCCCTTCCAAAATCATCAACCGCTTTTCATCCACCCCTTAGGTCATAAGGTAGTTGTAGCTGTTTTTTGCCCCGCTCTTGCCTCTGGGGCAGAGCACTATAACCTGCGCTTTGCCGCCATTGATGGTCGGTAACGCCTTGTCCAAACGACCTTTGTCCTCTTCGGTTTTGCCGGGAAAGGCGTTGGTTTCGATGGAGCCGGGCAGGTGTTGCTTGGCGAAATCGGCAGCGGGCTGGATATCCACCAGGACTACCTCCTGTTTTTCATCCAGCATTTTTTTGAGTTTTGGTGCGGTGATGTAGTTGGTTGCCAGGGCGGGACCTGCTGCCAGCAGGGTTAAGACAAGGGACAGCGCGATTTTTTTCAACATGGTATTCCTCCGTTTGGGTGAAAGTTGAGGATATGTATGTACCAGCAGGGAGGAGGGGTTGGCCAATAGGTAATAACGAAACAACTATATGGTATTGATCAGGAAAAATGATGATGGAGACAGGCGCGGCGGTTTTTGGCGCAGATTCTCCAGATACATTTTCGTATTTGGTCTGTGTTGTGGTTGGTGTGAAGGTTTGCTAGGATGATTCATCGGTGGGCGTCGATCAGGAGATTTTTGATGAATATTCGAAATGCTGACCTGGCTCTTTAATTTACGTCTGAGGGCGAAAATTTTGAGAGTTTACCTGATTTTTTTGAATATTATCGGGAGATTAGCGCGAAAAATTATTACGCAGTACGGCCCAACATTGTGCTATGCCGACACTGTCTATAAGGATATTAGCCCATCCCGCATTAGCACATGTTGGGTTTCAAAAAAAAATAAAAAGGAGGTCATTATGTACGCAATAGCCATAAACGGAAGTCCACGAAAAGGCGGAAATACAGAATTACTTCTTAAAGAGGTACTCAGCGAACTACATGACGCCGGCTGGGAAACTGAGCTTGTTAAGGTTGGAGGAACAGC
>VMSS01000094.1 GCA_013791995.1 Desulfurivibrio sp. | reverse complement strand
CCGTGAAATCGCCAAGCTGGCCACGCTGGAACGAACCGGAGCCCGTGGACTGGTAAGTGTCATGGAGAAAATCCTCCTCCACTATGAGAAAAAGCTGCCGTCCACCAGCATTCGTTATCTTGTGGTGGATGTGGAGATGGTTCGCTCGCCTGCCCCGGTACTTGAAAGGCTCCTGGCTGATGCCGAAGTGCAGGCTCAACACCGAACCCGTTTTGGGGAGCTGCAAGCCCTGGAGTATGAGCGATTGACCGATTTTATCCTGAATCGGATGGGGAATTACCTTGAAGATCATCAGGTGCTCACCACCCCAAAGCGTTTGCAGCTCATGGCCAAGGAGAGTCAGGACCAGGATGTGGACCCCCGGGATGTCTGCGACACCTTCATCCGGTTGGTTCAGGCCATTCATGCCTCTGAGGCGGAGATCAGTGAAAAGTGCGGAATCAGGGTTACTTTCAGCGAAGAGGCTGTTGACCAGTTACTGACCCGGGAGCCGAGGAGCCCTGAAAACATCCGGTCTTCATGCGCCAAGATTTTGCAGGCCATGGAATATGGTCTGCGGCTCATGGGTCAGAAAAAAGGAATTACGCAGGTGGTTGTGCCCAAGGAGGGTGTTGATATGCCGGAACGGTACATCAACACCCTGGTGGGGAAAACCTTTAAAGTCGAATAGGAGCTGGAGGAAATTTTTCCCCAGCGGAGAAAAGGAGAGAATGGACCATGATTTTTCCTGATTACCGGGGCCGCAGGCTCAGACAGAACGATAATTTTCGGGCTCTTATCCGGGAGACCAGCATCTCTCCGGCCCACCTTGTCTACCCGCTTTTTGTTATGCCGGGCAAGGGGGTCCGGGAAGAGATTCCCTCCATGCCTGGAGTGTTCAGGGTCTCTGTTGACCAGTTGGCCAAGGAAGCCAAGGAGTGCATGGGGTTGGGGGTGAACTCGGTCATCCTGTTCGGTCTGCCGGACAAGAAGGATTCGAAAGGCTCAGGAGCGCATGCCAAGGACGGCATTATCCAGCGGTCCATCAAGGAGCTGAAAAACACGGCCCCCAACCTTACGGTCTGTACCGATGTCTGCCTGTGTGAATACACCAGCCATGGGCATTGCGGGATCTTGATTGGTGAGGTGGTGGACAATGACTCCACCCTGGAGGTGCTTGCCAGGGTGGCGCTGTCCCATGCCCAGGCCGGGGCCGATATGGTCGCGCCTTCGGACATGATGGATGGCCGGGTCGCGGAGATTCGGGGGATTCTTGATGAAAATAATTTTCCCATGGTGCCGATTATGTCCTACGCCGTAAAATATGCCTCTGCTTTTTACGGTCCGTTCAGGGATGCGGCTAACTGCGCACCCCAACATGGCGATCGCAAATCATACCAGATGGATCCGGCGAATGTACGCGAAGCGTTGCGGGAAGCGACCCTCGATGTTGAAGAGGGAGCTGATATTCTGATGGTCAAGCCGGCCATGGCGTACCTTGATGTGATCAGTCGGTTGCGAGATGAGTTTGATCTGCCCATTGCCGCCTATCATGTGAGCGGAGAGTATGCCATGATCAAGGCTGCCGCGGCCAAGGGCTGGATTGACGAAACTAAGGTCATGCACGAGAGCCTGCTCAGTATCAGGCGTGCAGGCGCTGATATCATCATCACCTATTTTGCCAAGGACATGGCCCGATTGCTGAACGGGTAGTCGAAGTCAGGGCTAGGGGGAAAAATGTTTTCCCCCTAGCCCCGGTTGTTCTTTTCATAGTGATCCTGTTGGGGTGCATGGCGCTCTCTGTTGGTGCTTATTTTGTAACCGTGATCTCCCCGCCCAGCTTTTCCACGATCTTTGATCCGATCCCTTTTACCTTTGCCAAATCCTTTGTTGACTTGAACTGGCCGTTTTTTTGCCGGTACTCGACAATGGCCTGTGCCTTGGCAGGACCAATACCTTGCAGTCCGGTGAGTTCCTGTGTTGTGGCTGTGTTGATATCCACGGCGGCAAAAGCAACTGCAGCCAAACACAAGCATCCGCATAGCGTTGAAAGAAGAATTTTTATCATGGGTTTCCTCCGAAAAAAGATGAATAGCATGCCATGCACCCCGCATGGGTATTACAGGCGAATACGACACGCGCCTAACCCTCACATACCCTAAAATGGTATTTAGTTGTTAGGCGAATGTCAAGTGTAAATTCAGGATGAACAGACCAGTGTTCTGTGGGGAATGGAGATGTGGGCCGAGTTTGACTGACGGGACGAAAAGTAAGTGCTTATTTTCGGGCAGGTGAAGAAAGGTCCAGGGGGGGCAGCGGAGTGAGAAGATAATCGGTTCTGACATTTCCAAGGCTTGCGAAAATGGTTGCCTTGAGAGCAGGATCCTTTTCGTACAGGGGGGTAAGCCAGCTTCGAATAGTCTCCCTGCGGGAGTCTGCGGCAAGGGGGCAGGGGTTGGCAACGGGAGTAATGCCCAGAGTCTGACCCAGTTCGACGATGCGCTTTTTTTCCACCATGGCCAGGGGGCGGATAAGGGAAAGTTTTCCGCCGAACAACTCCTGCTTCGGCGCCATGGCGCTGAGATTGCCTCCGTAGAAAAGATTGAGGAAAAACGTCTCGATGATGTCTTCCTGGTGGTGTCCGAAGGCGAGTTTGTTGCAACGATGCTCTTCGGCCAGGGTGAAAAGCCGGTTGCGGCGTTGGCGGGCGCAATGGTAACAGCCGCTCTTGCCATTCTCGGCAATGAGCGCCTTGTGGCCGTAATCGGTCCGCTCAAGCAGCATGGGGAGATCAAGGCGCTTGATCTGGTCTTGGACCAGATCGTATTCAACACCGCCGAATCCCATGTCAAGATGGACTGCCAAAAGTTCGTAGCGGATAGGGGCCTTGTGGAGCCATTCCTTCAGGAGCCAGGAGAGCACCAGGCTGTCGATGCCTCCTGACACGGCAATCATCACCCTGTCGCCATCGGCCAGCATCTGATACAGATGCATGGCACGGCCGACAAGGTGATTAAGTTGCTTGGGGATGACGGACACGGGCAAAACTATTTGTTCAGGTAAGTGCAGTCGGAAATTTTTTGTTTGATCCCGTCGCGGGCAAGCTCTTCGGCGCTGAGCCATTTCACGCCCCGTTTCGCTTTTTTGAAGAATTGGAATATGTCTGCAAGCAGGGGCTGCTGTGTCTCGTTGAAAATACCGGAACACAAGATCTGGCCGGTTTCCGCATGAATGAGCTTGTAGTCAAAGACAACGGAGGCCGGACTGACGATGGAATATTGAGATCCCTCCCGTTCGGTAAAACGTTGCAGAGTGCAGAGGAAGACGGCGTCGGCTTTGTTGGTCCGGCAAATGGTTACGGCCGCGGTTGTCCGGCAGCGGGTCATGTCTTTATCAAGGGAATCGCGTTGTCCCGCAGTGAGCAGAGCGATATCTTCCCTGCCGGAAAAATATTCGGCAAGCACTGTATCAACGATTTTTTGCCCTTTTTCAAGCTGTTGCGCCTCTTTGGGTGTGCGGCCGCTCTGGCCGGCCGTCATGATTTCCACGGGAAGCACAAGAATCGTTTTGACCGGGAGCAACTCCTGGGGCTGGACCTGGGCGGTTGTCCGTGCGCAGCCGGAAAGAAGGATGAGCGCGGTCAGGGTGGCAAGAAAAATGGAATACGGTTTGCAAGATCTCACGATGATTTCTCCAGGGTGAAAATTATAAGGAACCTTTGGATGAGACTGGGCCTTTGGCACGGGGATCAACTGTGGTTGCCTCGTCAAGGGCTCGGCCAAGGGCCTTGAAGATTGCTTCAAGTATATGGTGGGTGTTCTCGCCGTGGACCATTTCGACATGAAGGGTCAGGCCTCCGTGCAGGGAAAAGGCGCGAAGAAACTCCTTTGCAAGCTGGGTATCAAAATCGCCGACCTTTTGCTCAAGAAAAGGAACTCCGTAGTGGAGATGTGGCCTGTTGGAACAATCAAGGGTAACCCGGACAAGGGTTTCGTCCATGGGAAGCGCACTGAATCCGTAGCGCTTGATGCCGCCAAAATCCCGCAGCCCATTTTTCAGGGCCTGGCCCAGGCAGATTCCCAGATCTTCGACGGTGTGATGCGCATCAACCTCGGTGTCTCCGGTGGCGCGGATGGTAAGATCAAAAAAACCGTGCACGGCAAAGAGGGTGAGCATGTGGTCCATAAAAGGCACGCCCGAAGCGCATTGTGCCTTGCCTGTGCCGTCAAGGGCAAGAAAAAGGGTGATGTCGGTTTCCTTGGTCTTGCGTTTTATTTCGCTCTGGCGGGCTTTAGCTGCTGCCATGGTTTACTCCTGCAATTGTCCGGCTGGATAGGCATACGCCGGTATCGACGGTTAAAGAAAAAATGCATCAAAAAAACATGAATGTATGTTTATACCAAGATCAGGCTGCTTCAGGCAATAGGAATCCCTGTATTCTTCGGGGAAAAGATTGTAATAACAAATTATTATAGATCTTTCTGTCACAAGGAAGGGCATAGTGCGGCACGGGACAAAATTATCCCATACGTACCGGTTTTTTGTTGACAACCCTTTCCTGCATTGTTATACATCTTGCGTTTTTCACAGTGCTGAAATTGAGCGGGAATAACTCAGTGGTAGAGTGCAACCTTGCCAAGGTTGAAGTCGCGAGTTCGAATCTCGTTTCCCGCTCCATATTTTGATTGAGGCTCGATTTTTTGGGCCTGTTTGCATTGACCGACAGCCCGTCCTGCATTTTTTCATGGCAGAACGGGCCATTTTGACTTATATTGTCATATTCTTTTTATAGTTTTGCGAGGGCATTGAAATGAAGACATATTTGACCCCGGTCAAAGATATTGAGCGCAAATGGCTGATCGTAGATGCTCAGGATAAGATTCTTGGTCGTTTAGCATCCGAGATTGCCACCCGTCTGCGCGGCAAGCACAAGGCCAATTACTGCACTTTTCAAGATGTTGGTGATTTTGTCATTGTGGTGAATGCGGATAAGGTTCGTCTGAGCGGAAAGAAGTGGGATGAAAAGCTCTATCGTCATCACACAGGTTTTATGGGCGGCTTGAAGGAAAAGACCGCCAAGGTTCTTTTGGAGCAAAAACCGGAAGAGCTTTTGCGCAAGGCTGTTCGCGGGATGTTGCCCAAGAACACTCTTGGACGGAGTCAACTGAAGAAATTAAAGGTATATGCCGGAACGGAGCATCCCCATGCCGCCCAGCAGCCTCAGTCTCTGGAATTATAAAATCCTGCTCTTTAGAAACAGGATATTGGAGCTTGAACATGGCAGAAAATAGTTTTTACGCGACCGGAAAAAGAAAAACCGCTGTAGCCAGAGTATGGTTGAGACCGGGTTCCGGCAACATCCAGGTCAACAAAATGACCGTGGCTGAATATTTTGGCGGTGGATTTGACTACATGCAGAAGGTTGCAAAACCTCTGGCATTGACGGACACCGCGTCACAATTCGATATTCTCGCTACCTTGAGCGGCGGCGGCAAAATTGCCCAGACCGAGGCTCTGCGCCACGGGATTTCCCGGGCGTTGTTGATTGTTGACCCCGAGCACAGGGGCGCCTTGAAAAAAGCGGGTTTTCTGACCCGTGACCAGCGCATGAAAGAGCGGAAAAAATATGGCCAGAAGTCGGCCAGAGCGAGATTCCAGTTCTCCAAGCGTTAAACGTTCTTTGGTATTGCCGAGTCAATACCTCGGATTCTATTGTGTATCTCATCAGGGGAAGGCGCTCATCGCTCTTCCCCTGATTTTTTTTGGCCTGTTTCAGGCATAAACGATTACAGGTACGATATCTGCTTCGCCGCTGCGCTGCTGTTATCGGCCTGTTCGCATACCGATGTATAGTTCTCAGGCCTCTGTCGCGCATCTGCCGCACCCTGCGTTTGCAGGGTTGTATATAGTGCCTGTGATCATTTACTGTCAGGCAACAAAGCGGTTGCAAACTGATTGGAGAAAAACATGGTACGAATCGGCATTGTCGGTGCATCGGGGTATACCGGGGCGGAACTTGCCCGGATATTGTGCAATCACCCGGAGGTGGAGTTGACCGTGGCGACCTCCCGGCAATACGCAGGCAAGCCTCTTTCCCATGTTTTTCCTGCGCTGCAGTCCAGGGCGGACATTTTGTGCGAAGATCTCCCGGTTGAGGCTCTTGTTGACCGGGCGGATTTTTTCTTCACCGCGGTTCCCCATCAGACCGCCATGGATATCGTGCCGCAGTTGATCGCCGCAGGAAAGAAGGTTGTCGATCTTTCCGCTGATTTTCGGATCCATGACGCGTCGGTCTATGAGCAATGGTATCAGGCCCACAGCGCCAAGGATCTGCTGGCCACGGCAGTGTATGGTTTGCCGGAGCTGCATCGGGATGCGATTCGTAAAGCACAACTGGTTGCCAATCCCGGCTGCTATCCAACCAGTGTCATCCTTGGGCTTGCGCCGTTACTCAAGGCAGGTCTTGTTGATCCGGAAACTATAATCATCGATTCAAAATCCGGAGTTTCCGGGGCAGGGCGGGCGGCGCAGACAGGGGCGCTTTATTGCGAGGTGGCCGATGGCTTCAAGGCGTACAAGGTTGGCGAGCATCGGCATACCCCGGAGATCGAGCAGGAACTGGGGGGCTTAAGCGGAAAACCGGTGACCGTTTCTTTCACCCCCCATCTGGTGCCCATGTCTCGGGGCATTCTCAGCACGATGTACGCCAAAGCCAATACAACCCTTTCCGGTCTGACCGATCTGTATCAGGATTTTTACCGGGATGAGGAATTTGTCCGGGTCTGTCCGTCCGGTCAGTATCCGGCCACCCAATATGTCCGGGGCAGCAATTACTGTGATATCGGCAGCAAGTTTGATCCGCGTACCGGCCGGGTCATTATCGTTTCCGCCATAGATAACGTGGTCAAGGGA
Source organism: Desulfurivibrio sp. (assembly GCA_013791995.1). Taxonomy (GTDB): domain Bacteria; phylum Desulfobacterota; class Desulfobulbia; order Desulfobulbales; family Desulfurivibrionaceae; genus Thiovibrio. The sequence goes on along the minus strand of VMSS01000094.1, from coordinate 7,977 downwards.
GCTTCCGGGCAAGCCGTGCAGAACATGAATCTCATGTGCGGATTTCCCGAGAACACCGCGCTTCGAATCGTTCCCCTGTTTCCGTAAAGGTAATTGTTGACCAGGATCGAAAAACGTGGCTCAATCTCAGAAAGATAAACGTTTCTCAGCGCCGCATGTGCGTGGCTGCTGAGCGGTTGCCACGGATAGCGACGTGAGAAACATTAAGCTTGTCCTGGCCTATGACGGAACTGATTTTGTCGGATGGCAGAGACAACTCGGCCAGCCCACAATCCAGCAGGTCGTGGAAGAGGCTATTGGACGCATGACCCAGGAGTCTGTTGTTCTCCATGGGGCCGGGCGAACCGATGCCGGTGTGCATGCCGAGGGAATGACGGCAAGTTTTCAGACAGAAACGAGTATCCCGCTTTTCGCCCTGCTGAAGGGCTTGAACAGCATGCTGCCCCAGGCGGTTCGGGTGCTTGACGCTGAAGATGTTGCTGAAGATTTTCATGCGCGCTTTAACGCCACCGGCAAGGTGTATGTCTATTCCTTTGTGACAGCCGAAATTATGCCCCCTTGTTTGCGGCTGTATGCCGCCCATGTTCGGGGCCCTTTTGCTTGTGAGGCCGTGCGGCTTTGTCTGTTGATGCTGGTCGGAACCCATGATTTCAGCAGCTTTGAGGCTGTTGGCTCACGCGATCAGACCATCTCCGGGGGCAGGGGCGCTGTGCGGACCATCTTTTCCGCCATTCTTGACGAGGAGGCAGGAAATTCCCGGCAGTATCGTTTGACCATCGCCGGGGATGGTTTTCTGAGGCATATGGTGCGCAATATTGTCGGCACCCTGTTTGCTGTGGGGCGCAGGCGATTGACCCCCCAAGGTTTTCAGGAGATCGTGCTGGCCCGGGATCGGACCCTGGCCGGGGCGACTGCGCCTGCCAACGGTTTGAGCTTAAAGAGTGTTTTGTATTGATTTGGGTTGGCTTCGTCGCTGTGACTGCCGAAGCTTTTTTGCAAACGCCATTACAAGGAATGAAAATGGAAGCGGAAATTATTGCTCTTGCACAACGGGTCAAGCAGATCAAGCCTTCTCCCACCCTTGCCGTGAACGCCAAGGCCAAGGCCCTGAAGGCGGCGGGCGCTGACATTCTCAATTTCAGCGTGGGTGAACCCGACTTTGACACCCCGCACCATGTGTGCGATGCCGGGAAAAAGGCCATTGATGAAGGGTTCACCCGTTATACCGCTGTGCCGGGTATTCCCGAACTGCGGGAGGCAATCGCCCAACGAATGGCCCAGGACAAGGGCTGGAGCTATGAACCCGACCAGATTCAGGTTTGCTGCGGCGGTAAGCACGGGCTCTACAACATGGCCCAGGCCCTGTTCGGACCCGGCGACGAGGTGCTGATCCCGACCCCGTACTGGGTCTCGTATCCGCCCATTGTGTTGCTGGCCGGCGCCACTCCTGTGGAAATCCCGCTTTCCGAGGAAAGTGGTTTTGATTTAAGCGAGGAACTGCTTACCCGGTATGCCACGCCGAAAACCAAGGCCATTATTCTGAACAGCCCTTCCAACCCCACCGGCGCCGTATTTTCCGCTAAGGCCCTGGAAGCGGTGGCGAAGCTGGCCCTGGCCAACAAATGGCTGATCATCTCCGACGATATTTACGATACCATTGTCTACGGCGACGGCACCTTGCCGCATATTCTGGATGTGGACAAGCGTCTCGCAGCTCAGACTCTGGTGCTCAACGGCGTGTCCAAGTCCTTTGCCATGACCGGCTGGCGCATCGGCTATACCGCCGGGCCAAAGCACATTATCGCGGCCATGAACAAGATTCAGAGTCAGAGCACCTCCAACCCGACCTCCATCTCCCAGAAGGCTGCTTTGGCCGCTGTAAGCGGACCGCAGGACTTCCCGCTCATGATGCGGGACGCCTTTGTGCCGCGCCTCGATTTCATCATGGATGCTCTGGGCAATATTCCCGGCGTTACCTGTGTGCGGCCCAAGGGTGCTTTTTACGTGTTCCCCAACATGTCCGCCTATTTTGGCCGGACCTTCAACGGGAAAGTGATGGCAAATTCGGTTGATCTTGCGGATTATCTACTTGACGAGGCCTTGCTGGCCACGGTGCCGGGTGCGGCTTTCGGGGCGGATGACTTTATCCGTTTCTCCTTTGCCACGGCCATGACGACCATCGAAGAAGGAATGAAGCGGTTGTCCGAGGCCCTGGGGAAACTCTCCTAGGACCTCGATGGGCCGGATTCAGCCCTGGCCGTATTCCTTGTGCGTTTCATCGCTCAAGGCCCAAGTCCAGCTGTCCAGGGGGCGCTCTTTCGAGAGCGCCTTCTGGCCGTTCTGGGAGTAACACTGATACACCCACTCTCCGCCTTTAAAAAAAATCCTGATCAGTCCATGATTGGGGTGTGTAAACCAGCCTTCAGAATATGTGCCGTCCATGTGCTTGTTTTTCTCCTGAGTAGTGCGTCTGTGTAATCCAGCCTGCAATATGATTGTTTTTGTTGAAGTCGCCTTGTGCGGGCAAATTCAACGATTATTTCTTTCAGATGTTGTTTCCCTGTAACGGAAGAGCTTTTTTGGAAATAGAGAAGCACCCTTCGACAGGGCTCTCCTGAGCTTGTCGAAGGGCTCAGGGCGAACGGTAGTTGTCGTGAAATCATTATAGTTTCTTCCGGTCATGCTGAGCCTGTCGAAGCATAATGAAGCAATTTGTAAGAGCTTCGGAAAACTGGTTTTGTATATTTTTCCCAGTCCCTCATTTTTCAAGACAGTGGGTAATGCATTCCTTGCAGCGCTTGTCGGTTTTTCCGGTCTGGCAGTATTTGCTGAACCCTGCGATCAGATCGGTGCCGCCCCGGGGGCATTGTTCGATGAAACTGACAAACTGGGTGAGCCGGTCGATGATCTCCGTGGGTGCGGCATGCTCGATCTTGCAGGCCCCTTCTTCCGCCACTTTTTCCCCCACAGCCAGAACCTTGATAAAGAAGTCCTTGAGCACCTTATGGCGGAGGATAACATCCTTGGCCATAACCTGACCGGCAGGGGTGAGGGTGATGACCTCATAGGGGGCATAGTTGATCAACCCCTTTTGAGCCAGGGAGCGGAATGCTTCGGTAACGGAAGAGCGGCTGACCTTGAGCGCGCTGGCGATTTCCTTGGCCCTGGCCACCTGCTTTTCAGCAATGATGTGATAGATGGTTTCCAGGTAGTCTTCCAGGCTGGCGCTGAGTCGTTTGGGTGTCGGCATGTGCTTGGTCGGGTGTCCTCTGTGCGTGGGAAAGGTAAAGAGGATAATGAGGAGTCCGGCAGACAGGACGCTCCTCGTGTGAATTTCCAGAATATTCTTAGGTTGGGCTAACAGTATTAAGGACTGAGCGGCTTGTCAAGTGTTATCGGCTGGAATCAAAGGGAGTTTTTGAAAGCTTTTGAAAGCGTTTGGCGTGATAACTGGCGCGGGTTTGGTCGGGTTTGAGTTGCAAGTAGATTATGGTCAGCTCTTTGTGGGGCAGGGCAAAATTGTTGTCTGCATCGATTGCCTGTTCAAAAGCACTAATCGCCTCGGGCAGGTGGCCCAATTCCCTTTCAACCAGGCCGAGGTTGTAGAGATAGGCTGATTTTTTGGGAGGGTCCAACAGAATGGCCTCATTAAATTCAGTAAGGGCTTTGGGGTATTCCTTGAGCTTCCAATACGCTTTGCCCAACTGGCCGTGCGCTGCTCCGGCTATGGGAACGATTTGCACTGCCTTAGCGAAGTACTCTTTGGCTTTGGGGTAATCGCGCAGGCTGTAATAGGCGGTTCCGGTGTTGAGCAGGGTAATGTAATGGTAGGGAAATTTATCCAGCATGGCCAGGAGATGGGGTAGCGCTTCGCTGTCTTTGTCCTGTGCCAGGTATGCAGCGCCGATATGTGAATGCGGCGTTACATCGGCAGGCTGATAGTGCAACGCCTTGTTGCCGCTGGCAATAACCGCCTGCCAATTTTCCTCCGCCGTGGCCACGCAGGTTTTGAGAAAAAAATGATCCGCGGCAATGGCCTTGAGGTTGTCCACCACCATGATCGGGGCAAAGACAAGGAGAACGATTCCACCATAGGCGGCAAAGCGTTTGGGGATATGGATCGGTTTGGTGGGCTTGGTCTCTCGAGCAAGGGAAGCGACGAGTCCAAGCATGGCCATGATGGTGAACAGGGGGATCATTCGTTCCAGCGGAAAGCAGAACAGTGCGTTTATGCCGATTCCAATCAGGGATAAGCCAATGGCGTAAAGTTCCAGGGTTTTGGCAAGATCTCCGCTGCACTCCTTGTGGGTTCTGAAAAAAAATACTCCCAGAGAACCGATGAAAAAAATAAAGAGGCTCAGCCCGACAAGTCCCAGTTCCGCCCAGATTTGCAGATAATCGTTATGGGCATCTTTCAGGTACTGGGTATAGAGGAAAAGCGACTCCTTTTGCACCGACGGGAAATGGACCTTCAGGTTCCCCAGCCCGACACCAAGTATTGGATGCTCTTTGATCAGGGAGATGGTGTCCGCCCAGATAGCGAAGCGGGCATGATTGCCCTGGATGGAGGCAATGGAGGCGGCCCTGAGGCCAACGGCCTCGTAGCCAGGGGTGAAGCCGGCAGGGCCGGTGTTCATCATGGTCAGGACAACAAGCAGGCCAGTGAGCATGGCCCATTTCTTCTGGCTGGACCAGAGGGGAGCAAGGGTGAGCCGGGTTGTTTTACACAGGATAGCAAACAGCAGGCACTGGATGGTTACGGCCAGCCACCCGGCTCGGGTTTGGGTGTAAATGAGATAGACGGTAATCAGGCTGAGCATGAGGGAAGCGGCCCAGGCAGTTATGTTTCTTTGGGTTGTCAAAAAAAGGAAACCTCCAACCGGAAAGAGCAAAACAATGAAGTGGACTGCCATGTTTTTATTGGCATAGTTCGCGGCTGGAGGGGCAAGCTGCGGGATGAATGAAAACCCGAAGAGATGCTGGCAGATGCCCAGGATGGCTACCAGAAAGGCGGAGCAGAACAAGGCGGTTAAAACCTGGCGGCGCTGGTCTGAGGAAACCGCGAACTGTGAAATCAGGAAAAAGAACAGGACGGCCGCTAACCATTGGCGTCCGATTTTCCAACTTTCATATGGGTTGAGAGCCAAGGCTGTGGTGAGCAACGCCCATCCGAGAAAGGCAAGAAAAGTAAAGGTGAAGAAAGGTAACCTTTGGATGGGTGAATTGTCATTTGTCGCCTGGGTTGCCAGCCAGGAAAGGGCTAGAAAAAGTCCTCCGGTCTCGAGAACGACGCGCTGGGGGAGGTTGGCAAAGTCACTGAGGCCTGGATAAAATATGAGTGGTGCGGTGAAGATGACAGGGAGCAACAGGATGATTTTTTTGGGGGGTGAAATAAACATGTTGTTGAACGCCGAGTTTGTTAAACAAAAAAAAGCGGCACCTCATGGCGCCGCTTTTTTTGTTTAACAGTGTGCTAAATTAGCATCATGGAGCAACTGGCCAACTAGCAGCCTTTTTACCAATTTTTGCAGGTGTTGGTGGAGTTGCAGTAGCATTTTCACCTGTGGTGATTTCCATGATGTAGTTTCTGTTATTTATCGTAACCGTAAGCTCTCCTGTACCTGGAGTGGTCGAGTAATCTGTGTCAATGAGTTCTTCCAAACGAAGCGCCCCAGCAGCAGTATCTTCGACTGGGCTGACACCGCCACCGGTAAGATTCTTCGAGAAATTGATGGTGGCTGCTCCGCGAGCTGCACCCAAAACACCATCTGCTGCTCCATTACTCGCTTCCAAAGTCAGATCCTGATATTTTGGTATCGCAACTGCAGCCAGAATGCCCAGAATAACTATGATGACAATCAATTCGATCAGGGTAAAACCTTTTTCATTTCCCGCCAGGTTCTTCTTCATACCGTTCTCCTTGTGAATGGTTATGGTTACTACATATCCTTACTCGGTTTGGCAATGTCCAGTCAAATCATTTTTGCCGGATTTCCATGTTTTTTTAGTGGGTTGCGCCTTGTGCAGTCTGTATTTTCCGGTTCAGTTCCCTCCTCTTACAACTTGCAGCATGTCCCACATGGGGGTGAAGATGGCCAGGGCGATGAGGCCGACGATGGTGCCCAATACCAGCAGGAGCATGGGTTCGATCAGGGTGGAAAGGTTCCTGATGGTGTAGTCGCTTTCCAGATCGTAGTAATCAGCCACCTTTTCCATCATCTCATCGAGCTTGCCCGACTGCTCGCCCACTGCGATCATCTGGGGAACCATGGGCGGGATGGCGTGGTGTTTGGCCATGGCCTCGTGCAGGTTGACGCCTTCCTCAACCTCTGCGGTGATCTCCTCGACCATCCGGAAGAGCACCAGGTTTTCCAAAGCGTTGGCCGAGAGCTGCAGGGTTTTGATGATGTTGATCCCGCTGCTGGTGAGTACGGAAAAAACCCGGCAGAATCGGGCCATGTAGATCTTGGTGGCCAGGGGACCGAAAACCGGCACCCGGAGGAGCAAACGGTCGCGGAAGAGCACGAATTCCTGGGAGCCCAGGGCCAACCGGTAGGCGATGAACAAAACCAGCATCGCCCCGATGATCCCAAGAACATTGTCGGCAACAAAGGTGCTGGTTCCCATGAGAATCCGGGTGGCCAGGGGTAGTTGGACTTTGGACGCGGCAAAAAGCTTGGCGAATTTCGGCACCACGAAGGCCATCAGGAAGAAGATGGCCCCGGTGAGGGCGAAGAGGACGATTTTGGGGTACCGGGTGGCGGACTTGATCCGTTCCTTGATCGCCTTTTCATTTTCATACAGTGAGGCCAGATAGGCAAAAGCCTTGTCCAGGGAGCCGGTTTCTTCGCCCACCTTGACGATATTGAAAAACAACACGTTAAAGGCCTTGGGCTGTCGGCTCACGGCATCGCTTAGGCTGGCGCCGCTTTCCACCTCGGCGGTCATGGAGAGGATGATCTCCCGCAGGATGGGATTGGACACCTGAAGGGCCAGGATGGCGAAGGCCTCGATGATGCTGACCCCTGCGGCCAGTAGGGTGGCCAGTTGCCGACAGAAAAGGATCTTGTCTTCCAGTGTGATGCCGAAGAGCCGTTCGCTGAGCGTTGGCCCTGCCGCGGCCAGGTCGGTTGATCGTATCCCGGCGGACTGCTGTTCGGAGAGAATTTGGATGTTCACCGGGCTCAAACCGCCTTTTTGCAGCCAGTTCTCCACCTCCTGCATGATTTCCGCGGGGTGGGTGCCGGAAACAACCCGGCCGGCGGAGTTGATGGCCTCGTATCGGAAGATCGGCACCGGCTACTCCTTCAGCTCCATGGTGACGCGGAAGGCCTCGTCCACAGAGGTCTGGCCGCTGACAACCTTGGCAATGCTTGATTGGCGCAGGGAGGTGAGATCGTCTTTCTGGGCCTGGCGAAAGATATCGTGGCTGGATGCTTTCTTGAGGATGAGATCCTCAATGGCAGTGGAAATGACCATGGTTTCGTAAATTGCGATTCGACCTTTGAAGCCCGAGCCTTCACATTGTTTGCAGCCCACCGGTTTGTAAAAGCGCCGTGCTGGGTCGTAGGTGAGTCCCAGGGCTTCCTGGAGTTCCACCGGCGGGGTGAAAACTCCCTTGCAGTTGGGGCAGAGCAGACGCAGTAGACGCTGGGCCACCACCAATCCCACGGCCGAGGCGATGAGAAAGGGCGGGATGCCCATGTCGACGAGTCGGGTGATCGCACCTGCCGCATCGTTGGTGTGCAGGGTGGAGAGCACCAGATGGCCGGTGAGGGCCGACTGGATGGCGATTTCGGCGGTTTCCGCGTCGCGGATTTCGCCGATCATGATGATGTCAGGGTCCTGGCGGAGGATGGAACGCAGGTAGTTGGCAAAGGTGAGGTCGGCCCGGATATTGACCTGCACCTGATTGATCCCGGCCAGTTCGTACTCCACCGGATCTTCGACGGTGACGATATTTTTGTCCACCGAGTT
>VMSS01000153.1 GCA_013791995.1 Desulfurivibrio sp. | reverse complement strand
CCGTGCAAGGCGGCCAAGGTAAAAAGCTCGTCGTAGATTTTTTTTAAAGTTCCAGGCATTTCCGGCTTTAAAAAGATGAAAAGATCTACATCGGTAATGCCATGTACGGCAGTTTGTTTTGCGTAAGAACCGGAATACGAAAGGCTGTTCAGCCACTCTCCCGCCCAACGGTGTATTTTTGGGGCAACTTGGCCGGCGGCTTGTTCCGCGGCAGATTCAGGCCCACGAGGAACTTCATATTTTTTGAGGATGGAGAGGATGTATTCGTCGCCTGTCATGCGATTGCCTCTATATGTCCGTTTCCGGTTCCCAAAGTGAAATAAGCAAAAAATCGGCTGTCTTGATTCGGTGTTCCTGTGGCTGACGTGCGGGAACCTATTTGTAGTACTGTCGGGCGGTCCGGAAGTCAATCATGCTTTCTGAAAAAAATATATTCTGGGTGTGGCTGGATCGTCTTTATCCCGGGGCAAACCGTCAAGCCTGTTGCGTGTCGGAATGTTGGTGAGAATTGGTGCGGGCCATGCTATTGGCTGCGAGTCTTTGCTTGATATCCTGCAGGAATTGGAGAGGGACGCGGATGGTTTTTGTGTTACCGCCCAAGGGTGTGACAGAGTGCTTGTCGCCATGATAATCCGTGCCTCCGGAGTGAAGCAACTCGTGTTGTGCTGCGAGCGATTCCAGGAAGCGGTAGACTTTTTTAGAATGGGTGGGGTAGATGGTTTCAAGGCCTGCCAAGCCGAAATCTTTGAGTTTGGCAACAAGGGCGGGAATTTTTTCAAGGGTGGGGTCCGAATAGGCCGGGTGGGCGAGCACTGCTAAGCCGTTGGCATTGTCAATGTAACGGATTACCTCATTCGCCCGGGGTTTGGTGTGCTCCACAAACGCGGGACAGCCGCGCTTGAGATAACGGGAAAAGGCATCCTGGGTATTTTTTGCCAAGCCTTTCTGGGTAAGCAGACGGGCAAAATGGGGGCGGCCTATCTGGTCTCCGGCAATCCGGGTCAGTTCTTCGTTGGTCATGGAGATGTTGAGAGCATGGAGGCGCTCCAGTATCCCCTGGTTGCGGTTGTGCCGGGCTTGCTGCAGTTTTGCAAGAAAGGAGAGGAACTCCGGGTGTTCATGGTTGAAACCGTAGCCTAAAACATGGAGCGACATGCCATCGAGTTCGCTGCTAATTTCTATGCCCGTAATAACCTCAACTCCGGTGATTATGCCGTGGGCAAGAGCCTCGGGAAGACCCGAGACGGTGTCGTGATCGGTGAGAGCTATGGCTGCAAGTTCGCGACGAGCGGCTAGGGACAGCAGGGCGGTGGGGGTAAGCAGGCCGTCTGAGCAGGTTGAGTGGGTATGCAGATCAATGTACGGTGTCATTTTTTAAGGAGACTATTTGCCCATGAATTTGTTTTTTTGCGTGGAGTAATTTGGCTCGGCTCTATATACTAGCAGTATTGGCTCATAAATGCTGTATGGATGAGTAGCTCTTTTTGGGGCTCATTTTTGCGAGACCTTTAATGATTGATTACAGGAGTTTTGTGCATGGCTCAGATCGATGCTTTTTTTAAACTGATGAACGAGCAGGGCGCCTCCGATCTCCATATGGTTTCCGGGCAGCAGCCGATCCTTCGTATCCGGGGCGAGATGGAGCGGGTGAAGTACAAGGTTCTTGGTAACGATGAACTCAAGGCCATGCTCTATGAGATTGTTTCCGAAGAAAAGGTGAAAGTTTTCGAGGAGACCGGCGATGTGGATTTCGGTTACGAAATTGCCGGCCTTGCCCGTTACCGTGGCAACCTTTTCATGCAGAAATACGGGATCGGTGCGGTGTTCCGTGAGATTCCCAGCAATATTCTGGGTTGCGACCAGTTGGGTTTGCCCCAGGTTGTTTCGCAACTTGCCACCCTGCCAAAGGGGATGGTCCTGGTTACCGGACCGACAGGCAGCGGTAAATCCACAACGCTTGCCGCTATTGTCGATCAGGCCAATAAATTGCGAAAGGACCATATCCTCACCATTGAAGACCCCATCGAATTTGTGCACAAGAGTCAAAACTGCATTGTGAATCACAGGGAGGTTGGGCTGCATACCCAGTCATTTGCCGCAGCTCTGCGCGGTGCGCTCCGTGAAGATCCCGATATCATTATGGTCGGCGAAATGCGCGATCTGGAAACCATAGCCCTTGCCATGGAGGCGGCCATGACCGGGCATCTGGTTTTTGGCACCCTACACACTCTGAACGCCAATAAGACCGTGGACAGGATTATTGAAATTTTTCCTGCCAGCCAGCAGGCCCAAGTGCGTTCCACTCTGGCGGATGCTCTGAAGGCCGTTGTTTCCCAAACCCTGTTCAAGCGGGTGGACATAAAAGGCCGTTGCGCAGCGCTGGAGATTTTGATTTGCACCCCGGCGGTGCGGAACCTGATCCGTGAAGGCAAAACCTATCAGATCCCTTCCGCCATGCAGACCGGGAAAAAATTCGGGATGCAGACTCTTGATGATGCGATTATGGATCTGATCAAGAAAGGTTGGATTTCCGGGGATGACGCCTATATTAACTGCATTGATAAGAGCAAGTTTGTGCAGTTCCTCAAGAAGCCGCCCACGGATTTTACAGATGCAGCCTAAGGGGTGGCTGAAAGTACGTGGGCTGAGAGGATATTGGAGAAATATCTCTTTTCAAAATCCCGCTTGAAAATTGCCAAAGCCCCGTGCTAGTGAATGGTGCCCAGATGGGTCCGGGCTGTTATTGTTTTTCCGTCGGTCTGAAAAAAAACACTGCCATGGAGGGCTGTTGAAAAGATGTCCCCTCCGGAGTCCCGATACTGCGGCGGGGGGAATGGCTCTTTTTTACCTGTAGACACCACGCAGTAACGCGGGGCAACGGCCTCCATAAACCGGGCGCTGCCTGATGATCCCAGGCCATGATGGGGCATCAGGAGAACATCGGCTTTGAGCAGAGCGCTTTTCCGCAGGATGTGTTCTTCGTAGTCCTTTTCAATATCCCCTGGAAAAAGAAAGGTGTTGTCGCCATTGTTCAGGCGCAGGATCAGCCCTCTGTTGTTCGGGTTGTCCGATGGTATTTTTCCGTCTGCGGCAGGGGGGTTATTTCCTGCAAGGGCCAGATTGGCCAGGCAGGTGATGGTCACGCCGTTTTTCCCGGAGGCAAGTATTTCGCCTTCCTCGGCAATCCGCACACGGCATCCAGCCTGTTTCGCTTCATGAAGAATCGTACCAAATCCTGTTTCATGGACGTTGGTTTCACTGAGCCAGAGCACCTTGGGCTGAAATCTTTTGATGATCCATGGCAGGCCGTTAAAATGGTCGGCATGGACATGGGTGAGGATAATCTGCTCCACCTGCCTGATTTGCCGGTGCCATAAAAATGGCGCGATCACCCGTTCTCCCACATTAAAAAACCCGGTAGTAGGCGGCCCGCCACCATCAATGAGAATGACGCTGTTGTCCGGTTGCTCAACGACCGTTGCGCTGCCGTTTCCAACGGACAGAAAAGAGATGCGTGCTGTGCTGTCATTGTGTTTCGGCAGTGATGCCTGGCCGGAAAGCAACAGGGCGAAACAGGCAAGCATAGTCAGAACAGGAAGTGGACGTTTGAGGCGGAAAATCAGGAGGAGAAGTGCATAGGAAAGGATCAGCACAGGGATGGTCGGCGTGGGAAGCCAGAAAGAAGAGAATGGCAGTCCGGCAAGAAAGGAGGTCAGTGTGTGGGAAATTTGGATGCCAAACGTTCCTGCATGCAAAAAAAATATCGCAATCGTGGGGGCAAGCGAGTGGAAGAGAACTGCCAGCAATCCCAAGGGAAGGGTCCAGAAGCAAAGGAAAGGCGTAACCACTAGAGTGGTTATTGGACCCAACAAAGAAATTCTGTTGAAGTGGAGTAAGGCGAGCGGAGCAGTGGCGAGAAAGGCTGCAAATGAAATAAAAAGCCCGGAGATGATGAAAAATTGAAGTTTTTCTAAAGTGGAGCGGTTGTCATTTTTTGGTCGCCATTTAGCGAGGTAAGGCATGGCGAGGATTATTGCAGCAGCGGCCGCAAAGGAGAGTTGGAAGGAGGCGGTGTGGATGCTGAGCGGGTTTAGCAGGAGGATGCAGAAAGCAGCAATGGCAAGGTTGTTCACACTTGACCACTGACGATCCATGAGGATGGCAGTCATGAAAACGGCGGTCATGATCAAGGCCCGGACCACAGGGGGCTGAAAACCGGCAAAGCCTGCGTAAAGAATAAGTACGGGAAATGAGAGGATCAAAGAGATTTTTGTCGCAGGCAAACGGAGAAACAGCCAGGGAATGCGACCGATTACAAATCTGAAAAAAACAGTGATCAGGAAAGCAACGACCACGAGATGGCTCCCGGAAATGGCGAGGATGTGCATGATGCCGGTTGCCCGGTATGTCTCCGAAACTTCCTGGGAGAGACTGCTGCTGTCGCCTACGAGAAGGGCTTGGTATAAGGCGGTATTGTCTGGGTCAAGATTGGCATGGAGGAAATCTTCAAATTGCAGCCTGAATCTTTCAAGAAAATAGCGGTTCGGCAGGGAAAAAAGGCTGGTGTTGTGAGGCGATATGGGTTGGATAAAAATTGGGGTGGCAACCCAGCCTTTAACCAGAATTTCATCGGCGGCAAGGTGCCCGGCATAGTCAAAGGCGCCGGGGGTTGCCGACTTGTCAGGCAAGGAAAGCCTGGAGCGTACCAAGTAGTCCTTGCCGGGAATAAGCCCCTTGAGCAAAGGAGCGTTGACCGTGAGCGCGACGCGACCTGTTGCTGTAATGGGACCGTAAGGCGAAGAAGGAAGAAGGATGCTGTCCGTTTCAAGGACAAGATACGTTTTGTCATGCTTGAAAACAGGTTTTTGGATCAATTTTCCGGTTAGGCTGACATCTTGCTTATCCGGGATGAGGTTCGCGATATGATGGGCAGGAAGTTTGGGCTGCAGAAACGAATCAGTGTACAGCAGGCCGCTGATACAAAACAGGGGAAGCAGCAGGAGCAGGAGTCCGGCCCGAGGCGTCGGACGGCGGAGCAGGGTGAAAGCGGTCAGTGAGGCAATCAGGATGGCCGCCAGCCAGAGGAGTGTGGCGGTCGGCAGCCAGTCGGACCCTGCGGTCATTGCTCCGGAAGCAAAGGCCAGAAGCGCCGGAAGAAGAGGGTTGCGGTCTGTCTGGAGCAGCATATATTTTGTTTGCGAAAGTAAGAGCCGTTACGAAACAAAAAATGCTTTTTTTGCTATTTCGCTTCGGCTCTTTATGCCGTTTTGACCATTCAGGTGTCGAGGTTTTGTTACAACGGCTTCTTGACGTGAAAATATCAGCAGACATGTGCTGAGCTGATGAGTCGGCGTGTTGTCGCATGTGCGGCGGGCGAAAAGGGTACCGGGTTTTTCAGTCCAGAAAATGCTTGAGCTTTTCCCTTCGGCTCGAATGCCGCAGACGATTGAGCGCCTTTTTTTCAATCTGCCGAATGCGTTCCCGCGAGACGTTGAACCGCTTGCCGATTTCTTCAAGGGTGTATTCAGCGTCCTCGCCAATGCCGAAGCGCAGGCGAATGATCTTTTCTTCCCGGGTGCTCAGGGTGTTGAGGATGCTGGTCACCCGGTCGGAGAGTTGCTGGTTCTGCACAGCCTCGTAAGGGGAAACAGATTCCTGGTTTTCCAGGAAGTCTCCCAGGGTGCTGTCGTCGTCGCCCACCGGGGTTTCCAGGGAGATGGGTTCCCGGGATGCTTCGAGAATTGCGAGGATCTTGTCCATCGGCAATCCGGTTTTTTCGGAAATTTCAATGGGAGTCGGCTCGCGGCCCAATTCTTTAAGGAGCGAGTAAAAAGCCTTGAAGAATTGACTCCTGAGTTCCAGAAAATGCACCGGCAGTCGAATGGTTCTGGTTTTGTCCAGAATGGCTCTGGTGATAGCCTGCCTGATCCACCAACTGGCATAGGTGCTGAATTTGTTTCCTTTGGTATAATCAAAACGGAAAACGGCGCGCATCAGTCCGAGGTTGCCTTCCTGGATAAGGTCGGCAAGGGTGAGGCCCTGGTGCATGTAGCGCTTGGCGATGCTGACGACAAGGCGAAGATTGGCCTTGATCATGGCATCCTTTGCAACCTCGATGGAGCGGTGGAACATCTCGAGCTTGCAATGCATTTCCTGGAGTTTTTTGTTGCGCGGATGTATCTCGCAGGCCTTGACAATCGCACGCATCATGAAGTTAAGATGCTGCTTTTTAGGCTTCAGAGTCGGGTCGCGTTTTTCCCACAGATCAATGCGTTCAACCAGTTGAAGCAATTCATCGGTGCCATGCTGGTCCTGGCGAACAGAGCGGATAATCCCGTCAAATCCCTCGCGGATGGTTTTGCTGTATTTCTCTTCTTCCTGCGGGGTGAGCAGCTCGAACTTGCCCATCTCCCGTAGGTAGGTGGTGGTCGTTTCCTCCGGCTCCGGGCTGTCTTCCTTGGAAACAAGGGCGGCAGCATCCATGAGCTTGTCGTCGTCATCGTCCAGGGGCACGTCGTCATGCTGACCATCCCCGCTCCCTTCCCAGGTCTTGCCATCAAGAGTTTTCTTCTTGCCGGATTTCTCCTGGCTGACTATTTCGATATTATTTTCGTTGAGAAAATCGAAAATACCATCGATGGCGTCGGCATCCTTGCCTTCCGGAATCAAGTCATTCAGGAAGGAGAGCGTAACGCACCCTTCGTCTTTTCCTGCTTCGAGTAGTCTGGCTTTTATGTCGGAAGGCACGGGCTAACCTCTCCTGTGTTCAAAGTTTTCAATATGTTACAGGCAAATGCGTATTATATGTGTAACCGGGGCAGAAAACTTGGCAATATACAAATACTATCAGATGATGGCAAGTAAAAGTGAGCAAAAAAATAAATAATATTTTTTTATGGAGTTTCCTGTTTTGTGAAAAAAATGTTGACAGTGGGTAGATTAGCCAATAGTATTGCGCATCGCATACAAGAAAAATACGCACACATCCTGCCTTCATTAATTAAGGTCACGATAATCCGAGAAAAATATATCAGCTCCTAGCCCAATTCTCGAAAACAACCTGTTCAAATTCACATATTGCTCTCTGTAAAATTTCCGTATCGTCGAAAATTATCAGGTATATCCGTCCGTTAGTTTGTCGTGGGTCCCTGTATTTTCGTTTTTCTGCGGAAACATTTCAAGAATTTTCATTTTAATTTTCTTTTGTGACGGGGTCTGGCACAAACAACGTGCTGTACGCGCTTTCCGGTCACGGTGAGTCTGAATTTTTTTATTGTCTGAGTATCAGTCGCGGTTCAAACTATCATAATTACATTCGCTATTGCGAACATCTTACGGGAGATGGAGAAAGGGATTGCATGAACTTATCTGAACTTAAACTGATGAAAATCACCGAGCTGACCAAACTCGCCAAGGATTACCGTATTGAAGAATACAGCGCCATGCGCAAGCAGGAGATGATTTTTGCCATCCTGCAGGCCGCTGGCGGGCAGGCCGAGAAAAACGGCGAAAATTGGGGCAGCGGCGTGCTTGAGGTGCTGCCCGATGGCTTTGGTTTTCTGCGGGCACCGTATTACAATTATCTGCCCGGTCCCGATGATATCTATGTCTCGCCCTCCCAAATCCGGCGGCTGAATCTCCGCACCGGCGATACCATTGAAGGGCCGGTGCGTACACCCAAGGAAGGCGAGCGCTATTTTGCCTTGCTCAAGGTTGACAGCGTTAACTTCGATCCGCCGGAAATGGCCCGGGATAAAACGCTCTTTTCAAACCTTACCCCCTTGCACCCCCAGGAGCGGATAAATCTTGAGCGGGAACCGGACAATTACTCCATGCGGATCATGGATATCATGTCTCCTATCGGCAAGGGCCAGCGCGGCCTGATTGTTGCGCCGCCCAGAACCGGCAAGACTGTGTTGATCAAGGATATTGCCAACAGCATCACCAAGAACCATAAAGAGATTATCCTCATCGTTTTGCTCATCGACGAGCGACCCGAAGAAGTCACCGACATGGCCAGGGGTGTCAATGCCGAGGTGATCAGCTCTACCTTCGATGAGCCACCCCAGCGGCATATCCAGGTGGCCGAGATGGTGCTCGATAAGGCCCGTCGGCTGGTGGAGCATAAAAAAGATGTGGTGATCCT
>VMSS01000247.1 GCA_013791995.1 Desulfurivibrio sp. | reverse complement strand
TCCGTATGATTTATAAAAATACATGTGCCAGGGCACATCTTCCACATAATACCGATCCGAATCGTCTTCACCGCCGCTCATTTTACCGATCCTGACTTTGGCCCAGATCCGAAACAATCCCTTGATCGTTGGAAAACTCTCGTCACCGGAAGAAATCAGGGTGGCAAAAACCAGCTGATCTCCCTCGTAAGCGGACAGGGTCTGCTCGGTAAGATTCACCTCAATCCAGCGCTCAGACTCCCCCACGCCCTCCGGACGACTGCTCGGAATCACCATGGCAAGACGGCCATAGGGAACCCAAACTCCGGTGCCGATCCTGCACCATTTGCGCTGATCGACTTCCCGTATTTCATGAATAATGACCAGGGATCTCGCTGGTACCACGGCCGGGTCCTCTTCTTCAATCGGAGGCACCCCTGGGCTAGGAGAAACGCGGGTATGGAAAATCATCCAGGCAAATCTCTTGCCGAACTCCCGCGGGACCATAACCCCCTGAAATCCCGATGGGTTACCAACCTTGAGCTTGTCCTCCCGGATATATTCTTTTTCGTTGATCTTGTACCAGCCCTGGCCGTCCACCATCACCGGACGCGGGTCACTGAGACTGACCCACATAAAACCTTTCCGGGAGTACCGGACCGGCAAAATTCCGGAGGCTTCGTCCTGTGGCTGGGCATAAACAGGAACAGACTCCTCCTTGATCTGGGCATAGGTCAGCGACAAAACATCGGTTGTCATATCCGGAAACGGACAGACAAACTGTTTCTCGGGATGGTCCTCTCCGCCTTCGGCCAGGCACAATTCCACCCGGAGGCTGAAAACAACCCCCAGGCACAGCCATAAAAAAACGGCTCTCCGCACGATCAACCCCTAAGCCTTGATATGTTCATCCGCAAGCATCCGGTCAAGGAAGCCAAGCAAAAACTGGCGCTGGACCGGAGTGGAATAACTGATGCACGAGCAATGCAGATTGCTCTGGCTCCGGACCAAAAATTCGGCAATCAAACGACCCCGCCCGAACTCGATTCCGAAAAAAAACGGTCCGCATTGTTCGTGCCCCTGCTGGGCTTCCGCCAGCATATCCTCCGGAACCTGCAGCCAAAACATTCCCTCCATGGGCCCTGCCTTCAAGGTCCGCTTCAGATATGACTCCAGATTGCCCTGCTCCTCTTGACTCAATTCATCAACAACAAACTGACGCATAGCATACCCTCTAGCGGTTTCCCGTGAATTCGTGATTACTTGTTCTGCTTTTCAGCTCGGCACTTCCCATGCCGCACAATACGCTTTAACCGTACCAGAATAACGGCAAACTGTCATCAGGGAGACGCGCCTCCTTCCATCGTCCGCAGCTTTTGCTTTACATTTGACAGAATCCAGCCCGGACAGTATCCTGCAACAGTCCTTTACCTTATGGGAAAAGAAAAACAAGGAGAAACGGATGAGCAGCACCTGTCTTTTCTGCAGAATCGTCAACGGCGAAATCCCTGCAAAAAAACTATATGAAGACGATGACGTCTTCGCCTTCTGGGATATAACCCCCCAGGCACCCAAACACTTCCTGGTCATTCCCAAAAAACACCTCAGCGGCCCGGGCGCGGTTTCCGTTGAAGACGAAGCCCTTATCGGCAAGGTTGTCCGCATCGGCGCGGAACTTGCCAAAGAAAACGGAGTGGAGCAATGCCGTCTGGTGATGAATAACGGCGCCGAGGCAGGACAGACAGTTTTCCATCTGCACCTCCACGTTCTCGGTGGCCGACCAATGTCCTGGCCGCCAGGCTGACCTGAAACATTCCGACTTCCACCACGGCAAATACAAACCATGCCCCCTGTCATCGCATTCATCGGTCAGCCCGACTCCGGCAAGACCACGCTTCTTGAAAAGCTTATTCCGGAATTGCGGCGACGCGGCTACCGCATCGGCACCATCAAGCACCATGTCCACGCCTTTGAAATGGACAAACCCGGCAAAGATACCTGGCGCCACAAACAAGCCGGCGCCAGCACCGTGGCCCTTTCCTCCCCTACCGGGTTGGGCATCATCCACGATGTGGACGGAGATTTGAGCATTGAAGAGCTGGTGGGACGCTACTACGGCGATATTGATCTGGTGATCACCGAAGGCTACAAACGGCTAGGGCTTCCCAAGATCGAAGTCTTTCGCCGGGCTTTACATGGTGAACCCTTGCCGGACAGGGATAAAACCTGGGTCGCCATGGTCAGCGATGCTCCCGGCCCGGAAGATATCCCCTGTTTCGCCTTGGACGACATCATCGGCCTGGCGAATTTCCTGGAAAACCGCTTCATCAAACCCTTTCCCAGACAAAAAACCAGTCTGCTGGTAAACGGCCAGCCGGTCTATCTCAACTCCTTCGTGGAGAGTTTTCTCCGCCAGGCAATCACCGGCATGACCTGTTCGCTTAAGGGATGCCAGGATCCACGGGAAATTATTATCACCATTCGTCAAACACCAACGGAATAACCGTTGTAACTCTTTTCTTTTATGTGGTTACTCTGTGGTTTTCTTCCATTTTTTGCGAGTCCATCGATGATTGACCAGATTGCCGGAGTAATTCTGGCGGGCGGAAAAAGCTCGCGATTCGGAAGCAACAAGGCACTGGCCCTCCACCAAGGCGCCGCCCTGATCGAAGGCATCGCCCGCAGACTTGCCGACCTTTTCCCTGAAACCCTGCTCATAACCAATACGCCCGAGGCGTATGATTTTCTTGGCTGGCCCATGACCGGTGATCAATACCACAACTGCGGCCCTCTGGCCGGAATCCACGCCGCCCTGCGGACAATCTCCCAACCCCGTGCCTTTGTCTGCGGCTGCGACATGCCGCTGGTCAACCCGGACCTGATCCGTTTTCTCTGCGAATTGCCCGGAGACCATGACGTGGTGCTTCCCTGGCTACCCGAAGGACCGGAACCGCTCTATGCGCTCTACAGCAAAAATGTGCTGCCGGTCATTGAAGAAAATCTCGCCAAAAATCAGTGCAAAATAGGCACCTTGTACGAAACGCTGCGCATCCGCAAGGTCTCTGCCGATGAGATCCTGCAGATTCTGCCCGATCTCACCACCTTTCAAAACATTAACCACCAGCATGACCTTGCCCGTCTTGCCACCATGGACCGGTGAGCCATGCCGATCCTCTCGCTCAAGGAAGCGCAGCAACTGATTGTCAGCCATAGTCCCGTCCTGGCTGCGGAAACCATCCCGCTGTCGGAAGCCGTTTACCGCATCGCCGCACAGGCCATCACCGCACCCCGCGCGGTGCCCGACTTTGCCCGTTCCGCCATGGACGGATATGCCGTCAACAGCCGCGACCTGAGCCATAACGCACAGCCGGTATCTCTACAGGTAATCGGCGAAATTGCTGCGGGAACCACCGATTTGCCGAAGCTTTCCAGAAAAACCGCCATCACGATCATGACCGGGGGAGCACTACCCTCCGGAGCGAATCAGGTTGTTCCTTTTGAGCGCTGCCGGAAAAAAGATACTCTGGTGATGGTGAACAGCCCTCCCTGTTCCGGGGCGTTTATTCGCGCAAGGGGCACGGACCTCGCCGCCGGAAAAACCATCGTTCGGGCTGGGGCGAAAATCGAAGCCCAGCATCTGCCGCTCCTTGCCGAAAGCGGCCTGGCCACGGTTTCCGTTGTTATGCGCCCGGAACTGGCCATCATCTGCACGGGCAGCGAATTACTGGATACGATGGACACCCCGGAAACAGGCCAGATCATCAGCGGCAACCGTTTTTTGCTTGCCGCCCTTACCAGCAGCTCTGGGGCGGCGTCCCGGGATTTTGGCCTGGTGGCGGATAACTGCGACAGAATTGTCGCCACCTTGAAAGATGCTCTGCATGGTCCATCCCAGGGCGTGGTCACCACCGGCGGCATGGGTCCGGGAAACTACGATCTTTTGCCCCAGGCCTTCGCTAAACTGGGGATCCGCCCTTTCTACACAGCCCTGGAGGTGCGCCCTGGCCGGTCAACCATGTTCGGCCTCTACAAAAACAAACCGATCTTTGCGCTGCCGGGCCCGCCACCAGCGGTTTTCCTACTTTTTCACGAGCTTGTCCTGCCGGCCTTGCGCGCCATGCAAGGACACCGATGCCCCTTGCCCCGGCTTCTACGCGCCACTCTCACTGCCCCTATTCTCTTGAAAAAATCAGGCCTACTCAATTTGAAAGACGCAGTGGCCAGTCTGCACGGAAAAACCCTCACTGTCCGCCCTGCCCGCAAAAATGAAACAGCCAACGCCATCATCCATCTACCACCGAACCGTAAGCATCTGCTGGCCGGGGAAGATGTCTCCCTGCACCTCTGCGGATCGGATTTTCTCTCAACGTGAGAAGGCGGTCACCCCCTTGATTTCTACCCTGCTCCATGATACAACCCCCTCTGGCAGAACGTGACAATACACCAGCCTGAAACGGAAGAGGATATCCATGCTTGAATTACGATTTATCAGAGAAAATCTGGATCTCGTCAAAGAAAAACTCGCCTTCCGGGGGGTCACCGATTCCCGCATTGACGATTTTGCCGCCATTGACCTAAAGCGCCGCACTCTGCTTTCCGAGGTGGAATCGCTCCGCAACAAACGCAAGACCGCTTCCCAGGAAATCGGCCAACTGAAAAAGGCTGGGGTTGACGCCGAAGGGGCCATGCAGGATATGCGGCAGGTGGGAGACAGGATCAAGGAGATTGAAAGCGAGCTTGTCGCTTTGGAGGAGGATCTCCAGTCCATCGTCCTGACCCTGCCAAACCTCTGCGACGATTCGGTGCCGCGCGGCACCGACGACAAGGACAACCTGGAGATCAAGCGCTGGGGCACGGTGCCGCAATTCGATTTTGCACCCAAACCCCACCATGAGCTGGGTGAAACGGCCGGAGTCATGGATTTTGAACGGGCGGCCAAGCTTTCCGGGGCCCGCTTTGCCGTGCTCAAGGGCTTTGCCTCCCGCCTGGAGCGCGCCCTGATCAATTTCATGCTCGATCTCCATACCCAGAGGCACGGCTACACCGAGATCCTCCCCCCGTTTCTGGTCAATTCCCAGTCCATGACCGCCACCGGCCAGCTGCCGAAATTCGCGGCGGATCTCTTTGGCATCAAGGATTGGGATCTTTGGCTGATTCCCACCGCCGAGGTACCGGTGACCAACCTGCACCGGGACGAAACCCTGGCAGAGCACGAACTCCCCATCAAATACACGGCCTACACCCCCTGTTTCCGATCCGAGGCCGGCTCCTATGGCCGGGATACCAAGGGGCTTATCCGTCAGCACCAATTCGACAAGGTGGAACTGGTGAAATTTACCACCCCGGAAACCTCCGGCGCCGAGTTGGAAAGCCTGCTGGCAGATGCGGAAGAGGTCCTGCAGCTGCTGGAGCTGCCCTATCGGGTGGTACAGCTCTGCAGCGGGGATCTTGGCTTTTCCGCCAACAAAACCTACGACATTGAGGTGTGGATGCCCGCTCAGGACACCTACCGGGAGATATCCTCATGCAGTAATTTCGGGGAGTTTCAAGCCCGCCGGGGCGGGATCAGATATCGGCCAAAGGGCCAGAATAAAAGCGCGCTGGTCCATACCTTGAACGGCAGCGGCCTTGCCGTCGGACGAACCCTGGCCGCCATTTTTGAAAACTACCAGCAGGGCGATGGCACCATCGACATTCCCAAGGTGCTTGCGCCTTATTTTGAAAAAAGATTTTAAGAGGGATGCGAGGGCGGCTTAACCGACGCCGCTTGTTGAAAACTGCTCACTTCAGGACAAACCGATCCTTACCGCCCTGTTTGGCCTCGTACATATTCTGATCGGCCCGCTCCACCAGGCTCTGGCCGCTTTCTCCCGTCCGGTATTGGGTTACCCCGATGCTTATTGTTTTTCGCACTGTTTCCTGAGGGGTGGGTCGAAAAACCTCCCCGGCAAAACGGGCTCTGATCCGCTCCGCCACCACTGTCGCCTGTTCACCGCTGGTCTCCGGCAGGATGATGGTAAACTCCTCCCCGCCGTACCGACAGGGCACGTCATTGACCCGAAGCGACTCGGCAACCACCTGACCCAGCCGGGCCAGAACCCGGTCGCCATCCGCATGCCCGTAGGTATCATTATGGTGCTTGAAATTGTCGATATCCATTAACAGCAAGGAAAGCGGCTGGCCATGCCGGTTGGCCCGCTCCACCTCGAGTTGTAGTTGCGTGTTGAAGTACCGCTTGTTAAAAAGCTTGGTCAACTCATCGACCAGACTGAGCTCCTTGTAGCGGTGTTCACTTTCAGCCAGATCCTTTCCAGCCTTGACCCGTTCGGTTACATCGGTGATATGCTCGACAACCCCGATAAGATCCCCGACCGGCCCCTTGAACGGCGTGGAAATAATGCTGTAGTATGCCGTCGTGCCGTCCGGATTTTCCTTTTCTATCTCGCTTTCAATGCGTTTCTCCCCTTTTTTGATCCTTTGCAAAGGACATTCCTCGGTATTGCAGAGGCATGAATGAAAAATATCATAGCACTTGTGGTCATGCGCCTTCTCCCGGGTCACTCCGGCCATCTTGAGAAATGAATCATTGCAGCGCAGGAGATTGCAGTGCTTGTCCACCAGGAGAATGCCCCCGGCAACGGTCTTGAATATCTGGTTGATTTCGATGTAGGCCTGTTCCGCCTCCACGGCCATAGCGTTGGCTCGGCTCAGGGCCTCTTCCAACTGAAGATTGTTGTCTTCCAGCTCTTCCCGGACTTTAATCAGGGCGAGATCATCCTCTTCACGCTGCAGGCTGTCACGGACATGCTGAAAGGCCGCGGACAGCCAGATATCGAGCACCTTCCTTTCAACCGGCTTCCCCATGAAAAAATCGGCACCGGAGGCTATGGCCGTGGCAAGATCCTCGGGGCTGTCCTTGCCGGAGATCATCAGAACAGTAAGATATTTTCCGCGGGCGGAGGAGCGGAATACCCTGACGAGTTCCAGGCCGTCCATGTCCGGCAACAGCCAGTCCATAAGAATAAGATGAGGGGGGCTCGCGACAAATGCCTCCTTGGCCGACGCAGCAGTCGTGCAGGCAACTACGCTATAGCCCTGGCTTTCCACAATCCTTTGCAAAAGATCGCAGACATCCTGGTCATCCTCGACAATCAGGGCGATCATTTCTGCTTTTTTCGGCTCATGCTCTGGCAAGAAAGCTACTCCGCTGGGATTTCCGGCATTATACCGCTGAGGTCTTGGGGGCTTCTTGTATTAAAGTATAGCAAAACTATCCGGTTTATTTCAAAAAAATTACCGTCCGAATCATCTCCCTGCCAAGGCCAGTTCTATAAGCCTGTCGAGCAGCGCCGGAAAGGACAGTCCATGGGCAGCGGCCGCCTGGGGCAGCAGACTGGTCGGTGTCATTCCCGGAATGGTGTTGGTCTCAAGCACATAGATGGAATCCCCGGCAACGATCATATCTGTCCGGCTGTATCCTTTAAGCTGCAAAACCCGGTGCGCGGCAAGCGCAATCTCCTGCGCCTTGGCGGTTACCTCCGGCGGCAAATCAGCCGGACACACCTCCCGGGAAGCGCCCGGCTGATATTTGGCCTGATAATCAAAAAAAGCAAACTCCTCGCCGGGAATAATCTCGACGATGGGCAGGGCTGTGATTTCCTTGTTGCCAAGCACGCCGACGGTGATCTCCCGCCCCCGCACATACTCCTCAACCATGACCTCGCTGTCAAAGGCAAATGCCTTGGCCAGTCCCTGAGCCAACTCCTCTTCGTTGCGGGCCACGCTCATCCCCAGGCTGGAGCCCTGACGGATGGGCTTGATAACCACCGGCAAGGAAAGGTGCTCCAGCAGACGCCGGGGATTTTCTTGATCCTCCGGCTCAGCCATCTCCCAAGCAGCCACGGTGAGACCGGCCTGCTTGTAGAGAATCTTGGCCAGATTCTTATCCATGGCCAGGGCGCTGCCCAGAACCCCGGCCCCCTGATAGGGAATCCCCAGCAGATCGAGAAAACCCTGCATGGTGCCGTCTTCCCCCAAAGGACCATGCAGCAGGACAAAGGCCGCATCTATTTTTCCGGCATCCGCCGCCAACCGGGCCAGATCCGTGGCCGCATCATAGCGTCGAACCTCATATTTTTCCGGGTTGAGGGCTTTTTCCACCCCGTTGGCACCGGCCAGCGAAACCTCACGTTCACCGGATTTTCCCCCGGCGATGAGGGCAAGACGAATCTTCTTTTCCATAGCTTTTTTCCGAATAGTTGCGTACTGATTTAGGTGCTGTCACGAAACAACCTGTACGTATTGGCCCTTTCGTCGCCGCTAACACTGCTACGGCTCCTTATGCCGTTTTTGCCATCCCGATGACGCCATTCTTTTATCACAACAACGGGTAAGAAATCGGCTGCCACGAAGAGCAACACTGAAATCACGACACTGCGGGTGCCAGACAAAAAGGACGCTGAACACGTATCCTTATAATAAGTTCCCTGTTTATTTTGTAGGGATTTTTAGGAACCGTTACAAAATAACCATGCCTTCCGTATCAGTTCGTTACGGTTCCTTCTGCCGCTCACCATATTCCGTTTGAGACTGTTCTTCTTGAACAACGACATACAACCAACAGGAAAAACGACTGCCGCGTGGAAAAAAGTCCAATGAACCAGTACACCATCCAGAAACTGCGAGATATTGTGGGCAAGGACCACGTGACCACGATCCCGGAGGAGCTGACCTGTTATTCCTATGACGGCACCGGCCAGGAATATCCTCCTGCCGCCGTGGCCTTTCCCGGTTCCACCGAAGAAATTTGCCGCATCATGCAGCTTGCTTCGGCCACCCCATTTCCCGTAGTGCCAAGGGGGGCGGGCACCGGCATGAGCGGCGGAGCCTTGCCGGTGGCCGGTGGACTGGTCTTGGTCATGAGCCGCCTCAACCGCATTCTGGAAATCGACCGGGACAATCAGGTCGCCGTGGTCGAGCCCGGGGTCATCAACGGCGATCTGCGCACGGAAGCAGGCCGGCACGGCCTCTATTACCCGCCGGACCCCGCCAGTATGCAATTCTGCACCATGGGCGGCAATGTGGCCGAGTGCGCGGGCGGACCAAGCGCGGTGAAGTATGGGGTGACCCGCGATTATGTCCTGGGCCTGGAAGCGGTGCTGCCCGATGGCAGCCTCATCCACACTGGGGTCAGGACCGCCAAAGGAGTGGTGGGCTATGACCTTACCCGTTTACTGGTGGGCTCCGAAGGAACCCTGGCCATCATCACCCGAATCACGGTCAGACTCCTCCCCGCCCCGGAGACCCGCACCACCCTGCTGGTTCTCTGTCGCACCATGGTCGAGGCAACCACTCTGGTGGCAACCATTCTTGCTCACCATACTCCCTGCACCCTGGAATACATGGACCGCACCGCCCTGTCCATTGTCCGGGACAAGCTGCCTTTCCCCTTTCCTGAAGAAGCAGGGGCCCTGCTCCTCATCGAGTTTGATGGCCGGCAGGATATTGTTCCCATTGCCACCCGCCAGCTGACGGAATTTTTGCAAACCCAGCCGGGAATCATCCTGAACCGCACCGCCGCAAACTCAGGCGAGGCCGATCAGCTCTGGGCGGCCCGGCGCGCCATCTCCCCTTCATCCTTCAGCCTCAAGCCCCATAAAATGAGCGAAGACGTGGTGGTTCCCCGCAGCCGTCTGCCGCAATTGGTTTCCTGCACAGAAAAATTAAGCCGGGAACTCGGAATCACCATTTTCACCTTCGGCCATGCCGGCGACGGCAACATCCACGTCAATATCATGCTGGACAGAAATATTCCGCAGGAAGTACAGCAGGCCAATACCGCCAAACAGCTTCTTTTTGAGGAGGTACTCCGGTTGGGCGGCACCCTGTCCGGCGAACACGGCATCGGTCTGACCAAGGCACCCTATCTGGACATGGAGCTTGACCCGCCGACCCTTGCGCTCATGCGCCGGGTCAAAAACCTGTTTGATCCCCAGAACATTCTTAACCCGGGCAAGATCTTCCCTCGCCAGGAGGCGCCGGAAAAAAATATTTGACAATCAGAGCAATAATCGGCTATATAAACGGTTTATTTTTAAAAATCTGCGTCACTTCAGCTTGTTCTGAAACAGGCGTTGGCAAAAATTCTGAAACATGACGTTGCAACCCGCATACTGGAGAGATCATGATCGAAATTGAAGTGAGAGGGGATATCGAACAGGCGATTCGGCTGCTCAAGAAAAAGATGCAGCTTGATGGGATGAAAAAAGAACTCAAACGCCGCGAATACTACGAAAAACCCAGCGCCAAACGCCGTCGCAAGCAAGCCGAGTCCAAACGGAAACTCCGCAAGCTCATGATGCGCACCGAGCGTGACTAAATTGCTCTGTTTCCTCGAATGAGCAGCAAACGGGGAAAACCTGCTGATAATCATTCACGCTCCGACCGGGCTCGGCCTCAGTTGCCGGCTTCTTCCTCTCCTCCCGGCGGAGCGTCTCTTTTTTCCGAGCCTTTTCTCGAACAATTCCTTCAGTATCTCACCCTTGAGCGCCGCCTGGCCGCCAATACCATCCTGGCCTATCGGGCAGACCTTGTCTTTTTCCTCGATTTTCTCCGTCCGAGCCGCCTCGCACATCTTTCCGAGATTGAAATTAGCCACATCCGTGCCTATCTGGCCCATTGCCATGCCCAAGGCATCTCAAACCGCAGCAATGCCCGCCGAATCTCTTCATTGCGCGCTTTTTTCAAATTTCTCCTGGCGGAAAAACTCATCGACACCGACCCCTGCGCCGTCCTGGACCTTCCCAAGCCGGGCCACCCACTTCCCAAAGTACTCACCATCCCCGAGGTGAACCTGCTCCTTGCCCCGCCAGCCAATGATAATTCCCTGGCCCTGCGCAACAATGCCATGTTGCATCTGCTGTATGCCACCGGCATGCGGGTCTCGGAACTGGTCAACCTGCCCATTGCCGGAGTCAATATCATGGGCGGCTATGTCCGGGTTTTCGGCAAAGGTTCCAAGGAAAGGCTCATCCCCTTTGGCGAGGCGGCCCGCGAATATCTAAAAGTGTACACCCGCGACGCCCGCCCCCGGATCTTGAAAAAACGAACGAGCGACCTGCTCTTTGTCACCGGTCACGGCAAAGCCATGACCCGTCTGCGTTTCTGGCAGATCATCCAACAAACCGCACGTGTGGCCGGAATCACCAAAAAAATCAGCCCCCACACGCTCCGCCACTCCTTCGCCACCCACCTGTTGGAACATGGCGCGGATCTCCGCTCCGTGCAGATGATGCTGGGGCATGCCGATATCGCCACCACTCAGATTTACACCCATGTGGACAGCAACCGGCTCAAAAGCGCCCACCAGAAATTCCATCCCCGGGGCTGAATGTCTTTGATCACAGGGAATGATCGTCTATAATCATTCGTAGTGACCTTCGCGTTGATCGCGATGAACTCCCCTCCCGCATCCCGACCCACAATACGCTTGGAAAAACAGAGGCCCTTTCTCATATGGAAGTTATCACCACCCATGTAAACGCCGATTTTGACGGGCTGGCCTCCATGATCGCCGCCAACAAGCTCTACCCCAATGCGGTGCTTGCCTTTTCCGGTTCCCAGGAAAGAAACCTGCGGGATTTTCTTGCCCAATCCGTGCAATACCACTACACCTTCCAGCGGCTGAAAAATATCCCGCAAGACCAGATTCAACGGCTCATCGTGGTGGACACCCGTCAGGCCTCGCGCATTGGCGATTTTTCCCAATGCCTGACCAACCCGGGCCTGGACATCCACCTGTACGACCACCATCCCGACACCCCCGATGACCTGCACGGGTCAGTGGAGCATGTCCGGCCTGTTGGCTCAACCACCACCATCTTTGTCCATCTCCTCCGAGAGAAAAACCTCCAACTCACCCAGGAGGAAGCCACCCTGATGGCCATGGCCATTTACGAAGACACCGGCTCTTTCGCCTTTGACACCACCAGCCCGGAAGACCTCGAAGCCGCGGCCTGGCTGCTTGCCCAAGGCGCAAACCTCAATGCCGTTTCCCAGTTCATCGCCCAGGAACTCACCAGCCAGGAAGTCACCCTGCTCCATGCCCTGATCAAATCCGCCACAACCTATACCATCCACGGCATTGATCTGGTGGTGGCCAAGATAGAACTGCCTGAATATGTTGATGAATTTTCCATTCTTGTCCGCCGTTTCATGGTGATGGAGAACCTCAATACCCTCTTCGCCTTGACCCACATGGGAGAACGCACCCACCTCATTGCCCGGAGCCGGATCCCGGAGGTGAATGTGGGTACCATTGCCCGCGATTTCGGGGGCGGCGGGCATGCCTCGGCCGCCTCGGCCACCATCAAGGATCTCACCCTGATCGAAGCTGAAGAGAAACTGATTCAACTCCTGCACAAACATGTCCGGCCGCAACGGCTTGCACGGGAGCTTATGTCCGCGCCGGTAATCTTCGGTCCGCCGACACTGACGATCAATGCAGCAGATGACCTGCTCAACCGGTACAACATCACGGTACTGCTGATTGTCAATGACCAACACGAAGCAATCGGCCTCATCTCCCGTCTGGTCGTGGGCAAATCCATCCATCTGGGGTTGGGAGACTCCCCGGTGAGCGACTACATGACCACCGATTTCGCCACCCTGCCTCCCACAGCCACTCTGTCCGACATCCAGGAACTCATCATCGAAAACCGCCAGCGCTTCATCCCG
>VMSS01000171.1 GCA_013791995.1 Desulfurivibrio sp. | reverse complement strand
GCAGGAAGTTAAAGTGCTTCCTGCCAAATAATGGTATGCATCAAGGGTTTGTTGCCCAATCAAGACATGCGCATTACAATCCGACAATACATGCTCCATGTTGTTCCCCGCAAGAAAGAGGATAGTCCGTGCATACCGTCATCCGGCATAACAATAATAACGGTGAAGAGAAAAACACCGCCTCGACCAGAATTGCCTTCGCCTGGCTGCTGCATTTACGCTGGGGCGCAGTGGCAGCCCAGATTCTCCTGGTACTGATCGCTTTCTTTTTTCTCGAAATCACTCTTCCCGTCTGGATTATTTCCGGCATTCTCGCCTTTGAAATCATCAGCAATTTCCTGTTCGTTTACCTGAAACAGAAAGAAACACCCATGGCCGACTGGATTTTCATTCTGGTCATGTTCCTGGACACCGCTCTGCTCAGTTTGCTTCTGTACTACACCGGCGGGCCAATGAACCCGTTCACCTTTCTGTATCTGGTGCATATCACTCTGGGTGCCATCCTCATGCCGCCCAGATGGACATGGACTCTGGCTTTTTTTACCACCGGCTGCTATGCCACACTTTTCTATCTGCCTGCAGAGGGAAGCCTGAATCAACCATGCCACCCGGAACCATCGATGCTGGCGACGCTGAGCGACCCACTGAAGATTCATCTGCAGGGCATGTGGGTCGCCTTTGCCGTAACTGCGTTTTTTATTGTCTTCTTTGTCAGCCGGATTCAACTGGCCCTGAGCAGACATCAGAAAACACTTGCTGACCTGCAGGAGGAAAAAACGAAAAGTGAAAGGATGGCCTCTCTTGCGACCCTTGCCGCAGGGGCGGCCCATGAATTTTCCACTCCTTTGTCAACCATTGCCGTGGCAGCCGGCGAGATGCTCCATACCCTTAAAAAAAACAACCGGGCTCAAGAATTTCCGGAACTGTATGCGGATGTTACCCTGATTCGCGAACAGGTAAAACGATGCAAGGATATTCTTTTCCATATGTCAGCCGATGCCGGTGAGCATATGGGAGAACCATTCACAGATTTTACCCTTGATGAACTCATGGAAAACCTCATCAATTCCTTTCCAGATACTCTCAAAAATCAGGTACACTATATAAATAAAGCGGGCGATATTCTTGTGAGAATGCCGCTTCGTACCTTGCGCCGCATTGTCAGAGGCCTTATCAAAAATGGTCTGGATGCCGCTCCGAGCACCCCTGTTCTGGTTGAATGTCGAAAAGATGCAACGCGGCTCTATATTGAAGTCACGGATAACGGCTCCGGCATGGCCCCGGATGTTGCCGCCCGTGCGGCAGAACCGTTTTTCACCACCAAGGAACCGGGCAAAGGACTAGGGCTTGGCCTTTTTCTGGCCAAATCGGCTGCCGAACGCTTTGGCGGCGGGCTGAGCCTGATTTCCGAACCGGGCCAAGGCTCGAAAGTCACGCTATTCTTTGCCCTGCAACAGATCAAAACAGATACCCCGGAGGTACATCATGGGTGAAACAATTCTTCTGGTTGACGACGAGGAGCTCTTCCGGGAGCGATTGGCAAAGGCTTTCAGCTTTCGTGGATATACGGTTTTTACCGCCGCCAATTTTGACGAAGCCGTGCGGATCATCAACGAAAAAAAACCGGCCCTGGGAGTATTTGACCTGAAAATGCCAGGCAGATCAGGGCTGGAACTCATTGGTGCGGCCAGGGAAACCAACCCGGACATGCAGATTGTCGTGCTCACCGGTTACGGCAGCATCGCAACGGCCACAGAGGCGGTCCGACTTGGAGCGCTCTACTATTTGCCCAAACCTGCGGACGTGGACGATATCCTCGGCGCCTTTTCCAGGAACCCAAAACTCGCTATGGCGGTTGAGCAGGATGAGTTCTCTGCCCCTTCGCTGGCTCGGGCTGAATGGGAACACATCAATCGTGTGCTCACCGACTGCGAGGGAAACATCTCCCTGGCCGCCAAAAAACTCGACCTGCACCGGAGGACCCTGCAACGAAAGCTGCAGAAATATCCTCCCAGCAAGTAAACCTGCAACCCTCACACAAGGAGACGAGTATGCACAGCAAAAAAGAAAACAAACACACCCTACACTTGCTCATGATGCTGGGGTTGACCGCGATTCTGCTTGGAGGCTCCCTCGCCTTTGCCGCTGGAAACAACACCGTCCGACCCGCAACCCAAGAACCTCAAACAATTACCGAGGGGATGACTTGCGCAGCTTGCGGGATGTATCCTTACCGCTATCCCCAATGGCAATCCCAAGTAGTTTTCGCCGACGGCACAGTTGCCGCTTTTGACGGATGTAAGTGCATGTTCCGCTTTCTTCTCAACATGCAAAAATTCGCGCCCGAACGACAACCTGACCAGGTAGCCGCCGTTTGGGTGAAGGATTTTAAAAACGGCAAATGGCTTGACGGTAAAGCAGCACATTATGTTATAGACAGCAAGGAAATGGGACCAATGGGCAAAGAGCTTATCCCCTTTGCCACCCGTGGTTCTGCGGAAGAATTCCAAAAGGCAAACGGCGGAACCATCGAAACGTACGCGAACATCAGCATGGAAACCATCAAACCGCTCATGGGCGGGATGCACATGCAGATGAACATGCAGCACCCTCCCATGTAATAAGACCTTCACCACACGGCACGGGGAGCCCTCCCCGTGCCGGATTATTTCCAGAGCCACACCGCACATACCATCCGCAATTGTCATGATTCGAGGAAACAAGTAATTCCCAGGATGCTTCCCTGTTACGTCGCCATAATCTTCACAACCATAATTTACATGTAACTAATTGAAATTACGCATTTTTTATGGTTGACTCCCTCCAAGGAAACACTTACCTTATACATTAAGGAGTGATGATCACTCGGAACAATCATCCTACGGGAAGGAGGCGGATTATGACACAGACATCATTGGCTAAAAGCAGAAACCGTACCAAGGCTGTGGCACAAGCAACAACAGAGACCAAAATTTCCACCGGTGCTTTGACCGCATTCGGCACAATCTCAAGCCTGATTGGCCTGTGGTCGGTGGCATGTTTTGTCGGTGCAATGCTTACCACCGGCGGCCCCCTTTCTCTGGCTAAAGCTTGGATCACCGCGGTAACCGGCGGATGAAAAGCAAAAACACCTCTGCATCCGCGCTGGAGACAGTTCCCATGCGGAATTGTTTCGCCATTGCAAAGGTAAAGACAAAAAAGAAATGCCGGACCTTTCATGGTGGACCGGAGAACAACACCGATGTTGGTCACGATATTTCCAAGGCCGGGTTGGGGGTAATTCTCTGCATAGGCGCGATCATCGGCACAGGCGGCTTTTTCTTACTCGTCGGAGGACTTATTAAAAGTGGAGGAATCACAGGTTTTTTGAGCGGATGGATCTCTGCATTCACCGGCATATAGCTCCGAAAGTATCACAAGGAAAACCCTTCAGAAACTAGAAACAACACCAGCACACATTCAAGCCCGGACGTACCCTGCGTACGCTCGGGCTTTTTTTATTTATGATTGGCAGCAGGATACTGCTTCCGGTACAATGAAGAACACTGGAAACAAGAACGACTCCGCCTTGATGCACAAGCGCACCACGAACAGAAAGAGGTTGCCATGACCAAAATTGTCTACACGCTCTTCCTCGGCGCCGTGCTCGTAGTAATTGTCGTTGCCACCGCTCTTTTCTGGAAGTTGGAAAACACCAGCCCCTCCCTGAAATACAACGATTTCCTGACCAACCTGGAAAACAACGAGATTGCCGAAGTACACCTCAAGGGCGGGGATATCTCGCTCACGGATATTTATGGCCGTGAATTTTCAACCTTTTCTCCTGATGTAGGCGAACTCATGGGCAAACTTGCCCAAAAAAAGATTGCCATCACCGCCGAAGACGACAGCCCCTCGCCATTCTGGAACCTTTTTACAGTCACGCTGCCGATCAGCATCATCCTGATCGGCTGGTTGCTGGTGATGCGCTCCCAACAGAGAGGCTCCGATGAAGAACCGGATTTCGCCAAAAACAAGATCATTCAATTCGACGGGAGCAACACACCCATAACCTTTGAAGATGTTGCCGGCATCCCGGAAGCGAAGGCGGAACTCAAGGAGATTGTCAAGTTTCTTAAAGACCCGAAAAAATTCAGCCGTCTCGGCGCCAGCCTGCCCAAAGGCGTCTTGTTGCAGGGCCCGCCAGGCACAGGGAAAACCCTTCTTGCTAAAGCAATTGCCGGAGAAGCAGGAGTCCCGTTTTACAGTTTCAGCGGATCTGATTTTGTGGAGATGTTTGTGGGAGTTGGCGCTTCCAGGGTTCGTGATCTTTTCCGGGAAGCCAAGAAAAATACCCCCTGCATCGTTTTTATCGATGAAATCGATGCTGTGGGAGCGCACCGCAGCGCAGCGGGATCGATGGGAGGCCAGGATGAACGGGGGCAAACCTTAAACGCCCTGCTCGTCGAGATGGATGGTTTCAGCCGGGATGACACCATTATCGTTCTTGCCGCCACCAACCGTCCTGACATCCTAGATCCAGCCCTGAGACGCCCAGGCCGCTTTGACAGGCAGATCACCATTTTACCCCCCGATGTGAAAGGGAGACTGAAAATCATCGAGGTGCACGCCAAACGCGTAACCATCTCGGAAGATGTCGACCTTGCCGAGGTTGCCAGAACCACCCCCGGCTTTACAGGCGCGGAACTTGCCAATCTCGTGAACGAGGCGGCTTTGATTGCGGCGCGTGAAGACAAGGATGCCATCGAGGTAAGTGATTTTAACGAAGCAAAGGACCGGATTCTTATCGGCGTCGAGCGCAAGGGCTTCGTGATCAGCAAGGATGACCGCCGAACCATGGCCTATCATGAAGCTGGTCATGCCATCATCGCCCGGCATCTTCCCGACGCCGACCCTATCCAGAAAATCACCATTATTCCTCGTGGTCGGGCCATGGGCCACACCCTGCAGCAAGCCCTCGTCGACCGACAGGCCTATACCAAGGAATACCTGCAGGCCAGAATCACCATTCTTATGGGAGGCCGTGCTGCGGAAAGAATAGGCCTCAACCAGCAAACCACCGGAGCAGAGGATGATCTGTTACGCGCCACCCAGATCGCCACAAAAATGGTGTGCCAGTGGGGCATGAACGATGTCGTCGGCCCCTTGGCCTATGCCAAATCCGATGAGGGTTTTCTCGGAGACCAGGTAAGTCAGTTGATCTATAGCGAAAACACCGCCAGGCACATCGACATGGAAGTGCGAAAACTGGTGGATGATTGCTACCAGAATGCACACGCCATTCTCATGCAGGAGAAGCCTTTTTTAAAACATTTTGCAGAAATTCTTCTGCAGACAGAAACCCTGGATCGGGAAGAGATGGAAATAATCTTCGAATGCTCCCGCAATAAAGAGGCTTCGGAATCAACCGAATCCAATGAGAAAAAAATCAATGAATGTATGACCTGCCCGACCCCGAGCCAATGCGCGAATTTACCTTCACCCACGAGCAAGTTATGAAACCGGGCCATGGACCACGACATAACTGTGCACATTTCCCATGTTCTTTTTGCGATATTGTGATTAACCCAAAAAGTGACCCTTATAATTTAGGCAAATGCTGTTCATTTTTTATGCCGCAATGCTAACACTGGAAATTTACACGTAACTTATTAAAATAATTTGTTTTTTCTTTACATGTATCCATGATAGATTACATGGTAGCCAGCATTTCACGGCAATGAAACCATGAAAAAAATCGAGATGGGAGGACGAACATTGGCCACATTTACAGACATCATTCAGTCGTTTATCAAAAACATTGCGCGCAGCAAGGTTTCCCTTATGGGGGCCGTCCTGACCACCGTCACCTTTCCGGTCCTGCTGATTGCGGCTGTCCTCGACATCATGAAAATTGTAGAAAATCCGTATTTCGGTTTTATCATCTATCTGGTCCTGGGTCCGCTCTTCATGGTGAGTCTGATCCTTGTTTTTCTGGGACTCTTTTTTTTCAAGGGTAAAGAAGAGGTCGGCATCTTCACCTATGACAACCTGAAAGAACAATTTTCCGCTCCGAACCGATTTGCCAAGATACGAAAGCTTATCACCCTGATAGCCGCCCTTACCCTGCTCAATCTTTTCATCCTCGGCCTCATTTCCTACACCGGCTACCACTATACGGAGTCCATCGGATTCTGCGGACAATTATGCCATACGGTCATGGCGCCTGAGTACACCACCTACAAGAATTCCCCCCATTCAAGGGTTCGTTGTGTGGAATGCCATATCGGTCAAGGCGCTCAATGGTTTGTGAAATCGAAAATTTCCGGGGTCAGACAGATTTTCGCCGTTGCTTTCAACACATACAGTCGACCCATTCAAACTCCGGTCCACGGTCTGCGCCCGGCCAGGGAAACCTGTGAGCAATGCCACCGCCCTGAGCTCTTTCATGGAGACAAACTTTACATCAGGGACAAATTCCTGCCCGACGAGAAAAACACCCATCTCCAGACCGTGCTCCTCCTCAAGGTTGGCTCCGGTGGCTACCGTGGCAGTAATGCCCATGGCATTCACTGGCATGTGGCCCCGGAAAACAAGATAACCTATACCCACACGGACACGGCCCGGGAAAATATCAGCGAAGTGAGGCTCTCCAAACCGGACGGCACCGAGATTGTTTTCACAAAAGAAACAGATACGGCCGCCGGGCCGGCAGGGAAAGTGCGGACCATGGATTGCGTCGACTGTCACAATCGCCCGACCCATATCTACCTCCCCCCGGACGAGGCCCTGGACCAGAAACTTCTTCATGGGGATATTCCTGTTTCTCTTCCCTACATAAAGAAAATTGCGCTGGAATTGATTACAAGAACCTATACCAGCCATGAAGAGGCCAAAAACACCATTGCCACCGAAATCCAGGCCCGATACCGGAGAGATTATCCAACTCTGGTGAACAACAACCTGCCGCTTCTGGGACAGGCTATCAGCGGTATTCAGGCGGCCTACGTGGAAAATGTTTTCCCTGAAATGAAAATAGAATGGAATACCTACAGAAATTTCCTCGGGCACAAGAATGATTCAGGCTGTTTCCGCTGTCACGATGACGGCCATGAAACCAAGGCCGGCGAAACCATCTCCATGGACTGTAACACCTGTCATATCATTCTGGCCGAAGACGAAGCGGATCCCAAGATCCTAGAAACACTGCGCGTCCTATAAGAGAAGGAAACACAGGAGAAGGCCTGCCAAAACGGGTGGCCTTCTCCATACTCAGAGTGATCTCCCTAAAACGGAGACGCACGGAGCGAGACATGCCACTCGATAACAGCGAACCCATTTACCCGATCAGTGTTGCGGCAAAACTTCTTTCCGTTCACCCGCGAACCTTGCGGATATACGAAGAAGAAGGGTTGATCAAGCCTGCCCGGCAAGGCAACAAGCGCTATTTTTCGAACAACGATATTGAATGGGTTACCTGCCTGCGCACCCTTATCCACGAAAAGGGCATCAGTATCCCAGGCATCAAGATGCTGCTCGATCTCACCCCCTGTTGGGAAATAACCAAATGCCCCCCGGAAAAACGGGACTGTTGCTCGGCCTATATCGACAGATCGATTCCGTGCTGGCAGCGAGCCGGCACGGCCTGTGCAAAAGACTTTGGACAATGTGACAACTGCGAAGTGTATATCAGGGCCATGAAACAGGCCAAGGAATTGGCGGCAACTGCTGCTTACTCCAAACCATCCCGAAACGGTGGTTAGAAACGACCATCATCTCCCTGGAATGCAAGACTGTTGCAAGAACCGCTGTGGGACGCTAACCTTTCCAGTTCCTGACAAAATCGAACAGGGTGCGCACTGCGATCCCGGAAGGTCCTTTAGGTATATAGGATTTTTCGGTGAAATCCCAAGCCGTGCCGGCAATATCCAGATGGGCCCAGGGGGTCTCCCCGACAAATTCCTTGAGAAAAGTTGCCGCGGTAATGGTGCCGCCGTCCTTTTTTCCGACATTTTTAAAATCGGCAATCTCGGACTTAAGCTGTTTCGCATACTCCGGATCCAGGGGCAGCCGCCACAATGGTTCACCACTGCGCGTTCCCGCGGCAAGCAACTTATCGCATAACGCATCGTTATTGGACAACAACCCGGTGCGATGATGACCAAGGCCGATGATGACGGCACCGGTCAGGGTGGCGACGTCAATCACCATGTCCGGTTTGTATTTTTTGATGCCGTAGGCCAGGGCATCAGCCAGAATAAGACGGCCTTCGGCGTCGGTATTGACCACCTCCACGGTTTTGCCCCCATACTGGGTGATCACATCTCCCGGTTTCAGGGCAGCCGGCCCGGGCAAATTTTCCGTGGCCGGAACAATCGCCACCAGGTTCAACCCTTTGAGTTTCGCCTGGGCAATCGCCTGCATGGCGCAAAGGACTGCCGCCCCGCCACACATATCGTATTTCATCTCTTCCATTCCGGCGCTGGGCTTAAGCGAAATGCCGCCGGAATCAAAGGTGAGTCCCTTGCCGACCAACAGCAAGGTTGGCGCGCTAGGCTTTACTGTGTACTCAAGGATAACCATTTCAGGGGGGCGGGCCGAACCCTGATTGACGGCAAGAATCCCGCCCAACCCCAGCTTTTTCAGCTTGGCCTGATCAAGCACCGTGCATGCCATCCCATGGGCAACAGCCAATTTCCGGCCATATTCTGAAAAATGGGCTGGAGTCCAATGACTGGCAGGTTCATTGGCCATATCGCGGGCCTGACAGGCGGCCTGAGCACCGATTTCTCCCATGGCGATCGCCCTGGCAACTCCCTTGTTATCCGAGGTATACAGGGAAGCCCTCGTCAACATTTCCCCCGAGGCATCCGGGTCTTTTTTTGTTTTATATTTCTTGAAACGGTATGTGCCCAACACAAGGCCTTCAGACAGTCCTTCAACCATGTCGACCATTTCAGAAAGTGTGTCCGGCAGAACTACCAACAGGTCCTTCGCCTTGCTTTTCATTGCCTGTGAAGCGATGGTGCCACCCGTCTTGCGAAACAACTCACGGCTCAACTCGTCTTTTCCAAGACCGACAATGAGTATTCGCTTTGCCGAGGGCATACCCTTCCTTCCTTTTTCCGGATAAAAAAGGAGATGCTCTCCCTCTTTTCCGGAAAAATCACCGAGCGCATGAACCCCCCGGACAACTTCATCTACCGCCCCACCACCACACCGGGGAGAACCCTTGCCAGGTTGACGCGTCAGATACACAAGAAGATCCCCGGCATACCCCTTGGGTCCAATCTTACTGAACTGCAACATGAAGATGCTCCTTGATGTGTAATGAATAGTTATGAATTACGGAAAAGCGATGGGGCCACATGCGACAATCATGCGGCAATGGTCATGATTTTGTCCGTGTTCAGGGCGCGGGCACAGTCAAGCCAGTGCTCCACCGGCAGATCATGTGGGAGCAAGTTAAAATCAACTGTGAATGCGTGACCATTGGCGACCTTGAGAAGACAGCGGTCGGCAATAGCCACGCATAACGGCACCCCCTGCAGGGAATTGAGCGGCTGGCTGTGGTTTGCCACAGCATCAACCATGACCAGGGGAAGATTCCACCAGAGAAGCAGAGCGCTGCCCAATTCCAGATGGTTGATGCCAAAAACCCGTTCTTCCATCTCTGTGGCAAACAGCCCATATTTCTGCATGAACGTGGGGGAATGATGCAACGCCTCATCAAGGGAGGTAAGAAAAACCAATTTACCGATATCATGCAAAAGACCTGCGGTAATCGCTGTTCTCTCCTGTCCGGGAGCAATCTGCCTGGCGATAATCCCAGCCAGTTTTCCACACTGAATGCTGTGATCAATGATACTCAAGGCATGGCGATGATATTTCTTAGGATACTGAAAATGATTGAGCGCACAGAGGAATAAGACCATTTTTCGCGTTCTGCTGATCCCGAGATAGCTTACCGCCCGGTGGAGATCATCAATCTTTATCCCCTGGGAAAAATGCACGGAATTCACCATCTGCAAAAGCCGGGCGACAAGAATTGGATCCTTGCCAAGAACCTCGACAACCTGGCTCAAGGCATATTCAGGGTTCTGGAGAATGATTTCTAGTTCATGGACCACAGGAGGAAGCGTGGGAAGCCCCTGGCCATGATTCATGAACTCCCAGCACTTACGAATCCGAATCCGCGAACGCACGGTCAGATCATGTTCCAATGACTGGCTAATCCCCTTGCTCAGAGGCAGACAGAACGCCCGGTGAGCAGCCCCGGTCGCCACAAGCCTTACCAATGCATCAGCGCCTGTTTTCTCCGAAAAAACAATTCTGATTGCATGGGGGCAGGCGGTGGCAACATGTCGCAGGAAATCCTGTTCATGCAAGCCAAGCAGGCTGAGATTGCACAGAACAATATCCGGAACAATCCCGACAAGAAGCTGTTTGAATTCTTCGATGGTTGAGCAATAGCAGACAAGATGCGACCAGTCCCCAAGCAATTCCTGAAAAGCGGATTTGTTCGATGGATCAGGATCAACTATAAAAACCGAACATTTTTTTATGCAAGCCATGTGTTGCAAATCCCCTTCCGACCCTTCTGCACGAGGGTATGGTGGCGCACCCAGAAAACAAAAACTGTTTTCGCCATCTCAAAAAAAAACTGAAGGAGTTCGGTGGGGGTTGTCCTGTTACGGCTTCCCTTGTCTGTCTGGAGTTAATTGAAGGAGATATTTATTTATATAATACAGAGTACCCCTTACGCAACGATAATTACATGATACAAACAAATAATTACGGTATATTCCAGGCAACTGCCGCAAACACAATTTTCCCGCCACATATCCGAGTCCCAAAAGGAGTTCCTGATGCTGCAATTATTTTTTGGCGCGCTGCTTGTCATTATCATTTCCGCTCTGAGCAGTGTCCTTGAGGCGGCACTCTACTCATTGCCGGTAAGTCAGATTGATATCACCAAACGGAGCCACAAGCGGATTGGCCGCATCCTCATGGACCTCAAAAAAAACATTCACCGTCCCATCACCGCCGTCCTTACCATAAACACCATTGCCAATACGGCTGGAGCCACCTTTGTGGGCGCGGCAGCGGCTGGAGTTTTCGGTGACACAAACATGGTCTGGTTTTCCGTATTCTTCACTCTGGGCATCCTTCTCTTTTCAGAAATACTCCCCAAAACCATCGGGGTTTCCTACTGCCGCCCGCTCGCCATCTGGATTGCCTACCCCCTCCACTGGATGGTAAAAGTGATGCACCCGTTCATTCTGATAATTCAAGCCATCACCAGACTTCTTCCGGCCAAGGATGACGGACTCCTGGTCTCGGCCCAGGAAATCCAGGCCTTGGCCCGAAGAAGCCATAAATCCGGGGAGATCAGCCTTCAGGAACATCGGGTTATCACCAACATTCTTGACCTGAAGGATAAAACCGTTCGTCAGATCATGACCCCGATCACCGTCACCTTCATGCTCGATGCCGACCTGACCGTGGACGAGGCTCTGCAAGCCAAAGAAATGCTCAATATGCACAGCAGGATTCCAGTCTATGAAAAAAACAGGAACGAGGTAATAGGCATTATTCTGCACAAAGACCTGCACATCTGGGCATCCCAGGGAGCCGAAGACAAAACCCTGCGGGAGTTCATGCATTCCGCGCATTTTGTTCCGGAAACAGCACGACTGACCGCTGTCATGCTCGAGTTTTTTGAGCACAAGAAACATCTCTTTATGGTGGTTGACGAATACGGTTCGATTTCAGGCGTTGTCAGCCTTGAAGACATCATTGAAGAGATAGTGGGCAGGGAAATCATTGATGAATCGGATCGGGCAACGGACATGCGGGAACTTGCCAAACGAAAACGCCTTTCCTTTATGACCCAGTCCCAAATAAACCGTTAACCAAACACCCTTGCCAAGTTGAAATGACAAGAACGGCTCTTAAAAAATAACAGCCAGATAGAAAAAGAGGAGCGCGACGATCAGGAGATTGATTCCGAGAAAATTCCGAAAACGGACCAGCCCCTCGAAATCATTGAGACAAAACTGCCAGAGGATGTAACACCCGGCGATGGAGCCGTTCAGCAAGAAGAAGGCAGAGAGGATCTGGACCGGAAAATCCGGGATAGTGAAAAACAACTTCTCAAAAAACGCCACGCCAATCTGGCGCCCGATGGTGGGAATAAAATCGCCAACCCCCGCGGCAAAATATCCCAACCGGTAGACAAGCTCCCCGGTGAAAGCCATGGGGATGAGAATAGGGACCATGGGCGAAAATTTGCCAAACAACGGATCCTCGGTTATTCCGAACAGGCGGGTGCCGAAACGGATAATCGTCAAACTCAGACCAAATCCGATCAACAACAGCAGACTGAAGAGAATCGCGTCCGACCAGCCGGTGAACGAGGCAAGCTGGGCGTATATCTCCTTTTTTCTCAGGAACCTGGCAAGCTGGGAACCGATGAGAAACGGTACGATATACGAACAGGTAATGTATCGGCCCTTGTTGCGAATCAGCTCCGAATAGGGATTTCGCAAAAGCAGCTGCGGTGAATCCCGGTCACAGAATGGAAGACAGTGACCGCAGACCAGGCAATGCAGGTTGTTCTGAACATTATAGGCGCCAAGATAGACCGGGCAGCCGCGTTTTTCATCATTCCCTTTTTTGCAGGCAAAGGTCTCGCAGCCGCGGCATTTTTCGTGATCCGGTCTAAATTCGGTAATGGAAAGGGTTGCTGCCGCGCCGCTGATACGACCCAATGGGCAAAGATGCCGGCACCAGGCCTGGCCGGGAAAAAGGACCGAAAGCAGAGCCGCGCCAAAAACAATGGACAGGACGAAAAAGGATGTGCCGATCGGCGAACGGTCAAGACCGACAACAACCTCGGTCCAGATAATAAGAGCCAGCAGGATAACCGAGGCGTACACGCCATATTTCTGCAAAAATTTCGGCACAGGCAGGGAAAGCGTTATTCCCCTCCGTTGCAGGAAAACACCGAGCCCGGGAAACGGGCAAATCCCGCACCACATCCGCCCCACAAAAAACCAACTGAGCACGATACTCGGCCAGATAAGACCCCAAGACAGGAAAACCGCGACATTACTCCGCACGTCCTTTGGCCCGAAGATCCCGGAGATAACCACCAGAGCAAAGAGAATATCACCGGCTGTCCGCAGATAGGCATAATGATGCCGTGCTGCCAGAAACCTTCTTATTCCGGGAAAAACCCGAAACAGATCCAGTCGCTGCTCATTTATTGAAATAAGACTTCTGAGAGCCCGGGTCCACCAAGTCACACGCTATCCTACCTCTTCCAACACCACTCGCAGTTGCATCTGCCGGTCTTCACGTTCAATGGTCAGAGAAACCGTATCCCCGACTTTATAGCGATCCATCACATTGCGCAAATCGTCGTAGGACAAAACCTTATGGTCATCGACAGCCAGAATAATATCCCCAAAGATTATATCACCACGAATTCGGCGCGTTCCCCTCATTCCGGCAGCCTCGGCGGAACTGTCCGGCTGGACATTCATAACCAGCACACCTGCCACCCCTACCCGCCTGGCAATCTGATCATCCGCAACGGAAATTCCGAGTCCGGGGCGAATCAGCCGCCCATGCTGGATAATCTCAGGGATCACTCTGCCCACCACATCCACCGGCACGGCAAAGCCTATACCGGCGCTGCCTCCGGAAGGGCTGTAGATGGCGGTGTTCACCCCGATAAGACGACCGGCGCTGTCAAGAAGAGGTCCCCCTGAATTGCCGGGGTTGATGGCGGCATCCGTCTGGATAACCCCTTGAATGGCTCTGCCGGTAGCCGACTTGATTTCCCGCCCCAAAGCGCTGACGATACCGGAAGTGAGGCTCTGATCGAGGCCAAAAGGATTGCCGATGGCGAAAACCTTCTGGCCCACCAGCAGATTATGGGATTCGCCCAGAGGGAGAGGCAAGAGTTTCTCGGCAGGGGCCGAAATCTGCAGCACCGCCAGATCCTTGTCCGGAGCAACTCCCACCAGTGTGGCCTGCCAGGTTGAACGATCCGCCAAGGTTACCTCAACCCGGCTAGCCGATTCGATAACATGGTAGTTTGTAACGATCCGGCCCTGCTTATCCCAGATAAATCCGGAACCTGTTCCCTGGGGAATCTCATGGATATTGAGACTGAAGATGTTCCGGCGAACCTCGATATTGGTAATATAGACAACCGCCGGCGAAGCAGAACGAAACAAAGCAATGGTGCTTTGTTCATCGGCCGCAAGATCTCCCCGCGCGGTTACCGCGATGGGAGTGACTTCAGGCGGGGGAGGAACAGGACGTTGGTAGACGAAAAAAAACCACCAGCCCAGGAGAATGCAGAGCAACAGTACAGCGAAGGAAACCCGTTTTTGCCTTGGGGTGTTTGCGGGGGGAATATTCATCCCGTGACCTGGAGATGCAG
Source organism: Desulfurivibrio sp. (assembly GCA_013791995.1). Classification (GTDB taxonomy): domain Bacteria; phylum Desulfobacterota; class Desulfobulbia; order Desulfobulbales; family Desulfurivibrionaceae; genus Thiovibrio. The sequence goes on along the minus strand of VMSS01000171.1, from coordinate 6,468 downwards.
CAACTTTTTAGTGAAGGGCATGGTTTGGGGCAAGCGGAGAATGGTGGCGGAAAGCACCATCGCTTTGTTAAAGTAGCATTGTCTCATGACTGCAATTCTCATGCTCTCAACCCGTCTGTACACCGAAAATCAAGAGTGGCATTTCATAAAGTCTAGCTTTTTTCAACAAAAAACGCCAGACCATATCGGAATGGATGCGAAGGATTTACAATTTCCGGAGATTGCAAAAAACTTCCACAGCATAACACAGAAAGATGGTCTAAAAAACCCACCTCATTATCAGAGCCAACCGAGCAAGGCATCGACAATTTTTTGCGCCTGATCCGGGCTTGAAATATTGAATTTAGACTGCTGACTGTATTCCCCGTTCACCTTGCGATAGCGACGGATGGAATACTTGTCCGGGCTGTATTCATTCTTCTTTGGGTCCCACTGCTGATAACGAAAAAGAATGGTTGCCCAAGCGCCTTTGGACAGGATAACCTTTTCGATTTCCTTGACGACCACGACCCCGTCTTCTTCATAATTGATTGTTACCTCGTCAACGGTTGACGCCATATCTCCTCCAGATTATTTAGGAGCCGTCAGCAGGCTGTTGCTTGACCATCCCGAGACAATCAAACGTGAACAGCCAACGGCTTACCAATCACCCAAACGGGGCCTGCAAAAAAAAGCATCCGGCTCATACTCGCCTGAGGACGCTGCAACAAAAAAAAGGACTCGGCAGGTACGCCAAGTCCTTAACATTTACTATGGTAGCGGGGGCAGGATTTGAACCTACGACCTTCGGGTTATGAGCCCGACGAGCTACCGAACTGCTCCACCCCGCGTCAATTCGGACATAATACTCTTTTTCGGGAGAATGTAAAGGAAAATAAAGGAATTAAGTCACATCCGCAGAGTATTTCCGCAAGGCACCAAGCAACATATCCGGAAATTTTGTCAACCTGCCCTTGATATCCACAATTGCGTGGGTGGTAAATCCCTGAGCCAGCATTTTCCCGTCAATTTCACGGATAACCCGGTAATCAAAACGACAGGTTCGGGACTTCACTTCAACGAGAGAGGTTTCAACCAATAACAAATCATCATAACGGGCGGATGCTTTATACCGCACATGACATTCCACCACCGGCAAAATAAACCCCTGTGCTTCGATCTCTTTGTAGGAGAGCGCACGATCCCGCATGAACTCGGTACGTGCCGCCTCAAAATAGCGCAGATAATTTGCGTAATAGACGACGCCGCCGGAGTCGGTATCGCCGTAAATCACCCTGAAGCGATGGTGGTGCAGTGACGTGCACATGTTCATGGTTTCATCCGTCATCAGCGGTCGAGTACCCGGTTAAAAAACTGCCGCCCATCTACCAGGAGTTCACCCGCCATGACAGCATTTTGCTCGTCATAGGCAAGCCCACTTCCAGACTGCACCGCCCGTGAATCAAAAATTGCCACCGGCACCGGGTCGGCGATATGGGTTCTGGCAGCCAGCGGAGTAAAATGATCCATGGCCACGGCCAGGCGAAAATCATACCCGCTGTCCATAAGCGCGTCAAAAACAGGCTTGACGATCTTGCTGTCAAAATCTTCGATGGCCTGGAGCTTGTCCTTAAGGCTGCCCTGATGCCCTGCCTCGTCCGGCGCTTCAACATGGACAAAAACAAAATCCTTTTCCCGCAGAGCCTCAAGAGCGGCGTTCGCTTTTCCTGCGTAGTTGGTGTCAAGATACCCGGTGGCGCCCTCCACCTCAATTATATCAAGGCCGGCGTACACACCAATCCCCTTAAGCAGATCAACCGCCGAAATCAAACTCCCTTCTACGCCGAACTGCTCCCGGATGGTCGGCATGGACGGAGCCTTGCCCTCACCCCAAAGCCAGATTGCATTTGCGGGATTGCGCTGCTGTGCCTGTCGCTCACGATTCACCGGATGGTCCGCGAGAAATGCCACTGCCTTGGTCAAGGCCTCACGCAGGTGGGGGATGCTGTTATACCGGGCCCAGAATTCCGTCACCTCCCGCCCGGTGAAATCATGGGGCGGCACAGTCACCAACGGGCCGAGTTCGCCGGAATGGACCAGCAGATGGCGATAGCTTACCCCGGGATAAAAACGCAACCGTTCGGTACCCGCAACAGCCTCGAGCCCTTCGACAAGAACCCTTGCCTCCTGGCTGGAAATATGGCCACTGCTGTAATCTTCCATAAAGACCCGGTCTCCCTCAAAACGCAGGGTCACCAGGTTGCAGCGGAAGGCAATTTCGTCGACTGCCAGGGAAACGCCGAGACTGGCAGCCTCCAGGGGAGCTCTGCCGCTGTAACACTCATGCGGTAGATACCCGAGCAGGGAAAGATTCGCGACATCGCTGCCCGGAGGAAATCCCTCGGGAACAGTGCGAACACGGTAGAGCTCTCCATCTCTGGCAATCCTGTCCATGGCCGGAGTGTGCGCAAAAGTCAATGGGGTCTTCCCGCCCAATTCGGCAATGGGCAAGTCCCCCATGCCGTCACCGACCAGGATAATGTATTTCACGCCGTTTTTACTCTGCATGGGCCTTCATGATGCGAATTTTCACTGTTTTATCGATGCAGACATCCAGAGCGTCAATCTCGGCCAGAGCCTCACGCACCGAGGATTCCGACGCTTCGTAAGTCATCATCACCACGGGAACGGTGCCTTTTTTTTGCCTACCCTTCTGGATAACCGATTCAATGCTGATGTTGTGGCGGGCCAGTACTCCGGAGATAACGGATAAAACACCCGGCTTGTCCATGGCGGTCATCCTGAAATAATAACAGCCGCGCAAACTCTCCATGGGGGTAATCCCCCTCGGCTTGATCTCTTCCGGTAAATAGGAAAGACACGGAACCCGGTTAATACTGTTACAAATAATATTCCTGGCAATATCGACCACATCCGCGGCAACCGCGCTTCCGGTGGGCATTTTTCCGGCACCCTGGCCATAGAGCAGGATATCTTCCACCATATCGCCGGTAAACTGGATGCCGTTATAGGCGCCGCCGATATTGGCCAGCAGATCCTTTTCAGGAACCATGGTAGGATGCACCCTGGCCTCCACTGTTTCACCATGATTCCGGCTGATAGCAAGCAACTTTATCCGATAGCCGAATTCCCGGGCGAAATTAATGTCGATTGGATCAATCTGGGAGATACCTTCGATACTGACATCGTCGAGGCTCACCTTCATACCGTACGCCATGGTCATCAAAATCACCAACTTGTGGGCCGTATCAATGCCCTCGATGTCATAGGTGGGGTCGGCCTCGGCAAAACCTTTTTCCTGGGCCTCTTTCAGCACCTCGTCAAAGGGCATGCCCTCATCGGTCATCTTATTAAGGATATAATTGGCAGTCCCGTTCATTATCCCCATGATCGAGAGAATCCTGTTGGCAACCAGACCTTCTTTCAGAGCCTTGATCACCGGGATGCCGCCGCCGACACTGGCCTCGAAGCCTACTTCGACATTTTTCGCGGCCGCAGCTTCAAATATCTCCATGCCGTGCTGGGAGATCAGAGCCTTGTTGGCTGTAACCACATGCTTGCCATGGTCAATGGCCTTCAGGATAAAGGTTTTTGCCGGCTCAATACCGCCAATGAGCTCGATCACTATATCGATCTCAGGATCTTTAAATATCAGATTCGCATCCCGAACAAGCTCGACATCCTTAAATTGCGGGGGCAAGGCTTCGATGCGGATATCCGCAACGCGGCACAGCCGGATGGAAATGCCGGTTTTTCGACGCAGACGATCTGCCTGCTGCAAAAGAACCTCTGCCAAACCGCTGCCAACGGTGCCAAACCCCAGCAAACCAATCTTGATTTCTTTCATGGGAGATATTTCCTGCAAATGTATCTGGAAACGAAACGACTTCCTGCTTAAGCGGGGCATCACGTCAAGCCACCGTTCCGACGATGCGCAAACAGAATTTAATACCTTTTTTACCGGGTGATGTCAAAAATATTCACGCGGTCCATCCCTGTGTTTTTCAATACTGATTTTTGGGGAAACCTGTCTAACATTACATGAGTTCCATTGACAAGATTCGTAAAAAAAATTACAAGTAGCGGGAATATTCAGCGGCACAATTCACCAAAATGCCACTGCGCCACTTTCCCTTTTCTCGATAAAGATCAGCTCCAGCTGCTTCATCGATGCGTGTTGTGTGTGGATTATTGTTTTTTCAGGTCTCAACCAAATTAACTTAGAGGACAACCACAAGTGGGTGAGCTTAATATAATTTCCATGTTTATGAGCGCCGGTCTCACGGTCAAGTTTGTCATGATCATGCTTCTGTGCTTCTCTTTGTATTCGTGGTTCATTGTTTTCCAGAAATTCTCCCTGTTCAAAAAGGCGAGAATTGAAAGCGAAGACTTCCTTGAAACCTTCTGGCAGAGCAAAAACCTCTCTGAGGCACTCAGGTTTGCCAACAACCTCACCTTATGTCCCGAGGCAAATATTTTCAGAACCGGTTACCATGAACTTCAGAAACTCGGCAAAACCAGTTCCTCTTCCCGAGCAACCGAGGAAACCCTGGAAACACGGCTTGCCGGCATGGAACCCCTAAAAAGGGCCTTGCGCAAGGCGGAAAATATTGAATCAGCGCGGCTTTCCGAGTCACTTTCTTTCCTGGCCACCACCGGCAGTACTGCTCCGTTTATCGGTCTTTTCGGTACGGTCTGGGGCATCATGTCTTCTTTCCATGAAATAGGCTTGCGCGGTTCCGCCTCGCTGGCCGTTGTGGCCCCCGGTGTTTCCGAGGCCCTGGTTGTTACTGCAGCAGGCCTTGCCGTGGCAATCCCCGCTGTTGTTTTTTATAATTATTACTCTAACCAGATGGCGGATATCGAAAGCAGGATGCACAGCTTTTCCGCTGATTTTCTGAATCTCGTGGAACGGGACTTCATTTCCCGTCAGAGCTAACACTTACCTACAGGAATTCGCAATGGGTCCGGTCGAAGACGGCGGCTGCAAAAGACGGCTTGTTTCGGATATTAACGTCACCCCCCTGGTAGACGTCATGCTTGTGCTGTTGATCATTTTCATGATTACTGCCCCCATGATGACCCAGGGCGTTGACATTGATCTGCCGGAAACAACTGCCAAGCCCCTGCAACAGGAAAAAGCTCCTATCATTGTAACGATCACGAAAAAAGGAGAGTTCCTGCTCAACAACACCAAGGGGACACAGGCGGCGATCAAAGAGTCACTGGCCGCCATTGCCAAAAAAGGCACGAACGATGCGGTTTTGCTCAGGGCTGACAAAGAAGTTCCTTACGGGGTGGTGGTTTCTCTCATGTCTGACATCAAAGCCGTAGGTTTTGATAAACTCGGCATGATAACCCAGCCCGAGATCGATAAACCAAAAAGATAACTACACACCGTGCCTTCTTGCCTGCCAACATCAGAACTGCCCGATAACCAATGGAAAAAACCTTTATTTTTGACCATTGCCGTGCATGTTTGCTTTTTGCTCTTCGGTCTTCTTGCCCCAAGGTTACTGCATTTTCAGCAAAAAATACCCGAAGTGTATACGGTCAACCTTTTCACCGTTGAAGATCTTGGCGGCCCTGCTCCGGCTGCGCCTCAAAAGGCTGCCGTTGCTGCCCCCCAGGCCGAGCCTCAGCCGCCGCCCAAAGTCGTACCCGAACCACCAAAGCCCACACCCCCGCAAAAAACTCAGCCTGTGCCGGAACCGCCGGCTGTCGCCAAAGAAGCCATCTCGCTGAAACCTATAAAAACAAAGGAAAAAACAGACATTGACAAGGTCAAGCTGTTGCGGGACAAACTGCTTGCCGAAAACAATGCAAAGTTGGCAAAAGACGCAGCGGAAAAAGCCAGGGTTGAGGCGGATAAAAAAGCAAAAGGCGCGGTTGACAGTCTCAAGCAGGCACTCATGGCTGGACAGCAGCTTACTGCAGGGAAAGCGACGGCTGGAGCAGGCACGGCAACAACCACGGGAGGCAGCGGGTCCGGCGGTGGAATTCAGGTGGATGAAAATCTCCGACGCTATCTTATCGCCGTGACCACGCAAATCCAGGAGCACTGGGTGCTGCCGGATCTTCAGAATTGGAAGGAAAACGTCGAGGCGATTGTCATCATCCGAGTCCGACGCGACGGCGTTGTTGTTGAAAACTCTTTTAAGAAAAAATCAGACAATGTTTTCTTTAATCAATTGGTTGAAAAAACCCTGAAGCTTTCCGCCCCGCTGCCGCCATTCCCCATCGGCATCAACCAGTCGGAAATGGAAATCGGCCTGAAATTCAGACCAGGAGAAGTCTTTTGATATGGATTATTTTATGAAAAACAGCGTTTTACATCAATCGAGAATCTGCAGATCCGGTCGCCTGCTGGGCATGATCCTTCTTTGCTTTACCCTGCTGCTCAGTTCCAGCCGCTCTGCCGAAGCCATAGTGTATCTCGATATCACCTCTGCCAACTTCCGCAAGGTG
>VMSS01000185.1 GCA_013791995.1 Desulfurivibrio sp. | reverse complement strand
GCGTAAGGACATAGTAGACACCTCTTGCCACGGCATGATTGTTTCCTCCCTGCGAAACAATCTACCAGTTTACAAAATGTGTTACCTATGTCTCCGAACACCTGTTACCCATGTCTCCGGTCTATACACTCCCTGGGAAAGGGGGTTTTTTTGTCCGGCTCAGAGGTGATTGTTTCCGTGCATGCCTTCCCAGAGTCCCAGGAAAAAATGACGCGCATTGGAGCCCAGCGAGCGGGTCCGGTATCCCCCTTCTTGTACGACCAGCGTGGGCAGCTTCAAGCTCCCGAGCATTCGGCCGTTTTCTTCAAAATCGGCTCCGGAGAGCGACCAGGTGCCGGTCGGGTCTCCTTTTGCAGGATCAAGTCCCAGAGCCACCACCAGAAAACTCGGCTTGAAGGTACGGATGCGTTTGATGGCCCTGGCAAGCACCGGCCGATAGCCTGCGCCGTCCAACTCTTCGGGCAGGGGATAGTTGCGGTTGTACCCCTTTCCTTCCCCTTCCCCCATCTCTTCACTGAAGCCGGAAAAATACGGGTAGGCAAAGCTGGGGTGACCGTGGATTGATAAGGTCAGCACATCGCTGCGTTTATAAAAGATATCCTGGGTGCCGTTGCCATGGTGGTAATCGATATCAAGCATCGCCACCCTTCCTTCTTTGCTGAGATAATTGGCGGCAATGGCGCCCGAGTTAAAATAGCAGAACCCGCCGAAGACCCGGCTTTCGGCATGGTGGCCCGGCGGCCGGACCAGGGCATAGGCCATCCGGTAGCCTTCTTCAAGGAGGTGCGCCGCAGTCAGAGCGCAGTCCACCGCGCCCTTTGCCGCCTTGTAAGCATTGCGGTTCAAGGGGGTGAAGGTGTCGATGCAGAAGTAGCCCGCCCGAACCGGTAGCTCCTTGGGAGGTCTCGCCGCGTTGCGGATGGGAAAGACATAGGGGTACACGGATTTTCCCGGTTCAAGGCGGGTGCAGACCTGTTTGAGGTACTCGACAAATTTCGGGTCATGCACCTTTTTGATGTGTTGTTCGGGAAAATGCCGGGCCGGCATGCGGTCGAACAGGCCGGTGCCCGCGATGCCCTTCAGGATAGAGGAAATCCGCACCGGCGCCTCCACGTAACCGCGCTCATGGACATGGTGAATGTCGTGTTTTTCGTTGACGATGAGGCCGATCTGCCTGTCCACGAATTTGACGTCCGGCACCCGGGCAGGCTCCTTTATGATATAGCGGGGGACGCGGCGCAGTACGGGGTCGTCGCGGAAGGATTCCACCACCATGTTGATATAGCCCGCCGGGCAATCCTTGCCGTATTTGCGAATAAGTATGGCGCGCACAATTTCGCGAGCCGTGTCCCTGGCAAGGGGTTTACCGCTGCCGAGGTTGTCGTAGACCAGATAGGGAGGGCAATCGTATTCCGGCTTGAACGGAGTTTCGTAGGCCGTATTGATGATGGGCAAGGCCCCGAAGCGTTCGTAAAATTTGAGCCGCGCCCGGCTTTGCTTTACCGTGGCCGGCTCGCGGCAGAGCTTCGCATCGTCGGGCAAACATTCCATGAAGATCCCGGCGCCGCCCAGGGTATGGGCCTCATCCCGGACCCGCTGATACAGGGCGCCGCCGATACCGCCTGCTGCGGATTTCGGGTCCACGGAGATGAAGTCGAGAAAGCAGAAGGAAAGATCCGGAGCATGGTTGAGCAGGGCAAAGCCCTTGACCCGGTGTTTCATATCATGGGCAATAAAGAGAATGGTGCGGAAGCGGTACTTCAACGGATTGGAGAGTTTTTGGGCAAGGCTGGTGATATCGCTTTCCGAGATCGCGGAGAATTGGCTGCGCAGGATCTGTTGTACCTGGGCAATGGCCTCCCGGTCGATGGAGAGGGTGTTGTCATAGATTCGGCGGATGCAAAACATGGTCAGAGTTCCTTGAGGTAGACGACCTTATCGTCGCCGTCCCGGTAAAAATCATGAAAAACGCAGGCCACCCGGTAGTTGTTTTTTTCATAAAAACCGCGAGCCGAATCATAGCCCGGCGTGGATGAGGTGTCCACATAAACCCTGGCCGGACCTTGTGCGCCAAGCTCCGCCTCCATCTGGGCGAGCAGTTGCCGCCCTATCCCCTGCCTGCCCAAGCCAGGGTCCACTGCCACCCAATAGAGGTCGAACCGGCGATCGGTCATGGGGATCTCCCCGTAGCAGATGAAGCCGGCCACCTTTTCCTGTCCGGTTACGGCAACCAGAATCCGGTAGTCGTTTTTTTCCGGATTTAAGGTGTCATCAATGACCTCAATGGCCACCTCCACCTCCTGGGCATTGAAATTTTCCTGCAGCCGGACCAGGGTAAGAAGCTGGGGGCGGTCTTTGGTTTCAATGGGTCTGATGGATATCATAGAGGCACTCGCATGGAAACGAAACGGATGAATTCCTTGACCATCTCCGTGTAGTGCATTGAGTTTTCGGCCAGGGCTGCCGGAAAACCGGCATCCGGACTGATACAGGGATTGGCGTTGACTTCAAGAATGGAAAGGCGGCCATTGCCGTCGAGCCGCAGATCAACCCGGGCGTAATCGCGCAGACCGAAAAGGGTAAAGCAGTCCCGGGACATGCGCCGCATTGTTTTTTGCAAAGCTTCCGGCAGGTTGCTCGGAAAAATCCGCTGGGTATTATGGTACTCGAAGGAATCCTCGTCCCATTTTGCCTTGTAGCTGACAATGCGATGCAGATCATCGGGAAAGCCGGAAAAATCGATCTCCGCCAGGGGCATGACCTCGGCGTGGGGATAGCCGAAAAGCGAGACATTGAATTCCCGGCCCGCGATATACTCTTCCACCAGAATGGCACCATACCGGGCGTAATATTCTTCCAGTCTCGGGAGAAGCTCACCGCTGTGTGCAACCACCGATTCCTGGTCGATGCCGATGGAGGCATCCTGGAAGCGGGGCTTGAGGATCACCGGGAAAGTGAGGCCTGCGGGCCGCAGCACTTCGGTGCCTTCGTAGAGGAAAAAGGCCGGGGTGCGCAGACCGGAAGCGGTAAGCAGCCTTTTGACCGTGAGCTTGTCCGTGGACAAAAGAAGGGCCATGGCCGAGGAGCCGGTAAAGGGGATTGCGAGCAGCTCAAGAACCGCAGCCGGATGGCCGATGAGGAGCGGATCTTCATCCACCGACTCACAGAGGTTGAAGGCGATGTCGATCCCTGCCGCCTGGACCTGGCTGACAAAACGGGCCAGATCACGGGTAAAGGGGATGCGCACATGGGGATGGCCCAGTTCGCGCAAAGATGCCTCGATTGCTTCGACCTGGGCCAGGATGTCGGCCGAGGATTCCCAGTTCGGTTCGCCTTGGGGGATCGGCTCGTTATGGATGATCCCGACCTTCAGGTGCTTCATGGTGTAAGGCCGAGCCGGGCAATGGCTGCGTCGACGATCTCGGTGAGCAGCTCCTGATAGGATATCCCGTATTTGGAGGCGATGATGCAGAGGTCGGAATGTTCGGGGTGCAACCCGGCCAGGGGGTTGACCTCAATGAAATTGGGGATGCCGTTGGCATCGGAGCGCAGATCCACCCGGCCGCCATCGCGGCAATCCAAGGCGTGCCAGGCTGCCAGGGCGGTTGCCTCTGCCTGCCGGGCTTCGGCATCATCCACCTTGCGGTATTCCACCAATTCTTCGCAGAATTCTTTGTTGTGATAGGAATAAACGTCCGGTTCGGAGTCTGCCAGGAGAACCACCTCCATGATACCGATGGAGCGGGCGGTGGCACCATTGCCCACGATGCCCACGGTGAACGCCCTCCCCGGCAGGAAGGATTCCACCAGTACCGGCTGGTGGAAGGTCTGCAAGAGCTCGGCGCAGATCACGTGCAGCTCTTCGGCGGTGCTGACTTTGGAGGCGGGGGTTACGCCCTTGCCGGTGCCCTCGGCCACGGGCTTGGCAAAGACCG
>VMSS01000218.1 GCA_013791995.1 Desulfurivibrio sp. | reverse complement strand
GGCTGACGGGCAGAGAAGAAGTATGTTGTTGCCACGCCCTGTCAACCGATTTCAAGTTGCCATTATTAGTCACAAAAACACACTCAACACCACAAAAAGAAAAAGGGAAATCAAGCATAATCGCTTGATTTCCCTATATTTCTCACTTGGTGACCCCTACGGGACTCGAACCCGTGTTACCGGCGTGAGAGGCCAGCGTCCTAGACCACTAGACGAAGGGGCCATGTTGTGCGCCATTTTTTAAATGATGGGGAGGGTTTTGTCAATCTTTTATTCCTCTTCCTTGCTCAGTCAACAAGGAGAAAACCCGCAACCAGCTTGTTTCAATCCATAAATTTTCTGCCTGCTTCTTCCGCCCGCGCCAGAGTAGCAAGATCCTTTGCCATTTCTCCCCTGCCATCCATGCCCTTGACCAGAAACTCCCCGCCGTAGCTCATGCCCATGGCGTCGAAAGCATATTTGGCCGTGAGAATCGCGCCTTCGAAAACCCTTTCCCCATGGGTTGCGGACACCGCCACAAGAAACCCTTTTCGGGATAGGTCTTTACGCCACTCGCCTTTTTCGGTCAATAACCGCTTCCGGTTCCACAGGGCCTGGCAGCGATCGACAAAGGCCTTGGCCTGGGCAGTGATCCCGTAAAAATAGATGGGGGAGGCAAGAATCACCCGCTGCGATGCGAGAATTTTTGGATACAAATCCTGCATGTCGTCTTCCAGCACACACTCCCCGGCTTTATCGCAGCCGCCGCACCCGATGCAGGGCTGAATGCGAAGATCATACAGGCGAACCAACTCGACCTCGCCACCGGCGGCCTCAACCCCTTTCAGGACAGAATGAAGCAATGTCTCAGAGTTTCCTTTTTTTCGCGGACTTCCGCTCAAGGCCAAAACCTTCATCACATTTCTCCATTTCTCAAGAAACAACCGGTGAAGCCGGCACCCTGTTGTAAAACAGGACTTCATCCCGCAACGCCCTGGCTGTTTCATCATTTAAAAATCTGGCCGCACACCGCCAACGCCAGTTCCCCTGCGATGTGCCGGGAATGTTCATCCGGCAATCGCTGCCAAACCCCAGAATATCCTGGAGCGGCACAATAACCAAATCGGCAACCGAACCATAGGCTATGCGGATAAAATCCCAGTGGATGGGGCTGCCCTGCTGGCTGTGGGCGTAGCGCAAGGCCTTAGTTTTACTGGTTTGCATGACCGTATCGCTGAAGTACCAACCCAAGGTCGTATCATTGTCATGGGTGCCGGTATAGGCAACACAGTTTGTCGTAGTGTAGTTATGGGGCAGATAGGCGTTGTGCTCGTCTGAATCAAAAGCAAACTGCAACACCTTCATTCCGGGAAAGCCAAGGGTGTCGCGCAACAGCTCAACCTCCGGGGTGATAACTCCCAGATCTTCCGCTATTATCGGCAACTCACCCAGATGCTTTTTTATCTCGGCAAAAAATGCCAATCCAGGGCCCTTGACCCATTTTCCATTGATTGCAGTTTCCTCTGTTGCCGGAATCTGCCAGTACGCTTCAAACCCGCGAAAATGATCGATGCGGACCACATCCACCGTCTGGCAGATGTGACGAAAACGCTGCCCCCACCAAGCGAGCAGGGGTTCATTCAATTTACTGCCATCACTGTACCATTTGAAAAGCGGATTTCCCCAGCGTTGGCCGGTGTCACTGAAATAATCAGGAGGCACGCCTGCCACATGGGTTGGCTGCCCGGTCTTGGGATCAAGGACAAAACATTCCTGATTCGCCCAGACATCGGCGCTGTCCAGCGCGACATAGATGGGAATATCGCCGATGATTTTCACGCCATGGCTGTGGGCATAATCCCGCACAATCTGCCATTGGGAGAAAAAGCAAAACTGAACAAACTTATGAAAAAGAATGCGCTCCGACAAAGTTTCATGCAACTTGGTGAGGGTTTCAGGATTCCGACGGGCAATGTCTTCCGGCCACGAAAACCAAGGACTGGAATGAAATTTTTCCCGCAAAGCCATAAAAAGTGCATAATCATCAAGCCAGTCCATTTTCCGACAGAAACCCGCAAACGGTGCCGAATCATCCGCCGCACGAAACTGCAGGAAAGCAAACTCCAGAATTTTCTCCTTGAAAGCAAGGACAGAGGGAAAATCAACCAGATATTCGGAAAAACCGTGCAGGATTTCCACCTGCTCACGCCGGAGAAGCCCTGCACCCACAAGTTGCGCAGGGTCGATGAGCAATGGATTGCCGGCAAAGGCGGACAGGCTCATGTAGGGCGAATTGTCAAAAATGGAACACACCGGGCCGTATGGCAGGATCTGCCAATTGGTCTGACCAGCCGCACGCAGGAAGTCGATGAACTCGAAGGCGGGTTTGCCAAGAGTCCCGATACCAAAAGGTCCCGGCAGAGAAGTAAGATGCAAAAGGACGCCACTGCTTCGCTTGTTGTGCATGATCGTCGCCCTCTCTTTTTCATAAGTGTCATGGCCTTGCGGCACAGGATCAAACAGGGTTATCAGCATGTATCATACAGAAAGCCAGCCCGTCTCTCCAATTAAAAAAATCTTATGCCGCTTCCCCTACCGTCGTATTGGCAATATTTTCAATATCATCAAGCAATTGCCTATCACGCCATCACAAGGTATTATAGCGAGAACATCATCCGACAAAAAAAAGGAGCCCACACCATGACCCTCTCCATGCTTGGCAGTTTTATCGGGGGCATCGGGCTCTTCCTGCTCGGGATGCAGCTCATAACCGAAGGCCTCAAAGTTGCCGCGGGCAACACCTTGCGCACCATTCTGGAACGATCCACCGCCACCCCGCTCAGGGGCATCTTCTCCGGCGCCCTCATCACCTCCCTGGTGCAATCCTCCAGCGCAGTGACCGTGGCCACCATCGGTTTTGTCAACGCCGGGCTCATGGATCTCATGCAGGCCATTACCATTATCTATGGGAGCAATATCGGCACCACCATGACCGGTTGGCTGGTGAGCCTGGTCGGCTTTCAATTCGACATCAAGAACTTTGCCCTGCCACTCATCGGCTTTGGTATGTTCCTGCGCCTCAGCAAGGGCAGCGGTCGTTACGGTGCCCTCGGCGAAACCCTGGCCGGTTTCGGCATTTTTTTTATGGGGATCGACCTGCTCAGAACCACCTTTGCCGGGACAGGAATCAACCTACCCCTCGCTCTTATGGAGGGCGGCGTGGGAAGTCATTTCACCTTTCTGGCCCTGGGTTTTTTGCTGACCGTGGCCATGCAATCTTCCAGCGCGGCCATAGCCATAACCCTCACCGCAGCCGCCGGAGGCTTTATTCCCATTGATGGCGGAGCTTCCCTGGTCATCGGCGCCAACATCGGTTCAACCTCGACCGCTGCCTTGGCTGCAATGGGCGCCACCCCCAACGCCAAACGTGTTGCCGCCGCCCACGTCATCTTCAATCTGGTAACCGGCGTCGTGGCCCTCCTGCTTCTCCCTTTTCTCCTTCAGGCCCTAACCACCTTCCCACAACTCTTGAATGTGCAGTCCAACGCCACTATCCTGCTGGCCCTGTTCCATTCCGTCTTCAACATCCTTGGGGTCTGCCTGATGTGGCCATTCAGCCGAAGCATGGTCATAATACTCAAGGGGTATTTCCGCTCCCATGAAGAAGACGAGGCACATCCCCTCTATCTGGACAAAAATATCGCCGCCACCCCGGTACTGGCTTTCCACGCCCTGGCCAAGGAAATTGAACGAATCGGCAACATTGCCCGCCGCATGGCCAAGGGCGCCATAAGCAGCGAATCCGGCCCCAGCCTCCAGCTTGAAGTCGACCGTCAGGTTCTGCTCAAACTGGAGATCGAGGTGGGAAATTTCATCAACCTGATTCGCCGAGGCAACCTGCCGGAAGAGCTTGACCATGTACTCCCCAACGCCCTGCGGGTCACCAGCTACTATCGCGAAGTTGCGGACGTGTCCCTGCGGATTGCCCAGATGCAGCGGCAGAGCCGCCTGTTGGCGAATACAACTCTGGCCCAAGAAATAGGCTTATACAAACAGCATGTGGTGAAACTTCTTGATTTGACCGATGTGGCCAAGGAAGACTATGCGCAAGAGGAGTGCGCCACTTTGTTCAAGGAAACTGAGGAGATGTACCGACATCTCAAATCAAGCCTGCTCAAGGCAGGAACCAAGAATCTGCTGCCGGTGGGGCTGATGGTATCGCTCATCGACCTGATGAGCGATGTAAGGCGCATTGCCGACCAGATTGAAAAAGGGGCCATCTACCTGACTACCCTGACCACGGCCATGCCAAAAGAGGAGGAAGAGACCGTCTCAGCCCAGCCTGCCCCATGATTGGGGTGCGTCACCGATACAGACCCTGGGCCTCGATATAGTCCGCCACCGCCGCGGGAACACGATCCCGAATGGCCCTGCCCTGCCGGACTGCTTCCCGGATCTCGGTGGAAGATACCTTGACCGGCATCATGACCACCGGATAAATGGCTCCTCGGCCGGGTTTCCCCTGCCAGCGGCCCCGTCCCTCATCAAAGGCATAACCGGGGAAATTCGCGGCCACGGTCTGTGCACACGACTGTTGACATAGATCCGGCCGACCCACCACCACAAAACTGGCATGATCGAGTAGTTCTCCCTTTTCTTTCCAAGTGAAAACCTCGGCAAAAGCGTCCATGCCGATAATGAAAAAAAGGTGAACGTCTTTGCCAAGGGTCTGGCCCAGAGTACGCAGGGTATCAATGCTGTAGGATGGCCCCACGCGTTCCGCCTCCAGACGGGAAACGGAAAAACCGGGATTGCTCCCAACCGCCAATTCCAGCATGGCGACCCGGTGATCAAAAGCGGAGATGGCGTAGGTCGGCTTGTGCGGGGGCAAAAAAGCGGGAATAAAAAGAAGGCTCGAAAGGGACAATGCCTGCCGGACTGCCTCGGCAACGGCCAGGTGACCGTTATGCACCGGGTCAAAAGTACCGCCCAGGATGCCCACCCGTTTGCCGAGATTGTGCGGAAGTTCCAAACTGCTCTCTCCGGATTCCTGCTTAAGCGCGGACCTGGCCGTCTCCGTAGACGATGAACTTCCTGGTGGTCAATTCCTTAAGGCCCATGGGGCCGTATGCATGCAGCTTAGTGGTGCTGATGCCGATCTCAGCACCGAGGCCGAACTGACCACCGTCGGTGAACCGGGTTGAGGCGTTGATCATGACCGCCGAGGCATCAACCTCACGGAGAAAGCGCTGCCCGTTGTTATAGTTGTTGGTGATGATCACTTCAGTATGCTGGGAGCCGTATTGGACAATATGGTCCATGGCCGCGTCCAGATCGTCAACCACCCGCACCGCCAGGATCAGGTCGAGGAACTCCATCCCGTAATCCGCGGGCAGAGCCGCAGTGATTTCCGGCAGGATCGCCCTGGCCTGTGAACAGCCCCGCAGCTCGACCCCGGCTCCTTTCAACGCACTCCAGACCTTGGGCAAAAATTCAGCGGCGATATCTTTGTGTACAAGCAAAGCCTCCAGAGCATTACACACCCCAGGCCGCTGCACCTTGCCGTTGACCACGATGTTCACTCCCATGTCCAAATCCGCACCCGCATCGACAAAAGCATGGCACACGCCCTTGTAATGCTTGAGTACCGGGATACGGGAGTTCTCGGACACAAAACGAATCAAGCCCTCGCCGCCCCTGGGGATAATCAGATCGATCTGCTCGTCAAGAGCAAGCATGGCCGTAACCGCCTCGCGGTCCGTGACCGGAATCACCTGCACGGATGCAGCCTCGATCTGCTCCGCAGCCAGCGCTTCCTGCAGCACCTTGGCTAGGGCCAGATTGGAATGGATGGCCTCGGAGCCGCCCCGCAACAGAATGGCGTTCCCAGCCTTGAGGCAAAGGGCAGCCGCGTCCACGGTCACATTGGGCCGCGACTCGTAAATCATCCCGATAACTCCCAAAGGAATGCGCATCCGGCCAACGGTGATGCCGGAAGGCTGTTTACCCATCTCGTCGATTTCCCCCACCGGATCGGGCAGAGCTGCAACCTCACGCAATCCCCCAACCATGCTGTCGATCACCTTGTCGGTGAGGGCCAACCGGTCGAGCATGGCGGCGGACAGCCCCTTGGCGTGGCCTGCGACCAAATCCTTTTCGTTTTCCTGCTGGATATAAGTTTTTTGAGCAAGAAGCGCTTCGGCCATTTTCAACAGGGCGTTGTTCTTGGCCGTGGTGGAAAGATTGGCCATGTTGCGGGACGCCTTCTTGGCCGCCACCGCCATCTGTTTGATTGTTTCCTGGATGGACATCACCGATACTCCCAGCGTTACTATAAATTTTACTTGTTGATTACTAGTAAATGTTCAGCCGTGTCACAGATGCGTGTGTCAATTGTCGGCAGTAGTGCCGACCAAGAGGCCTGCGAAGTGTGCTATTTGCACATAAGCAGGCCGATGACAGCAGCGCAGCGGCGAAGCAGATGTGGTGCTGCTGGACATTTACAGAATTACTAAGTTATCTCTATGGATAATCTCGTCGCTGTCTTTGGGCCGTTCAAGCACCTGTTCGATCTGGCTGGTTTTCACGCCCTTGATCTTGTCGATATCGCCGGAACCATAATTGACCAACCCGGCGGCCAGAGGTTCGTCTTGTTCGTTCAGACAATGGACCGGCGCCCCGATACCAAACTTGCCCCGAACCTCAACAATCCCCGAGGGAAGCAGACTTTTCCCTCCTTGGAGCAAGGCCTTGCAGGCTCCACCATCAAGAACCAGAAAACCTTCCGGTCGCAGGGTATAGGCAATCCAATGTTTACGACTCGCCAGCTTTTCCTCCTGGGGCAGAAAAAAGGTCCCAACCAGTTCTCCGGCAAAAAGACGGGAAATGGTGTCCGGCTCACGGCCCGGTCCGATGAAGGAACATCCGCCTCGCGCCGAGACCATTTTAGCGGCCTTGACCTTGCTCCCCATGCCGCCCGTGCCCACGCCGCTTTGCACCTTGCCCACCATACCCTGCACCGTGCTGTCGATCTTGGCCACGGTATAGACCGGTTTGGCCTCGGGATGGGTAAGGGGGTTGGCGGAAAACAGGCCGGAAACATCGGTCAGACAGACAAAAATATCCGCATCGGTGAGATTGGTGACCATGGCGCCCAAGGCGTCGTTGTCGCCAAAACGCAGCTCTTCCACGGAAACCGTATCGTTTTCATTGATGATGGGGATCAAGCCCCAGTCCAGCAGGGTAAAAAGGGTGTTGCGGACATTGAGATACCGGTCCCGATGGGACAGGGCGTCGTGGGTTAGGAGAACCTGGGCCACCTTCTGGCCCAACTGTTCGAAGATCTTCTCGTAGGAGCGCATCAAACTGCTCTGCCCGATGGCGGCGGCAGCCTGTTTTTCCCGCAGGGTCAGGGTCCGGTCGCCAAGTCCCATTTTCCGACGACCAGCCGCGACGGCGCCGGAACTGACCAGGATCACCTGCCGACCGCTTTTCCGCAGCGCGCAAATCTCCTTGGCCAGGTTGTCCAGCACGGGATGGTTCAACCCTTCCCCGGTGGTCAGCACAGCGCTGCCCACCTTGATCACCACCCGTTTGGCCCGGTCCAAAAATCGGCGCCGCAGCACCAAGTCTTCGTCATGCTCCATCGCTGTGGTCATCACGCCTCTCTTAATGGCGTCGCAAAACGCCCGATCTACTGCGTTGCGGCGCAACCTTTTGCTTATTCATCTTCATCGGTCGGCTGGACTTTTTGCGAATCCATCTTGCGTAACTCCAACATCTCTCCCAACACTTCCTGCAACTGGGCAAGCCCTTGCCCGGTCAGCGCCGAAATGACAAGCGGCTTGATTCCTTCCGCTTTGAAAAACAGCTCCTGCAAGGCGGCAAGCCGTTCTTCGTCTTCCAACAGATCAATCTTGTTAAGCACCACCAACCGCTGCCGATCCATCAATTCTTCATTATAGACGCGCAACTCATTTTCCAGGGTACGGTATTCCTGAAGCGGCTGCTCATCGGCGGAAGAGGCGTCGATAACATGAAGGAGGATGTGGGTGCGTTCGACATGGCGCAGAAACTTGTGACCAAGCCCGGCCCCGGTATGCGCGCCCTCAATCAGCCCAGGAATATCCGCAATGATGCAATCATCGTAGTTGGCAAGATGCATAACACCAAGCTGCGGCTCAAGGGTGGTGAAGGGATAGGGCGCAACCTTGGGGTTGGCGGCGGACAGCTTGGAAAGCAAGGTGGATTTCCCGGCGTTGGGCAGACCGACCAGGCCGATGTCCGCCAGCAGCTTCAGCTCAATGCGCAACCAACGCTCCTCGCCGTCTTGGCCCGAGGTGGCAATGCGTGGTGCCCGGTTCTGAGCCGAGGCGAAATGGACATTACCCTTACCGCCCTCGCCGCCACGGGCTGCGAGAAAACGGTCGCCCTCGTGCAGCAATTCAGCCAAAACCTCACCGGTTTCCGCGTCCTTGAGGATGGAACCCAAAGGAACGTACAAGGTGAAATCCTCCCCCTTGCGGCCATACATCCTTTTGCCCCGGCCGGGGGTACCATTCTGCGCGAGAAAGTGGGATTTAAAACGAAAGTCTAGAAGAGAGGCAAGCTTGCGAGAGGCCTCGATTGTAACCGAGCCCCCATCGCCGCCATCACCCCCGTCAGGGCCGCCTTTGGGAACAAATTTTTCCCGTCGGAAACTCAAACACCCATTGCCGCCGTCGCCGGCTTTGACAAAGAACTTTGCTTCATCTATAAACGCCATCGTCGCCGCCAGAAAAAGATTGCTGCCGGAGACTGCTGCGGCACAGTACAGTGCAAACGCAGCAGCGAGCACACACTATTGAGGAGCCGTACAAAACAAACTCTGCTTTTCTCAGGGCTAACCCCGGTAACAGCAGCGCCGTTACGACCCCTTACGCTGCTATTTCTACCTTTGCTTCAACCGGGTAGATGCTGACCCTTTTTCTGTTGCGACCGAACTCTTCGTATTTCACAACGCCGTCAATTTTGGCAAACAGGGTATAATCACGACCCAGGCCAACATTTTTACCAGGGTGGATCACGGTGCCGACCTGGCGGACCAGGATATTACCGGCCCGGACAATCTGTCCGCCGAATCTCTTCACCCCGCGCCGTTGCGAGTTACTGTCACGACCGTTTTTTGAGCTACCGCCCGCTTTCTTATGTGCCACAATAACACCTCGTGTGTTTCAATTCTGATGGTGTTCTACACACGCACCAATTGCTTTTTCGACTACCCAGACCGTTCCCTGCCTGTTTAGGCGGAAATTTCCTTGATCTCAAGGGAGGTAAAAGGCTGGCGATGGCCGGTTTTCACGCGATACGCCTTACGACGTCTCTTCTTGAAAATCAGAACTTTCTTGGCCTTGTCCTGCTCAATAATACAGGCCGTTACTTTGGCCCCGCTGAGGACGGGCTGACCAACCTTGACCTCTTCTCCATCGGCAATGAGGAGAACATCGGACAACTCAATGGTATCACCAATATTGCCGGCAAGTTTCTCAACCCGGACACGCTCGCCAGGTACAACCTGATACTGTTTACCGCCGGTACGAATGATTGCGTACATAATTCCTCCAACAACTGAACTCTTCAAGAGATAAACGGCTGATGCCAGCCGACTCGGTGAACAATACTTCTTTTTAACCCGCAACAGATGGCCTCAAATACAGCTGAAAACCAGCAGGCAAGACCGACGTGACAACCAAATCTTGCCTGGTGCGTGAAACCGATCTTAATACCATACAGGGCTACATTGTCAAGCAAGAATATCCCATATCCCGGCAAAACCCGTCCTTGAGCCACTTTTTTCAAACCATCACTATAAGCGCTTATTCCTTACCCCAGAGAATCTCGTATTTTTCCATGTGAATATCCCGAACCGGCTCAATAACAATCTGCTTACCCGTTGAGCCCTGAAGATAATCAATGGTCGCCGCTTCTTCCTTAAGCATCATGGCCGCCACTTTCGGATGCACCTTCAGACTGACAGTCTCGGTTACGGCCTTTTTGGCCTCGCGCTCAAGCTTACGAAAAATCTCATAGCAGATGGTCCGGCCCGATTTCAACATGCCATCCCCATGGCAGTAAAGGCAGGGCTCACACATCATATGCCGCAGATCCTCGCGGTTGCGCTTCCGGGTCATCTGCACCAGGCCGAATTCAGAAACTCGGAGGATATTGATCCTGCTCTTGTCCTTTTTTGCCGCCTCTTTGAAGGCAGAAAAAACCTCCTCACGGTGGATCTCCTCTTCCATATCGATGAAATCCACAATGATAATGCCGCCAATATTGCGCAATCTGAGCTGATAGGCGATTTCCTTCACCGCCTCCATATTGGTCTTGAAGATAGTTTCCTCCAGACCGCTCTTCCCAACATAACGCCCTGTATTCACGTCGATAACCGTCAAAGCCTCGGTGGTTTCGATGATGATGTAGCCGCCGCAGCGGAGCCAAATCTTTTTATCGAGAGCCCGGTTGACATCCATTTCGACGCCATGGGCATCAAACAGGGGAATCGGGCTATCCGAAAGGTGCACCCTACCCTGCAACCGCGGGGCAAATGTTTCCACAAAATGCTGCACTCGGTTGAATGTTTTCTGGTCATCGACCACAACCTGCTCCACCTCCGGAGAAAAAATATCGCGCACCACCCGCAGGGTAATATCGAGATCCTCATATACCAAACTCGGGATAGCAGCCTTGGCTGCGATATCCTGAATTTCCTCCCAGGTATGCATAAGAAACTCCATGTCCGCTTCAAGGTCTTCGTTGGTGGCGTTCTCCGCCACGGTCCGCACGATAAAACCGGTGCCGGCCGGGCGCAGGGTTTCAATATCCTGCCGGAGCTGCTTGCGGACTACTTCGTCTTCGATCTTGCGCGAAATCCCGATATGATCGGTCATGGGCATAAAAACCAGATTCCGGCAGGGCAGGGTAATATTACAGGTCAACCTTGCGCCTTTGGTTCCGAGAGGCTCCTTGCAGATCTGAACCAGGATATCCTGCCCTTCGGTGAGCAGATCGCCGATATTCAGGCCCGGGGTCCGCCGACACAGAGAATCCGGGGTTTCGTTGCCGCAACAGCCGCTACCACAATCCTCAGACCGATCGCTTTTTGCCAGACGTTTTTCAAAATCGTCGGTGGTGATATGGACATCATCCACATAGAGAAACCCGGTTCGATCCAGCCCGATATCCACAAAGGCAGCCTGCATACCGGAGAGAACCCGGACAACACGTCCCCGATAAATGTTGCCGACCAGCCCCTTTTCTCGAGGCTGCTCCAAGTAAAATTCCACCAGATTGCCGTGTTCCACCAGGGCAATCCGGATCTCATAGGGTGTAGCATTGATCAGCAGTTCGGTTGACATGACTCTCACCAGACAAATAAATTAAAAAAATAAAAAAACAACGCAACGGCGGGAAGTGCAGGGATTTTGGCTTTTTCAGCCGCCATCTTGCGCTTCCATGCCCTGGCGTCACCTTCTTTTAGTCATTGCAAGACCAACAACTTTTCACTCTTCTCTTTTCATTTTTCACTTGCAAGGTACGGCTCACTTGCCACCTTCAAAACCCTGCCCCGACGAATCTCTTCTTCGGGCAAAGCAAAAAGCTTGGCCGCAACCTCAAGCGGCTTGCCACCCGGCTGTCCGGGTGCGCTGAACAAGGAAATCTCCAGCAAACCCTCGGGTGTGAGCCGCAGTCCATGCAACAACGGCCTCAAGTCGAGATGCCTTTCCAGCCCCTTACGCATAACCACCACCGGCAAACTTTCCTGGGCCATCACCCGGCCCAGTTCCGTCTGGCCGGGCAGTGTCGGCAAGCGGAGATGATAGGTAGTGACCATGGTACCAGTATGTTCCTTGCCTGCCAGCACTGCCTGACTCACGACCAGCCCCTCGGGAAGCTGTCGGTTCATCGCTGGCACAAAAGCGCCCAAGTCCGCCAGCGGCTCCGAGAGATCAATCAGGACAACCTCCGCCAAACTTTCCGTACCCAAGGGCAGGGCCGGACTGAAGGAAACCTTGGGAGTCGGGTTGAACCCTTGGGAAAAATTAAGCGGCAGCTTTGCCCGATTGAAAGCCCGGAAAAAAACCTGGAGCAGTTCCAGATGGCTGAGCAACCTGGCATTATTGAGCCGAGAATAGGTGAGCTTGTAGATAAAATGCGGGCGGAGAACCTGTTTTGCCGGAGAACTATCCGACGGCGACGCTTCATTTACAGCCAATTCCGGCCCAACCTCCTCAATCTTGCAACGATGCACAACGGGTTTGAGGGTTTTCAGGTCACAGACCCCGCATTGCTGGCAGCCATGCACCCGACAGTCCGGAGTATACTCTTCCCGCAGTGCCTTGGCATATTCCTCGGCGAAAAAGTCATCCCGGACCCCAACGCCAAGGTGCTGCCAGGGCAGAGGTTCATCCACCTCCCGTCGGCGCAGATAATTTTCCAACTCCAATCCGCACGCGGCAGCGGCTTCCTGCCAGCGATTCAGATCAAAATGCTCGGACCAGGCGTCCATGCGTGCACCCCGCTGCCAGGCCTCTTCAAGCAACCGGCTCAGACGACGGTCACCCCGGGAAAAAACCCCTTCCAGAAAGCTCATCCGCGGATCATTGCGCTTCAGGGTGCAGTTCTTGCCATAGAGCCGTTTCTTGACCGCATCCATCCGCGCATAGCCTTCGTCTATGGAAAGCTGGGGCTCCCGCTCAAACACGGTATGGGGCTTGGGGACAAAGGTGGCGGCGCTGACATTCACCCGGCAATTGCCGCCTTTCCCGGCCTTAAGCACCTTCTGGGCCAGGGCTGGGATCGCGGCCACATCCTCCTCGGTTTCAGTGGGCAGGCCGAACATAAAGTAGAGCTTGATCAATTTCCAGCCCAAGCCAAAAGCCGCATCCGCCGTGGCCATCAGATCTTCCTCGGTGATCCCCTTATTGATCACCCGACGCAACCGGTCGGATCCGGCCTCCGGCGCCAAGGTAAAACCGGTCTTGCGCACCCGTTTGATCTGCTCCATGATCGCCGGGGTAAGGGTGCCGACCCGCAAAGACGGCAGAGACACGGAAACATGTTCCTTGGCAAAGCGATTCATCAGGCGGACCAGCAGCTCACTCAGGCAGGAGTAATCCCCGGTGGAGAGCGACAGCAAGGCCAGCTCCTCGAAGCCGCCCTCGGCAATACCTTTTTCCGCCATGGCAAAGATCTTCTCAGGGGTGCGCTCCCGCACCGGCCGGTAGATCATGCCCGCCTGACAGAAACGGCAGCCCCGTGTACAGCCACGGGCAATCTCCAGGCCAAGACGATCATGGACAATCCGGGTAAGCGGCACCAGGGGGGGCTGCTCGATGCTGGCGCCTTCCAGGTCGGCGAGAATCCTCCGCCGTACCAAACCATCGCCGAAAAGCGTCTGCATCCCGAAAAAATTGCCGGTCGCATCATAGCGCGGCTCAAAAAAGGAAGGAACATACACCCCATCGATCCGACTGAGCCGCTCCAAAACCGCCTGCCGATCCTCTCCGCTTTCCTTGGCCACTCGGACAACCTCGGCGATTTCCAGCACCGCCTCCTCCCCGTCACCCAGGAGAATGGCGTCAAAAAAATCCGCCACCGGCTCGGGGTGGAAGGCGCAAGGTCCGCCGCCGATCACCAGGGGATGCGCTCCGGTCCGCTCCGCACTGCGGAAGGGCAATCCGGCCAGCTCAAGAATGGTGAGGATGTTGGTGTAGCAAAGCTCATAGGGCAGAGTGATACCGAGAATGTCAAAATCGGCCACTGACCGCTGCGACTCCAAGGAGAACAGGGGCAAGTGCCGAGCGCGGAGCAGCTCCTCCAGATCGCGATCCGGTGTATAGACCCGCTCGGCCAGCATGTTCTCCTTGGCATTGACGATATGATAGAGAATCTGCAAGCCCTGATGGGACATGCCGAGCTCATAGAGGTCAGGGAAGGCCAGAACCATGCGGAGGGGAATGGAGTCCCAGTCCTTTTTCACCACATGCAACTCGTTGCCGCCGTACCTGCTGGGCTGTCGTACCTGCGGCAGCAGGGCGTCTATCTCGCTATTCATTGTGTAATTCCTGAACAAAACCGACCGGAGAGCGTCGGTTGATCGTTTGAGTATTGGTCTAAGCCAAAACAGAAGATGCTACTGGTTATTGAACGGGCACCAGTTGAAAGCCGGAAGGCAGGACCACCCGGAAATCTTCCGCGCTGAGGCTGACATCGTACAGCCAGTCCCCCAGGGTGAGTTCCATGAGCGCGCCGTTATGGTTGACGTGAATCCTGATCACTCCCGGCAAACGGCAATTGTTCGGCACGCCTTCAGGAGGTTGGGCATAATCATCATACCGGACATCGACCAGAATTTGGCCATCGGAGTCTGCCACCAAATGCCGGAGGATCACCTGTTGGACCGGGTCAAAAAGCACATGCCGCCGAAGCGGGTCCACTTCTGAAACCTCAGTGACGTAGGCAAGCTCCAACCAGACTCCATGCCCTTCCGGATCTTGGGCCACGGAAAAAATCCGCAGCCGCTCAGGCGCCAATCTGCCCGAAAGCCAGTAAAAGCCATGGGCCGGGTCAAACCCCGGCGGAGCATATTTTTTAAAAGCGGCAGCCGTAACCAGCCCCTCATACCCCTTGCCTTCCGGCACCGCGACATACCGAAAAAAAGTCCCGTCCGTGACCAAGAACATCAAGGGCTGACCAAGAGGATTCAGACCGGTAAACTTAAAAAAAGAGGGGGATTTGGCCTGAACAAAGCCGGAAATCGTCCCATTCTGCACAAGTGATTTCAGTGAAAGCCGCACCTGGGCATCCAGACAGCAAGAGCAATCCAGTTGCCGTGCCATGGTCTCATGGAACACGGCAACGACTTCCTGTTGTTGCAATTCAGCAAGCGGCCGGGTTACCGGGAGAGTGGCGCAGCCGCTGCCGAACAGCAGAAAAACAACAAGCCCTCCCAACACACCCCGAATACAACCTCGTTTCATTTGGCGCCGCCGGTATGACCGTCCTTTGATGACAAACCCTCGAGTTTGCGACGGACACCCTCTTTTTTCTCTTTTTCATCGTATTGTTCAATCGATTTCAGATAGGCGTTGCGGGCCTTCTGGATGTCATTGTTCTGCACGTAAGCATCTCCGAGATGCTCGTAAATTGTCGGGTCATCTGGAGACAGCACCGCAGCCAGTTCCAGCTCGCGGACCGCGGCAGGAAAATCCCCCAGCCGGTAATAGACCCATCCCAGGCTGTCCCGGACAAAGCCATCCTTTGGCAGGAGTGCGACCGCCTGCTCTATATAGGCCTTAGCCTCTTGCAGATTCCGCCCTTCATCGGCCCAAGTATAGCCAACGTAGTTCAAAGCGCGGGCATGTTTTGGCTCCCGCTTCAGAACCTCTTCCATCTGGAGCATGGACCCGGCCACATCGTCCATTTTGTGGAGCAACAGACCATACTCGTAATGCACCTCGACATTGTCCGGAAAATCAACAAAAGCCTGGGTGAACACCCCGTGGGCCTTATCGTTTTTATCCTGACCGGCATAGAGCATTGCCAATCCCACATAAAAATTAAGCCGTCGGTGCTGTTTGTCGGCTATGGCCTGCCGCAGGATTTTTTCCGCCCCGGGAAAATCCTTTTCTTCCTGCATGATTCTGGCCAGCATGATAACGGATTCTTCATAGGCCGGACTGGTCGGCCGCACCTGCAGAAGAAGCTTTTTGGTGGCAACAAGATCTCCCTGCTGATAATAAGCCAGAATCAACAACGCCCTGGCAGCGTCTGACTGCGGGTTTTTCTTAAGGATTGCATTCAGCCGCATGACAGCATCCAAACGCCTCCCGGCATCGAGAAGAATCCGACAGATGGCAATTTCCACCTTGTCCGGATTGGCCGAAACATCTCGCAGCTTCTCCATCTCCTGCAGCGCCTTGTCTACCTCACCCTGCCTGAAATAGAGATTGGCCAGGAAACTCCGTGCTCTCTCATCGGAAGGGTCTTCTTCGATAATCCGCCCATAGATGGCAACGGCTTCGGGATAACGCTTCTCCTGCTCATACAGTTCCGCTGCTTCATAGGCCAGCATCGTCGACCAGTTGAGAGCCAGAGCCTTGTCAAAAGCCTCCGCCGCCTTATCGAAAAGGCGCATTTCCTGATAGAGTTTCGCCAGATAATAGAATCCGGCATAGGAATCCGGATTGAGTTCAGCCAATTTTTCCAGAACCTGCCGTGCCTTTTCGTAATCATGCAAACGAGCATACAACCCGCCCAGCAGCAGACGGACATTGAAATTTTTCGGATCGTCAACCAGGATTGCCTGATATATCTCGGCGGCCTCACCGTAGCGCTCCATGATGCTGTAAAGATTTGCAAGAAGCGCCCGTGATTCCGGATTTTTCGGATCCAGTTCGATGAGCTGGTTCACCCATACAACAGCCTGCTCTTTTTCCCCGGTTTTAACAAGAAGCGTGGCCAGGGAGCGCATGACGTGGCCGGCCATCCGGTCGCAGACGAGCGCCTGCTTGTAGGCGTAGATGGCCTCATCATAATAGCCTTCAATCTCGGCTGATTTGCCCCAGAGAAAATTGAAATAGGAACAGCCTCTGTCCACCGCCTCTTCATAGGGTTCAATCTCGGCCGCAAAGGGCGGCTGCCCGGGAACCCCCTGAATGGCCGGGACGCACGACAGGCAACAAAAAACCAAACCTCCGGCAATCAGCAGACGCTTCAGCATACAGTTTCTCCCCTTATCCCCAAGACCCTGGCCCAATCCATGATTTTTCCGAGCAACTGCCACATTTCACAGAAACAATTATTTTTCCGCCTCAAAAAGCTCGGCCACGTTTTTCATAACCAAAGCATGCACGGCTTCGGCATTCCCGGTTCCATCAATACGTCGGATATATGAGCCCTTGAGGTCGGCAAAAATACCGGCCACCCGGGCCAACGCCCCTTCCTGCTCAAAATCGTTCAAGGTCTCGCCCCGGAGCTTCTGTACTCGGTGGACCCCAAGAGAAACAGGCGCCTCCAGCATAATAACCATATCCGGCACCGGCGCAAACAATTCATTTGCCGCAATGATTTTTAGCGGATCATGGCCTGTCGCCCCTTGATAGGCGGCGGTTGAAAAATAATAACGGTCGGTGAGCACCACCTCACCGCGGGCCAGAGCCGGAGAAATCACCTGGGCCACATGTTCACGACGGTCATCGAGAAAAAGAGCCAACTCTTCTTCCGGGGTAACGCTCTTCCTGTTTTTATACAACTCTCTGATTTTCCGGCCATACTGACCATCGGTTGGCTCACGGGTGGCAACCACGTTGAATCCTCGTTGGCGCAAAACCTCAGACAACATCTCTATCTGTGTGGTCTTCCCGGTGCCGTCGATCCCCTCAAAGGCGATGAGCAATCCTTTTTTATTCATGCACTGACACTCTCTACTACCTTGTAGCTTACAGCTTTTGTCTGTTGGCAACAATGGTCTTGGCCATTGAGACCGCGGCAGCTAGGCTTGCAGGGTCAGCCATCCCTTTTCCCGCGATATCGTAAGCCGTGCCATGGTCCACAGAGGTCCGGACAATGGGCAGCCCCAAGGTCACATTCACCCCGTCGCTGAAATGCAGCAGCTTGAAAGGGATCAAGCCCTGATCGTGGTACATGCAGACCACCGCGTCAAACTGCCCGGCTGCGGCCTTATTGAATACCGTATCCGGCGGAAACGGCCCCTCAACCAGCCAACCGGCCTGACGAGCAGCCGCAA
The DNA here is from genome assembly GCA_013791995.1 of Desulfurivibrio sp. Classification (GTDB taxonomy): domain Bacteria; phylum Desulfobacterota; class Desulfobulbia; order Desulfobulbales; family Desulfurivibrionaceae; genus Thiovibrio. The sequence goes on along the minus strand of VMSS01000218.1, from coordinate 10,034 downwards.
CAGCCGGACCAATAATCCGTTGCTCCTCATCACCGAACATGCCGTCTTCTCCTGCATGGGGGTTCAAACCAGCAACAGCCAGACGGGGTTGCGCCACACCAAAATCATCCCGCAAAGCCCTGCCGGTAATCCCGATCATCCGCAGCACCGATTCCCGGGTAATGGCTCCAGGCACTTCTGCCAGGGCTTGATGGATGGAAACCAGGGTAATCTTGAGCGTGGAACCCGCCATCATCATGGCAAAATCCTGTGCCTGGCAAAGTTCGGCCAGCATTTCCGTGTGTCCGGGAAAGCGATACCCTCCGGCCTTGAGCGCACCCTTGCTGATGGGGCAGGTCACCAGCCCGGCCAGTTTATCCTGCTGAACAAGCCGCACCCCTTCTTCGATATAATGCCCCATGGCTCGACCGGTTTCGCTGGTTGGTTTTCCCCAGCACAATCCGTTGCCAAGATCGGACAGAGAGAGAACATTGAGCGTCTGCGGCTGACAGGGCCCGCCCGGCTGCCAGTTAACGATCCGGACTGCAATGCCAAGCGAATCGGCGCAACGGCGCAACACCCCGCCATCACCAATGACCACCGGGAATACCTCCGCCCCACCCTGGGAAAAAAGGCGCAGAATAATCTCCGGTCCGATGCCCACCGGGCAGCCCATGGTAATAGCCAGGGGAAGACATTTCCCTTCATCTGCAGTCAGCACCATCACTCCCCATAGCACAAATCAAAAGCGTTTCTCGCAAGTTCAATCACCGGCGCAGCATCTCCGGTAAAACTTATCGCCACCACATCAAAACGGGCCAGCTGCCCTTCCCTTTTTGTCTCGGCCAGGTACTGCAAGGCTGCCTTGGAAATCTGCCGGCACTTGGCTGGAGTCACTGCTTCAAAAGGATGACCGCACTGATGCCCGCGTCTGGTTTTGACCTCGACAAAAACCAGGGTTCCCTGCTCTTCGGCAATAATATCGATTTCCCCCTGCCTGGTTCGGTAATTTTTTACAATAACCCGATACCCATGCCGAGAAAGATACTGACCGGCAAGTTCCTCCCCCTGCTGCCCGAGGGGAATTTTGACCAGTTCCTTTATTTTTCCAAACATTCGCGCACCGGCTTAAAACTCAAACGATGGATGGGACAGGGGCCAATTTCCCGGATAACCCGGCGGTGCTCAGCGGTTGGATACCCTTTGTGTCTGGCGAAATTATATTGTGGATATTCGAGATGATATTCTTCCATGATCGCATCCCGGGTCACTTTGGCGACAATGGAAGCAGCGGAGATGGACGCGCTACGCGAATCGCCCTTGATCAGGGCTTTTTGCTCCACGGGCATCGGCACGGTAAACTTGCCGTCAACCAAGAGAAAGTCAGGCAATGCGGACAGTTTTTCCACCGCCTTTTTCATGGCCAGCAGGGAGGCTTGCAGAATATTAATTCGATCTATCTCCGCAGGGGAAACGATGCCAACCCCGACTCTGGCATCAAGGGCAACGAGTTGTTGCACCAACTCCTTGCGGGCGTTGGCACTCAACTTTTTGGAATCCTGGAATTGCTGATAGTTGCAGTGAGGCGGAAGAATGACGCAGGCGGCAACCACAGGCCCGGCCAGGGGCCCCCGGCCTGCTTCGTCGGTGCCGGCCACGGTGGTGTAGCCTTGGCTGATCAAAGATCGTTCAATGGCAAAGGTGTCTCCAGCAGAAGAGGCTGGCCACAGTGTTATCGCCTTGGGCAAGACGCACCACCTTATGTGATAAGCCGCTGCCACAGAATAGTGTTGTCATCTCAGGACCAATCGACTTACGGAGCCGTGAAAATGCTCACGGCATCGAACCGGTCAAGAAAACAGCGTTATTTCGCAACGGCTCCTGATCCGAAAGGACCACGAATGAAAGGGCCACGGTTTCCCGTGGCCCGGCAATGGCAGTACTATAGAAAATACCGGGACACAGGAGCAAAATGGCTGCTCCTGCTCCGGGGTAATACGGACAGATTAGTTGATGCCTTTTTCCCTGATTCTCGCTGCCTTGCCACGCAGATTGCGCAGATAGTACAGACGCGAACGACGGACACGGCCTTCGCTCACCAGCTCGATCTTATCGACCCGGGGAGAGCACAACGGGAAGGTTTTTTCCACGCCAACTCCATGGGAGATCTTACGGACGGTAACGCTGGCTCCCATGACCCCTTTGCGACGACGGATAACAACCCCTTGAAAAAGCTGGGTCCTTTCCTTGTTGCCCTCGACAATCCGGATATGTACCTTTACGGTATCACCGGCACGAAAGTCCGGTATGTCATGCCGCATATTCTCTTGTTCCATCTGCTCAATGATGTTCATAGTTTTTCCTCTTTCAACCCCTTAAGGTAACGGATTCCACTGGGCCATTATACACGCCCACACTGTTTTTTCAATGCTTACCCAACACCCTGTCCAGAACAATGGCCGCAGCCGATCGAACAGAGAGATGATTATATTCGCCAAACCCGGTAATGGGAGGCAGCAGGGCGTCAACCTCCGCTAAAACTTCCGGGGTCATGCCCCAGCCGGTACCAAATAATATCAGATGCGGCTCTCCGGCAAAGATCCTCCGTCGCGCTTCCGCATAATCCAGCTGGTTGGCGTTCGACTTGGCACTGGTGGCAAGGATCATCGGCCTTTGCTGCCATTTGGCCTCTACCAGTTCGTACATCTCTGCCAGATCATTGCAGATCCGAACCAGGGACAGGGCATCCTTGCGTTTCGGGTTGTAAGTCGCCCCATGCCCTGTCTGCCAATGCTCGAGTATATCCCTGACCAGCGCCTGCTGATCCGCGAAAGGAGTGACTATGTACAAGGTGTCGATGCCAAAGGTCCTACCTGCCCTGGCAATATCATGCAGGTCGAGATTGGTCACCGCCGAGCCAATGGTCTCTCCGTTCTTGTTGGAGACAGGGTAATGAACCAAGGCCAGATCGAGCCGCAGGGCGGGTTGTTCTGGGCATTGCACACCTTCTTGAATCACTGCTCCTCCGGCCGGCTTTTCCAGCCGCTTTCTCGCAGCTTGGCAAGAAGTCCCTGCCGCTGTAACATCTTCAATTCATTGGGACTAAAACGCATCCCGGCAACAAGATCCGGTCGTTTAACAAAAGTCCTTTCCACAGCGGCAACAAGTCGCCATTCAGCAACCGCACCATGGTCCCCGGAAAAAAGCACTTCCGGAGCCGGCATTCCTTCAAAAATCCTGGGCCGCGTATACTGCGGAAACTTAAGCCCGCCCCGACTGAAGGTGTCATACCCCGCCGAATCCGCACATCCCAAAACCCCAGGCCTTAGCCTTGAAATGGAATCTATGAGAATCATGGCTGCCAATTCGCCACCGGTGAGGATATAATCGCCGATGGAAATTTCCTCATCAACATACTGGGCGGTAAAACGTTCATCCACCCCTTCATAACGACCGCAAACCAGAAGCAGCCGGTTATACCCGGCCAGCTCTTCGGCAACACCCTGGGTATAGGGTCGCCCCTGGGGGGTCAAAAGAATTACCCGTCCGGGCTGCGGGGCCATGGTTTGCACAGCCTGCACCGCTGCGGCAAGCGGTTCCGGCTTCATGACCATCCCTTCCCCGCCGCCAAACGGGCGGTCATCGGTCATGGCATGCTTGTCGAGCGCATAATCCCGGATATTATGGCAAGCGATCTCTATCTGCCCGGCTTCCTGAGCCCTGCGGATTATCCCCTCCTTAAGCGGAGAATCCAGCAACTCCGGAAAAATCGTCAGTACGTCAAATCTGATGGTCTCGCCCACGGAAGCAACGCTCACTGACCAGTGACACAGGGACAAAAAGTTCCCGGCAACACCGCAATCTCTTGCGGATTATGCCTGTTGGCGGTTGCCTCAACGTACATCGTCCGCCATCCCACCCGAATTCATTTCCAATAATCCCGGAGGAGGAGTGACCACCAGAGCCTTTCCGTCCGGAGCAAGGCCTGCAACACATTCATCAATTGCCGGGATCAGATACTCGCCTCCAGCCCCGGTAATCACCAGGATATCATGGGCAGCGGTGGCCAGAAACGAAGTGATCCGGCCAAGATTGCGCCCGGCATCATCGATCACAGGCAGCCCTTCCAGCTCATGCCAGTAAAAAGTTCCCGGCTCAAGAGAGCGTAAAAGTTCCGAGGCGACACGCACTTCCCAGCCGCGCAAATCTTCCGCCGCGTTTCTACCGGAAAGTCCGACAAGGCGAAGAATAACAAAATTTCCCAGTGGCCGGCTCTGCTCAACCTCATACGGTTTGGTCAGGCCATGTTCCGCCTCAACCAGAGTCAGCTGTCGGTAACCGAGGAAATCTTCAGGCCGGCCGGAAAAAGGGTAGGCCTTGATCTCTCCCTTGATGCCTTGGGCTTTAACAACCTTAGCCACCGCAATCTGGCCGTCATGGACAAAACCGACATCAAGGATTTTCAAAAATCCTACTCCGCTATCTCAAGACGGGCCTTGCGATTGTCCTTGCCTGCGGAGGCGGTCAGCAGCGAGCGAATGGCTCTTGCGGTCCGCCCCTGTTTTCCGATAACCTTGCCAAGATCCTCTTTGGCTACACGCAATTCAAGAACAACGGTGCCATCGCCTTCCGTTTCAGTAACCTGTACGGCAGCGGGGTCATCCACCAAAGCGGTGGCTATAAATGCGACCAAATCCTTCATGGGGAATTATTCCGCCTTGCTTGCTTTGGCAAGCAAGGTCTTCACAGTATCGGAAGGCAATGCGCCCTTGTCGAGCCATACCTTGACCCGGTCCTGCTTGACGACAACCTCGGCGGGTTCCTTGCAGGGATCGTAGGTGCCGACCACTTCAAGAAACTGCCCGTCACGAGAAGCCTCGGCATTGGCTACCACAATGCGGTAAAAAGGTTTTTTCTTACGGCCCATTCTGGTCAAACGAATCCGTACAGCCATGGTGTTGTTTCCTCCTGTGAGTTATTTAAGAGCCGTTACGAAATATCATGACCCTTCGTTACGGCTCTTTATGCCGTTTTGTCCTGCCAACTAACTAAGTAATCTATCGTACCAACGGCGCACTGAACGCCAAGGTGCAAGAAAGCTTGATTTGCAACAACAAGCTGTTCTCTTTGCGCCTTTTGCGTCTCCGCGTTATTCTTTTGTTAATATAAGCCGGTCAAACGTATATCTACCGACAAAGCCCCTTGGGCCGTTTCTTTTTCTTCGGTCCACCAACAAAGGAGCCCAATCCGCCGGGCTTGCCGCTCATCTGCTTCATCATCTTGAGCATTTCCGTGTAGCTCTTGATGACCTTGTTCACATCCTGCACCGTGGTGCCGCTGCCTTTGGCAATGCGCGTCCTGCGGTTCGCATTGAGGATAGCGTGGTTGCGTCGCTCCTTGATGGTCATGGAGTTGATGATTGCTTCCACCCTGCCCAATTCCTTTTCGTCGGGCTTGGGCATATCCTTGAGCTGCTTGAGCCGGCTCATCCCCGGAATCATGCCCATGATCTGCTCCAGGCTTCCCATCTTCTTGATCTGCTGGATCTGCTCAAGAAAATCCTCCAGGGAAAACCCCTCTTTCTTGAGCTTCTTGGCGAGTTTTTCCGCCTTGTCCTTATCAACAACGGCCTCGGCCTTTTCGATCAGGGTGAGCACATCGCCCATCCCGAGAATCCGGGAGGCAACGCGATCCGGATGGAACAGCTCCAGGGCATCAAGCCCTTCGCCCATACCGACAAACTTGATGGGCCGCTGGGTAACTTTCTTGATGGACAGGGCCGCGCCGCCGCGGGCATCACCATCCATCTTGGTCAGGATCACGCCGCTGATGGCAAGATCGAGATTAAATTTTTCCGCAACCGTAACCGCGTCCTGACCGGTCATGGCATCGGCCACGAAAAGAATCTCGGCGGGCTACACCGCATCCTTGATTCGGGCCAGCTCACCCATGAGCTCCTGATCCACATGGAGCCGGCCGGCGGTATCGACAATCAGTGTATCATACCCAGCACTCTGGGCGGCATGCACGGCCTGCCGGCAAATCGCCACCGGATCCTGGTCGGTGGCGGCGGGATACACCGGCACCCCGAGGCTCTGGCCGAGAATGGTCAGCTGCTCTATGGCCGCGGGCCGGTAGACATCGGCCGGCACCAGGTAGGGCTTGCGTCCCTTGCCCTGCAGCATCTTGGCCAGCTTGCCGGAGGTGGTGGTCTTACCAGACCCCTGCAAACCAACCATCATGATAATTACAGGCTGACGGCCGCTGAGATCGAGGGTGGCGGTCTGTCCGCCCAACAGCTCAACCAGCTGGTCGTGCACAATCTTGACCACCTGTTGGCCCGGGGCCAGCGAACCAACTACTTCCTGGCCAATCGCTTTCTCAGCGACAGCGGCAACAAATTCCTTGGCGACCTTGAAGTTGACGTCGGCTTCCAGCAGGGCCATGCGCACTTCGCGCAGCGCCTCCTGGATATTTTCCTCGGTCAGCCTGCCGTGGCCACGAAGCTGTTTAAAAACATCATGTAATCGGTCTGAAAGAGATTCAAACATTTCGATCAATCACTCAAGCAGCCCCGAAAACTACGGGAACCGCAATAATTCCTGAAAAAGACAAAACTCACCCTCTCCGGGCCGGAAAACGGACAAAGATACTTTGCCGGACGCAGGATGTCAAGCAACAATCTATCACTCATTAAACCCACTGCGGTAGCCAAGCGGCAGGGGGCCTTTTCCTTGTTACAGTTCCTCCAGCATCTTTGCCAGCCCCTCGGGTGTATCGAACTGAAAGCAGCGATGCTCGTACTCTGCCGGAATGATCTTTTTAAGCAGCCCGGTCAAAACGTTTTTCGGACCGACCTCAATAAAGACCCTCACTTCCTCGGCCATCATCTTTTCAACTATCTCATACCAGCGCACCGTGGAGGCGATCTGCCGAGCCATGATCCCACGGATGGCGTCCGGATTGCTTTCCGTGGCAGCGGTCACATTAAACAGCACCGGGGTATGCGGGGAGTTGAAGGTACTCTTCGCCATAGCCTGCTCAAAATCAGGGATTGCCCCCTGGATCAACTGGCTGTGCCAAGCGCCGCTCACCTTGAGAGGAATGGCCTTACCTCCTGCCTCCTTCACCAATCCCGCTGCGGCATCAAGAGCAGCAACCTCACCGGAAATAACAATTTGTTCACCTGAATTATGATTGGCCACGGTGAGCCGGCCCTGAGACTGCGCACTCTCCACAATCGCACGAACCTGCTCAATCTTCAGTTTGACCACCGCCTGCATCCCGCCGGGGTTGGCCTCGCTTTCCCGCTCCATGAGTCGACCGCGTTCGGTGACCAAAGCCAGTGTTTCCTCAGGGCTCACGATCCCGGCGGCAGAAAGGGCTCCATATTCGCCCAAGCTGTGACCGGCAAAAAATGCCGGTTTCACCCCGGCCTTGGCCAACGCCTGCCAACAGATGAGATTCATCACGGTCATGGCCGGTTGCAGATGCACGGTACGGGTAAGCTCCTCCATGGGGCCATCCTGACAAAGACGAATGAGCGGAAAACCACTTATCTTTTCTGCCATACCCATGAGTGCGCGGGCCTCGGGGTCCGTTTCAAGAAACTCCTTGCCCATACCTAAAAACTGGGAACCCTGCCCCGGAAAAAGAACCGCTATTTTTTGCTCTGCCATACCCGAAGTCCCCGATTTCATTTTCTCTTATTATATCGAAACATTAGAACACAAACACAACACCCTTCGACAGGCTCAGGGCGAACGGATGCTACTTTTACGTACTGATATATTCCGCGCTCGTGCTGAGCCCTTCGGCACATTCAGGAGAGCCCTGTTAAAGCACCTGCCTCAAGTAAATTCGACGTTGTTCAGATTTCCATCACAGATGAAGGGTATTTAAAGATATATCCTTCAATTTTTCACTTTTACCTTTTCATTTTTCACTTTCTTGCGGCGGATAGAGCAAACTTCCCAAGATGAACAAACCAACCCCTATGGTAATGGCGGAATCCGCCACATTAAAGGCGGGCCAGTGGTGCGTGCCGATATAAAAATCGAGGAAATCCACCACTGCTCCGAAACGCAGCCGGTCAATGAGATTGCCCACCGCGCCCCCGGCAATCAGACCGATGGCGTGGGCGAAAATCCGGCCCTGACTGCGAAACTGCCGGTACGAAAAAAACAGGACCACAATGGCGACCACGGCCACCCCGACAAAGAACACCTGCCGCCAAACACTCTGGGCTCCGGCCAGCATGCCGAAGGCTGCTCCGGTGTTGGTGAGATAGGTCAGATTGAACAGACCGGGGATGAGAGGCTTCAACTCATAAAGGCCGAAATAGGCCATCACCAAACCCTTGGTCAACTGATCGAAAACAACCACTACCAAAAGCCAGACCAACGGGATAATGGGCGATTCGGTATTTTTCAATTGGTCACCACTGTGGTACAGCGAGGACAGAGGCTAGGATGCTCGGTGTCGCTGCCCAACTCCTCGGAACGCAGCCAGCACCGTTCGCATTTTTCTCCCCTGGCCGAGCGTACCAGCACGGAGAGATCCGGCAGTTCGGTACTGACAAAACCCGGCTCCGGCAGGGAGCCCATCAGCTCCATTCGAGAAACAATGGCCACGCTCTGCAGGGTTTCCCAGTTGGCTGTCAGAAATTCACCCAGCTCACCTCCTGCGGCCACTACAACCTCCGACTCAAGAGAATGCCCGATAACCTTATCGCGTCGAGCAATCTCCAGCGCCTTAGTCAACTCGCCCCGCACCTTCAACACCTTGTCCCACTTCTCGGCCAGCGCTTTGTCCCCTACCCGTTCCGGTTTCAACTCCGGAAACAGGGCGACACAGACATTATCCTCGCGCTGGGCAATGCCTGGCAGAAAATCCCAGACCTCGGCCGACATGAAAGTGAGGACCGGAGCCATGAGCCGGGTCAGTCCATCGACGATCTCGTAGAGAGCACTCTGGGCGGCACGCCGTTCGCGGGAATTGGCAGGCAGGGTGTAGAGCCGATCTTTCAAAACATCCAGATACAGAGCGCTCATGCTCACCGTGCAGAAATTGGTCAGCCCATGGAACACGGGGTGGAACTCAAACCCATCATACCCCTTGAGCACCTTCATCTTTAAAAGCTCAAACTGATACAGGGCCCAACGGTCCAGCTCGTCCATCTCGCTGTCTGGCACCGTATCCGTGGCCGGGTCAAAGTCGTAGAGATTGCCCAGAATAAAACGCACGGTATTGCGGATCTTGCGGTAGGCATCGGCCAGTTGCTGAAGAATGGTGTCGGAGATCTTGATATCGTCGCGGTAATCCTCGGAAGCCACCCAGAGGCGCAGAATCTCTGCCCCATATTTCTTGATGATCTCCTCCGGAGCAATGACATTGCCGATGGACTTGGACATCTTCTTGCCCTGGCCGTCAACGACAAAGCCATGGGTGAGTACGGCCTTGTACGGGGGGATCCCCCGGGTACCCATTGAGGCAAGGAGCGCGCTCTGGAACCAACCGCGATGCTGGTCGCTGCCTTCCAGATACAGATCGGCCGGAGCGGCAAGCTCTGCCCGCTCCTCTAAAACAGCAGCATAACTCACCCCGGAATCGAACCAGACATCGAGGATGTCTTCCTCCTTGATGAACTCTCTGCTGCCGCATTTTCGGCACTTAGGGTCAGGCCCGACGAAATCGGCCAGATCATGGCTGAACCAGGCATCTGCCCCTTCTTTTTCAAAAAGGGAGGTGATCCGCCCCATGATGGTCTCGTCGTTGAGCACCTCGCCGCAATCGCTGCAATACACCACGGTGAGCGGCACGCCCCAGGTACGCTGGCGGGAAAGGCACCAGTCCGGCCGATTCTCCACCATGCCAAGGATGCGCTCCATGCCCCACTGGGGTATCCATTTCACGTCCTTGATCGCGGCCAAGGCCTTGTCGCGCAGGTCGTTGGCCTCCATGGAGATGAACCACTGCTCGGTGGCCCTGAAAATCACCGGTTTTTTGCAGCGCCAGCAATGGGGATAACTGTGGGAAAGCTTGGTCTCCTTGAT
>VMSS01000102.1 GCA_013791995.1 Desulfurivibrio sp. | reverse complement strand
CTCAGGCCGCTGTCACTGTAATACTGGATTTTGCCGTCACCGTTTTTGTCTTCGAAACCAAGAAGGCCGGTTTTTTCCCAATTGTGCATCCACTGCGGACGCTCCTCAATAACGAGGTTTCCCTCGGGTGAGCCAATCTCTCCGGTCTGAATGGTATTCGTCAGGTTCAGGCGGGCCATGGCACCAACTGCCGGGGCAGTGGTGTACAGGATGGCAATAAAGACAAGGGCCCAACCGGCAGAGGAACGGGCATCCTTGACCTTAGGTACGGTGAAGAAGCGGGTGATAACATGGGGAAGACCAGCGGTGCCGATCATCAGAGACATGGTCAACAGGAACATGTCCAGGGTGCTTCCCTTTTGCGAGGTATAGGCCTTAAAACCGAGATCAACCACTATCTTGTCGATCTTATCAAGAAGATATATCCCTTCACTTCCGCTCAAGGTCGACCCCAGGCCCAACTGAGGAAGAGGATTGCCGGTGAGTTGGATGGAGATGAAGACCGCAGGAATGGTGTAGGCAAAAATCAAGACAACGTATTGGGCGATCTGGGTGTAGGTGACGCCCTTCATCCCGCCGAGAACTGCATAGACAAAGACGATAGCCATACCGATAAAGAGGCCGACATCAAAGGGCATTTCCAGGAAACGGGAGAAGGCCACGCCGATGCCCTTCATCTGGCCTATAACGTACGTCAGTGAGGCAATGATAAGGCAGATGATGGCGACAAAACGGGCGGTCTGGGAATAAAAGCGATCCCCGATAAATTCAGGAACCGTGTATTTACCGTACTTGCGGAGATAGGGAGCAAGGAGCATGGCCAAAAGGCAATAACCGCCGGTCCAACCCATCAAGTAAGCGGAGGCGCCATAGCCGCCCATGGCGAGCATTCCGGCCATGGAGATGAAAGAGGCGGCGGACATCCAGTCGGCACCGGTGGCCATGCCGTTGAGTATCGGATGGACGCCTTTGCCGGCCACATAAAATTCACCGGTGTTTTTGGCGCGGCTTTTGACGGCGATATACAGGTAAAGAACGAAAGTGGCACCGACCACGAGGTAGGTGGTAATCATCAAATTCGACATGTTCAGTTCTCCTTACGCTTCTTCGACGTTGAATTTACGGTCAAGCTGATTCATACGCCAGGCGTAGAAAAAGATGAGTGCCACAAAGATATAAATAGATCCTTGCTGCGCAAACCAGAAGCCAAGTTGATAGCCGCCCAGACGGAAGGCGTTCAGTTGATCGACAAATAAAATACCGCAGCCGAACGAAACAAAAAACCAGACAAGCAGGCAGCCGATTACAAGCCGGATATTCGCCTGCCAGTACTTCTGAGCGTTATTCATGTTTTTCTCCATCCTCGTTTAAAGTTTTTTTATCAAAAAAAATGAACTTTGCGTAAGACGCCAGTAAATTGGGTATATATACTGGTCTTGTCATTGATGTCAACGGAATTTAAAAGCGTGCTCGAAGTAATGCGGTTCGTCCTAATCAACTGGGGGAGTAACGATAACACAGGATTCAAGTGGTATCGGGAAATGACTACCCCGTGCATTGCTTATGCAGGAAACTGATGGGCAACATGCAGTAGTTTTACACCCTGCCGGCCTGATAGATTTCTTTCAGGGTCAGCAAGCCGCCCTTTCTGAATTTTTTCAGAAGAAAGAGGAAGAGGTATGCTGTCTGCATTGCATCTTCAAAGGCGTCATGGGGCTTGAACATTGGGAGATGATACTCTTTGGCCAGATCTTCCAGGGAGTAGCTGCGTGAATGTTCTTCTTCTTCGTTACGAAAATGCCCGGACAACACCCGCCGATAGCCCTGGGCCATGCGTATGGTGTCAATTCCCGGGTTGGACAGGGTCCCGCCCAGAACCTTGTGGGCGGCCCTGTTCAAGAAATCCATGTCAAGCGCCACGCAATGTCCCACCATGAGACCGGCCCCGGCAAACTCGATAAAAGCCGGTAGTACTTCCTCCAAAGGCGGAGCTGCCGCAAGTTGTTGCGGGGTAATCCTGTGGATCAGGGTGGCCTGGGTGTGCTTGGTGTTTTTGGGCCGGATATACCGGTGAAAGGTGGCGCCAAGATCGATCTGCATGTCCCGGATGAGAACAGCGCCAATGGAGATGATTTCATCGCATTTCCGGTCAAAACCGGTGAGTTCAGTGTCGCAGACCACAAAAGTATATTCGGCAAGGGGACGTGATTGATCAAATCGGGCAAAGGTCTCACGATTTTTGACAATGAGCGGATGGGGCGGGACAAACCAGGAGCTTGGTTTAAAGATATTCAGCATTATGTCACCGGATACATCTGCTCCAGTACGCCATACAGTCTTTCAATGACCGCAAAGGCATCCTTGAACATTCTGCGCTCCAGGTCGGAAAGATCCGCCGGATCGATATAATTGTCGGGAAGGATTCCTGCCTCAATCTGCCGCAATTGGTGCACCAGGCGCTGCTGCATTTGAAGTTCGTAGGCCTCGCTGGCCGCGGACCATAGCTCTCCTTGAATCCATTCTCCCTCCATCAGGGCTTTCAGTCGAGCCAGGGTATTGGTTTCCTTGACGCAATGCTTCAGGGCCAGCACTCTGGCAAAATTAACAAAAGGGGTCAGCCCCTGACGTTTAATGTCGAGTCTGTTCTTGTGTTCCCCATCT